>CBFHRT010000129.1:0-6252 GCA_965658285.1 Puniceispirillaceae bacterium (SeqCode) | reverse complement strand
ATAGGCATCCACCTGAAGTCGCTTCTGATCAGACAGGATCACCTCTTCGGCATCCTGCGGAATCAGGCTGAGAACCCGCTTTTCGTAATAGGTGACGTCCTGGATGAACGGCAGCTTGAAAGCGAGGCCCGGCTCCTGGATGGTCCGCTTCGGCTCGCCGAACTGCAGCACCAGCGCCTGCTGGGTCTGGTTGACCGTAAACAGCGAACTGAATGTCGCCGTGACGAGAAGACCGACCACAATGATCGATACAAGACGAGTGGCACCCATGTCAGTTTCCTCCCGACGACTTGTTCAGCTCGCGAAGCGGCAGATACGGCACAACGCCGCTGCCACCGGCAGGCTCGTCGATGATGATCTTTTCGACATTGGCGAAGATCTCTTCAACGGTTTCGATATAGATGCGCTCTTTCGTGACGTCGGGGCTCAACCTGTAGGCCTGATAGACCTGATCGAAGCGCGATGCGTCACCCGATGCACGGTTTACGACCTCGGCTTCATAGGCCTGGGCCTCGGCGATCAACTTTGCCGCCGCACCACGTGCCCGCGGCACGACATCATTCCGGAAAGCCTCGGCTTCGTTCTTCAACCTGTCACGGTCTTGGCGCGCCCGCTGCACCTCGTTGAAGGCATCGATCACGTCGGATGGCGGGTCGACCGCCAGAAGCTGGACATCGCGGACGCGGACGCCCGAGCCATACTCGTCAAGAAGCTCCTGAAGCTGCGCCCGGGCCTGCACCTGAATGTCCTGACGGCCTTCGGTCAGCGCCGTCTGGATCTCGGTGCGGCCAATGATCTCACGCATCACCGCCTCGGCCGCAACCTTGATCGTCTCGTCAGGCTCGGCAAGGTTGAACAGATACTGACCGGCATCAGCGATCCGCCAGAACACGACAAAGTCGATATCGACGATATTCTCATCGCCGGTGATCATCTGGCTTTCATCTGCGATGTCGCGACGTGACGAGCTGTTGCCGCTGACGTCACGGAAGCCGACCTCGATCCGGTTGTCGCGGGTAACCTCAGGGGTCATCACGCTCTCGATCGGATAGGGAATATGGTAATGCAGCCCTGGCGCGGTCGTACGGACCCACTCACCAAACCGCAGGACAACGCCCTGCTGCTGTGGATTGACGCGGTAAAAGCCTGTCATCGCCCAGATTGCGATGGCGATAATGACCAGCAGGGACATCGACTTTCCGCCCGACGGGACAAGCCTGTTAAGCGCCTCACGCCCCTGCCGCACGACCTTGTCCAGATCCTGCTGCGATCCGCCGCCGCCCGCACCCCAGGGGTTGCCGCCATTGCCGCCGCCGCCACTGCCGCCACCGCGACCTCCACCGCCACCAGATCCGCCCCACGGGCCGCCCTGGTCGCCTCCACCCTGATTATTCCATGGCATGTTGTGCCTACTCCATCGCCTTCGGTTTCGACATGGCGCCGATGCCCCACCTGTGAAGGTGGCAGTCAACCGCACCTGAATCTGTGGGAGAGCCCGGCCATCCGGGGCAATGATCACGCAGTTGCAAAACCACCGCAGACGGCTTATGTCACCCTCAAGTCCTCCTCATATTTGCACACAGGCTGGTGATTTCAAGCATGGCCACTGAATTGACAGACGCAACAGTCACAGCAGCGCTCGCGACGGTGACGGCACCCGGCAAGGATACCGATATTGTCGCCGCTGGACAGGTTTCCGGCATCGTCATCAAGGACGGTCATGTCGGCTTCACGATCGAGATCAATCCGGCAGAAAAGGATCAGGCAGACGCGATCCGCAGCGCCAGCGAAGGGGCGGTGAAAGCGCTTGACGGGGTGCTGTCGGCGACCGCGATGCTGACCGCGCATCAGGCCGCGCATCAGGCCGCACCAAGCCAGCCATCATCGCGCCCTGCCAGCGGTGAGGCCGCCTCACGTGAACCGCTGAAGCCGGCCGGCCATCTGATTGCTGTGGCCTCCGGCAAGGGCGGCGTTGGCAAATCGACCACCGCCATCAACCTGGCATTGGCGATCGCCGCAACCGGCCAGCGTGTCGGCATCCTCGATGCCGATATCTATGGACCGTCCCTGCCGCGGCTGATCGGCCAGAACCGCAAGCCGCAGAGCGATGGCAAGAAGATCGTCCCGATTGAAGCCTGGGGTCTGCAGACCATGTCGATCGGCTATCTTGTGGCCGAGGATGCGCCGACCATCTGGCGCGGCCCAATGGTGATGAGCGCGATTGAACAGATGCTTCGCGATGTCGCCTGGGACAATCTGGATGTGCTGATCATCGACATGCCGCCCGGCACCGGCGATGCCCAGCTGACACTGTCACAGCGCGCCGCTCTCTCGGGCGCGGTGATCGTCTCGACACCGCAGGATCTGGCGCTGATCGATGCCCGCAAGGGTCTGAACATGTTCCGCAAGGTCAATGTGCCGGTGCTTGGCATTGTCGAGAATATGAGCCACTTCATCTGTCCCGACTGTGGCGGGCGGCATGATGTGTTCGGTCATGGCGGCGCGGCCGCGGAGGCTGCGCGCATCGGCGCCCCCTTCCTTGGCGAGGTGCCGCTGGAAATGACGATCCGGGCCACGTCGGATGCCGGCACGCCTGTCGTCGCAAAGGACCCGGACGGGCCGCACGCCGCGCATTACCGCGCCATCGCCGACCGGGTTCTGGAACAGCTTGCCGCCACGCCGAAAGCCGGGCCGAAGATCGTTATGGACTGAATCGGCATAGCCTGAATTGGCATAGCCTGGAGTGTCACGGACTTGGAGCGTCATGGACTGGTGTGTCACGGGTGGGGCGGGACCTGCGTCTCACCCGACCTTACTGACCTAAACCAGAACCGGCACCTTGCGGGTCAGCCTTTCATAGCGGTGCGCCGGCACATCGCCATCAGCCGACACAACCTCCAGCGTCTCTCGGCCCCATGCCGCGGGGTCGAGTTCCGGAAACAAAGCCGCCGCCGGCCCACCATCCGGGTCGATCTCGATAATTGTCAGTTCAATGCGGTTGGTCAGCGCCAGTCCGGCGGCATAGATCTCGCCGCCACCAAACAGGATGATCTCGGACCGCGCGCCCTCGGTCGCATCGATCCAGCCGCGCGCCAGACGCACCGCCTCATCCATATTGCCGGCGCGAAGGGCGCCCTCGCCGCTCCAGCCGGCATCACGGGTCATCACGATGCTGGCGCGCCCCGGCAATGCCCGGCCGATGGAATCCCAGGTGCGACGCCCCATAATCAGCGGGCAGCCCATTGTCAGCGCCTTGACCCGCTTCAGATCCGCCGGCAGATGCCACAGCAGCCCGCTGCCATCGCCAATCACCCGGTTTTGCGCCATCGCCACGACGGCGACCATCTCAAGCCCGGCGGTCATCTCAGACAGCAATCGGCGCGGGGATGCTCGGCGCCGCCTCATAGCCGGTGATCTCGAAATCGTCGAAGGTAAAGCCGTCAATGCTGTCTGGAACACGCCGCAGCACCAGCTGTGGCAGCGGGCCCGGCCTACGGGTCAGTTGCAGCCGTGCCTGATCGAAATGGTTTGAATAGAGATGCGCGTCACCAAGCGTATGGACAAAGGTGCCGGGCCGCAGATCGCATACCGCGGCGATCATATGCGTCAGCAATGCGTAGGAGGCGATGTTGAACGGCACGCCCAGAAAGATGTCGGCGCTGCGCTGATAGAGCTGACAGGACAACCGCCCATTGGCGACAAAGAACTGGAAAAGACAGTGGCAGGGCGGCAACGCCATGTGAGGCAGGTCGGCCGGGTTCCATGCCGACAGCATCAGGCGCCGCGATTCCGGGGTGGTCCGGATGGCCTCGATAAGCGCGGCAAGCTGGTCGATCTCACGCCCGTCAGCGCCCTGCCAGCGGCGCCACTGCTTGCCATAGACCGGGCCAAGATCACCATTTTCATCGGCCCATTCATCCCAGATCGAGACCCCGTTCTCCTGCAGATACCGGATATTGGTGTCGCCGCGAACAAACCACAGAAGTTCATGAATGATCGAGCGTGTATGCAGTTTCTTCGTCGTCAGCAACGGAAATCCGTCTTCCAGATCAAAGCGCATCTGGTGCCCGAACACGGCGCGGGTGCCGGTACCGGTGCGGTCACCGCGGTCGACGCCCTCGTCAAGAACACGGGTCAGAAGATCGAGATATTGCTGCATGAAATGCGCTCACGGCTGTCACGATGATGCCCCGGCAAGGTCGCATGCCGGCCGCAGGCGATCAAGCCGCAATCACCACCAAAAACCGAAACACCGGCCTGTTGATGCCAGCCGGATTCCGGGACCCGACATCACATTTGTGAAAACAGCTTTCAAAGCGCCGCCGCTGGACCTATATTGAGGGTGCCGGCTTGCCGGCTATGGCGATAAACGTGCTGTGAAATAGGCAGAGCGGACCCGGGGGCGGTACCCGGCGCCTCCACCATTTCAGTCGACCCTGTTCTGATATAAAGCCAGAGACAGGTAACGGCGGCTGAAAGACTGGGGGCGAAACAGGATCGACGCATGTAATAAAGACAGTATTTTCGCTCGGTATGGTACCCGCCGTTATCGGGCCATGTAGTAGTTGCAAATGACAACACTGCTCCGGTAGCTGCAGCAGCCTAACGGCAGCGAAAGCAACCGATTTAAAGTCCAGTCCGCTTGAGCTCGGGTTGGCGGGGTTTGGAACGCACCTGGCAACAGAAGCGTTCCTCTTCTTTTCCAATGGTTTCAGATGAATCAGGTTAATGCGCGATGAATGATGACGGGCAGGAATTCACCGGGTTGAATTACGAGCTTCTGGTCGAGGACTCGCTTCGCATGGTTGTGCGCTCGGCCCTGCAGATCACCGAAATCAGCGGCCTTCCCGGCGAAACGCATTTCTATATCGCCTTCAAGACCGGATATCCTGGCGTGACGATGAGTGACGCGCTTCGCGCCCAGCATCCGGAGACGATCACCATCGTCCTGCAGCATCAGTTTGCCGATCTCATCGTCGCCGATGACTGCTTCACCGTCACCCTGTTCTTTGGCGGCAAGCCGTCGACCATGACCGTGCCGTTCGCCGCGGTGACAAGTTTCAACGACCCGTCGGTTGGCTTCGGCCTGCAATTCGGCGCCGATGATGAAGCCGATAATGACGAGGAAGCCGGTGACGACGCCGACACCAACGCGCCGGAAGATGCAACAAAGGCCGGCGATATCGAGGGGTCGGCCGAAGTGGTCTCTCTCGACAGCTTCCGCAAAACCCCTTCCTGAGCGCCCACCCTTTCCGTGCGGATTGACCAATGACCGATTTTGCCTATAGCCCGATGTTCCCGCTTGGGGACGATACGACCGAATATGAACTTGTCAGCAGCGACCATGTCGAGCTGATCGAGCTTGGCGGCGAGAGTTTTCTGAAAATCGCGCCGGAGGCACTTCGCCTGCTGGCCCAGCGCGCCTTCACCGATATCTCGCATCTTCTTCGCAGCAGCCATCTGGCGCAGCTTGCGGCCATCCTCGACGATCCAGAGGCCACGCAGAATGACCGATTCGTGGCGCTGGAAATGCTGAAGAACGCCGTCGTGGCGGCCGACGGCCTGCTGCCGATGTGTCAGGATACCGGCACCGCGATCATTTCCGGCAGCCGCGGCGACCATGTGCTGGTCGGCGGCGATGAGGGCGAGGCGCTGTCGCGCGGCGTGTTCGACACCTATCAGCAAAGCAATCTTCGCTATTCACAGCTGGCCGCGACAGGCATGTTCGACGAGGTCAACACGGCGACCAACCTGCCGGCGCAGATCGAGCTTTATGCCGGCAAGGGGCTGGAATACAAATTCGCCTTCATCCAGAAGGGCGGCGGGTCGGCGAACAAGACCTTCCTTCACCAGAAGACCAAGGCCGTATTGAACCCGGAGTCGCTTCGCGAGTTCATCCGCACGGCGATCCTCGACCTTGGCACCTCGGCCTGCCCGCCCTACCACCTGGCGGTGGTCATCGGCGGCACCTCGGCCGAATATAATCTGAAAACGGTCAAACAGGCCTCGATCCGGGCGCTTGACGCGCTGCCAACCGAGGGTAACAGCCTTGGCCATGCCTGGCGCGATCTGGAATGGGAGGCCGAGATTCTGCAGATCACGCGCGATCTGGGGATTGGCGCCCAGTTCGGCGGCAAATATTATTGCCATGATGTGCGGGTCATCCGCCTGCCACGCCATGGCGCCTCATGCCCGATCGGGATCGGCGTGTCCCGTTCGGCCGACCGACAGGCGCTTGCCAAAATCACCCCG
>CBFHRT010000128.1:0-6259 GCA_965658285.1 Puniceispirillaceae bacterium (SeqCode) | reverse complement strand
AGCGCGAGGAGAAAGAGAGACGTTCTCATCATCACATACCCTCCCGATCAGCAGCCATCGGCGGAGCCGGGGCCCCCAGCGCATTTTTCCGCATGCGCCGCTTCAATGGCGGCTTCATAGCTTGCCTCGGCGGCAGCAACCTCGGCGGCATTGTTGATATCAACCGTCGCCACAGCGAGGGTCGCTTCTGTGAGCGCCTCGGCCATGGCGGCATCGCCAGCGGCATCCTCGGCAATCTGCGCCGCAATCTCTGCCGTCACAGGATCATTTGCGAGTTCGGCGAATTTTTCCAAGGATTCGGCGTCGATGCTCCCTTCTTCGGCGATAGCCTTGGCCGTGGCATCCGCCATCAGAGCATCAACGATATGGTTCTTGATGACCTCGGTGACGCCTTCCTTGGACTTGCCCTTGATTTCCGCGATTGGAACGAAAACAAGCTCGTCCTGCACCACGATGTAGACATTGCTTCCCTGAACACCGGATTTCTTGCCATCAGCACCAAACCAGCCCTTTTCCTTTGATTTGGCGATCAGGGCTTCTTTCTGCTCCGGGCTGGCGCCATCATGAACCTGCCCGTCAGAGGACAGCACCTGTCCGGATTTGAGCGTCAACGCAGTGGCAGTGTGACTGAAGCCGAAAGCCAGCAGACTCACGCATAAGACAAAGGGCAGCTTGTTCATTGGATAGTATCCTTTCACTTCCAGATCTCGCCACGGCATTCCGGGAACCAAACGCGGATGCGCGCAACAAAATCATCAATGATCGGACTATTAGAACATTTTTGTTTATAGGATTCTAATTTAAAGCCGTTTTATTGTCTATTTTCGACAAAAGGTCGCATTTATGTCTTAAAGGATTGGGGGGCGCTGGCCACCTACTCCACGGTAACGGACTTGGCGAGATTTCGCGGCTGGTCGACATCCGTACCCTTCTCGAAGGCTGTGAGGTAGGCAAGGATCTGCACCGGCACCGTCAATAGCAGCGGCGCGAGAAGCGGATCGATATTCGGTACGGTTATGATTTCGTCGGCGAAATCCACCGTGCTGGCCGCGCGCTCCTCGGTCACAAGAATAATCCGCGCGCCGCGGGCACTTGCCTCCTGCAGATTGCTTGCCGCCTTGCCCATGACCTCGTCCGCGGCCAGCAGCGCGATCACCGGCAGCCCCTCCTCAATCAGCGCAATCGGCCCATGCTTCATCTCGCCTGATGCAAAGCCCTCAGCGTGGATGTAGCTAAGCTCCTTCAGCTTCAGCGCCCCTTCCATCGCCACCGGGAACAGCACGTCACGCCCGAGATACAGCGCCGATCGCGCCGCGCTCAGCGAATGCGCAAGTGGCCGAATGTCGTCAAACAGACCAAGCGTCTTGCCGATCATCGATGGCAGGCCCTGAATATGCTTATGTATTTCATCGCGTCTTTGCGCAGTGATCTGCCCTTTGGCCTCGGCCAGCGCGGCGGCAAAACAGATCAGCGCCGTCAGCTGCGCGGTGAATGCCTTGGTGCTGGCCACCCCGATCTCCGGCCCGGCACGTGTCGGCATCACAAGGTTGGCCTCGCGCGCGATCGTACTTTCCGGCACATTGACCAGACCAATGGTGTTTAGCCCTGCCTCACCGGCATGACGCATTGCCATCAGCGTATCGAGGCTTTCGCCTGACTGGGAAATCGCGATGGCTGTGCTGAAGGCGCCCGTCACCGGCTTGCGATAGCGGTATTCCGAGGCGATTTCGCAGGATACCGGCACCCGTGCCAGCGATTCGATCCAGTATCGTGCGACCATCGCCGCGTAATGGCTGGTGCCGGCGGCCAGCATGACAATGCCGTCCATACCCTGCAGATCATCGCGCGACAGCGGCGTCGACAGCGTTCCATCCGGCCCTGTCATGGCGGCAAGGGTATGCGCGATGGCGTCGGGCTGTTCATGGATCTCCTTCTCCATGAAATGCCGATACCCACCCTTGTCGACCATTCCCTGGCTTGCCGCGACGATCACAACCTCGCGATTGACCGGCACGCCCTGCGCATCGAAAACGTCAACCGAATCCGGCGTGATGATGGCGAAATCATTGTCTTTCAGATAGATCACATTGCGGGTGAGATGTGCCAGAGCGACAGCATCGGACCCGACAAAACTGGCACCATTCCCGAGGCCAACCGCCAGCGGCGACGCATTCCTTGCGACAATCATCATATCGGGATGGTCGACATGCATCGCCGCAAGGGCAAAGGTGCCCTCGATCTGTGAGAGAATGGCGGCGCCTGCCTCCTGCGCCGACATGCCCTGATCAAACGCCGCAAGGAACAGGTGCGCCAGCACCTCGGAGTCGGTCTCACTGGCAAATTCATGGCCGGCGGCACGAAGTTCCTCACGCAATGCCACGTGATTTTCGATGATACCGTTATGGACAATGGCAACCTTGTCACCGGCAACATGCGGGTGGGCATTGCGCTCGGAAACGCCGCCATGCGTTGCCCATCTTGTATGACCGAGCCCCGATTGTCCGGCCAGCGGGGTCTCGCGCATCGTCGCGGACAGCGCGTTCAATTTGCCAACCGCCCGGTTCATGGCAAACCCGCCAGCGGTCTGGGTTACAATTCCGGAGGAATCATAACCTCGATATTCAAGCCGTTTCAGCGAATCCAGAAGTGTGTCCGCACAATCCTGTAGCCCAACAACACCAATGATACCGCACATGGGCACCGCTCCACTTATTGGGCCCAGACGTCACTCGGTGCGCGTTGAACCACTGTCTTCACCACAGATGCTGTGCACATTAGCCGCAGAGTGCGGCAGAAAAAAGCATCAATCTCATCCGGGGCGTCACCTGACAGATTTCATTCCATATCACGGTACAGATTGCTGAATCATCGTCATTCCGGTTAAATAGTGTCATGGAATTTACAGCCATCATTCTTGCCGCCGGCAAAGGCACCCGTATGAAATCGTCGCTGCCCAAGCCGCTTCACCGCATCGGCGGGCATCCGATGCTGGGCTGGTCGATTGACGCCGCCCGGGCCGCCGGCGCCAGCAGAACGGTGGCGGTGCTTTCACCCGACTCCGGCGAGATTCAGAAATGGCTGGACGACACCGGCATCGCGATCCAGGAAGAGCAGCTTGGCACCGGCAGCGCCGTTGCCGCGGCATGTGACGTCGTCGGGCGGGATGACGGCATCGCCATCGTGATGTTTGCCGACACACCGCTTGTCAGGGCCGACAGCATTTCAGCCCTTGTCGGTAAGGTGGCTGATGGGGCGGCCATTACTGTGGCGGCGTTCGAGCCCGCCGACCCGACCGGATATGGCCGGCTCGTGCAGGGCCCCGGCGGTGACATTGAATGCATTGTCGAGCATCGCGAAGCCACCGACATGCAGCTGCGCATCGGCCTGTGTAATGGCGGCATCATGGCCGTAAGGACACCGCTGCTGTTTGACCTGCTGGATCAGGTGACCAATGACAACGCCAAGGGTGAATATTATCTGACCGATATTGTCGCCCTGGCCTCCGGCGGCGGACACCGGGTTGCGCATATAGTGATCGACGAGACCGAAATTCTGGGGGTCAATGACCGCGTGGATCTCGCGGCCGCGGAAGCTGCCCTGCAATCGCGCCTCAGAACGGCAGCAATGCAGGCGGGTGTGACGATGGTCGCCCCGGAAACTGTGTTCATCGCCGCCGATGCGGTCATCGAACCCGATGTGATCATCGAACCGCATGTCGTGATTGGCAGCGGTTGCCATATCGGTGAAGGCAGCATCATCCGGGCTTTCTCCCATCTTGAAGGCACCCGCCTCGGCGCATGCTGCATCATCGGCCCCTATGCAAGGCTGCGTCCCGGCACCGAGGCCGGTGATGGTGTGAAGGTTGGAAATTTTGTTGAAATCAAGAAGACAAGACTTGGCGCCGGGGCGAAGGCCAACCATCTGACCTATCTCGGCGATGCCACCATCGGCGCCGAAGCCAATATCGGAGCCGGCACGATCACCTGCAACTATGACGGCTTCGGCAAATACGAGACGCTGATCGGTGACGGTGCCTTTATCGGGTCGAACACCGCGCTTGTCGCGCCAGTGACAATCGGGGCCCGCGCGATTATCGGTGCCGGCAGCACGATCACGCGTGATGTCGGTCCCGACAGCATCGCCGTTGAACGGGCCCACACCTCCGAACGCGAGGGTGCGGCGACAAAATTCCGCGAGAGCCGGCAGACCATAACCCAACCAGGCAAGACAAAAAAATCCGAGACAGAACCGGGGACATAACACCCATGGATGCGCGTATTCTCGCCGAGCGGCTGTTGTCGCTTCAGGGCAGCCCTATCATGGTGGTCGGCGATGTCATGCTCGACCGGTTCGTCGATGGCACGGTCAGCCGCCTGTCTCCAGAGGCACCGGTCCCGATCCTCGAGAAGGCTCTGGACAGCATCATGCCGGGCGGGGCGGCGAATGTGGCGATCAATCTTGCCAGGCTGGGATGCGATGTCCGACTGCTGTCAGTAACAGGCGGAGATGCGGCGGGTCGCCAGCTAGCGCAGATCCTCGGATCAAATCTGGCAATCGACTTTCATCAGGTGGTCGATAACACACGCCCGACAACGACGAAGACACGCTTTCGCGCCGACAAACAACAGGTGCTTCGCGTCGACGAGGAGGTCACCACACCCCTTGACGGGAGCACGGCAACGCAGCTTGTCTCCAGCGTCGCCGACAGCCTGCCAGGCGTAAAGCTTGTGGTGCTGTCCGATTACGCCAAGGGGGCTGTTCCGCCAGACGTCATTGCGCAGATCAAAACCCTGGCAGGCAAGGCCGGGATCCCGTTTGTCACCGACCCCAAGCTGGCCGATTTTTCTGTCTATGCCGGCTCGCAGATATTGACACCCAATCTGTCCGAGTTGAGGACAGCGGCGATGATCGCCGGAGACGATCTTGAGGACATCGCCGCGGCGGCCAGCAAACTGGCAAAGTCCCATGAACTTGGTTCAATCCTTGTCACACTTAGCGCCCGCGGCATGCTGCTTGCCCGCGCCGACGGAACATGGGACCACGACCCCGCAAGGGCGCGCGAGGTATTCGATGTCTCCGGAGCCGGCGATACGGTGATTGCCATGATTGCCGCCGCGCTGGCCGGCGGGGTAACCGAGGCCGAGGCGGTGCAGCTGGCAAACATCGCCGCCGGTGTCGTCGTCGGCAAGGCCGGCACCGCCACTGTCAGCCCGGGTGAGATCATCGCGATGACCGGCCCGGCAACACCGGATCTTGATGTGGCTGGACTGGTGACAAGCTGCGAGGCATGGCGCGCGCAAGGCGCGCGGATCGGCTTTGCCAATGGCTGCTTCGACCTTCTTCACCCGGGGCATATGCATCTGCTGAAGACGGCCGCCGCGTCCTGTGACAGGCTCATTGTCGGGCTGAACAGCGATGCGTCGGTCAAACGGCTGAAGGGGGATTCGCGGCCGATACAGTCCGCCCGCCAGCGTGCCGCCGTCATGGCCAGCCTTCCGCTTGTTGACGGGGTGGCGGTGTTTGCAGAAGACACGCCACTGGAACTCATAACCGCGCTGCAACCCGACATCATCTTCAAGGGCGGGGACTACCGGCCCGAGGATGTTGTCGGCGGTGAAATCGCGGCCGCACGGGGGGGAGAGGTGATCATCATCCCCACCCTCGGCAATCATTCAAGCTCATCGCTGATTAGCGCCGCGAATTAATCAGCTATCTGCACGGTCACCAAGGGCGATATATTCCTGATCAATATCAGGCAAGGGCTGATCGGCAATGGCAGCCTCAAAGGCCTTCAGGCGTTTGTAGATCGACATCAATTCAACGATGGTCGACCATGAATACACCAGAAACTGGAACGAAGACGCCACCTGCCCGAATGCACTGGTGATGCGGTTGAAAATGCCAAGGGTCAAACCGCCGGCAACAATGGACGGCACCAACAGGAACAGTGAGAACACATTGTTGGCCTGCAGATATATGTTTCGCACGATGTTGAAATACACATAGTGGAAATACAGCCGAAAATAGTTCCGCCTTACGTTATTGAAGAGCTCTCGAAGGGTGATCGGATCCGCCCTTTCCGCGTTATCCTCGCCAAGAACCAACTCCTTTCGAAACGCAGCTTCAACACGCTGATTTCGGAAATAGAGACCGGGCAGCTTTATGCCGGCCATAGCAAGCACTGTGGTGCCAAACAATGCCCAGATCAGCGCGGCGGTAACCAATGGCGCCGGCACTTCACCAATGATCGGCAGCGCCG
>CBFHRT010000127.1:0-6319 GCA_965658285.1 Puniceispirillaceae bacterium (SeqCode) | reverse complement strand
GCTGGCGATCAGGTGGATGGCGGCATCGCGGCAGATGGAAATTCTGAAGAAGTGGAAATCGCCAGCCTCGCCCCTTCGGCGGCGGCGAGCATTGACCAACTTCTGAGGGAGCCCAAGCCGGCGAACCCCCGGCCTCTAGAAACTCCCTCCGCACCGGCTGTAACCGAAAATGTCGAAAAGGATGCCGACGATGGCGAAGCGGCTGGCGTTGCCGCTGCGGATGCGGTCGATGCCGAACTGAAGGATGGCGCCGGCACCAGGGAAGATGTTGTCGGTGACATCATCTGGAATCTTGAAGCTGCCAACCGCGCACGACCAGCCCCGCCACCGGAGCCACAGGTCCCGGTTGGCCCGGATCCGTCACTTGCCAGTGACGCGCTTGAGGCGGCGTTCGCGCAGATTGCCAGGCGCGAACTTGCGCTGCCGGATGATGTTTTCGTGCTGCCACCGAAGGCGCCGAACATGACCCGCATCGCGCTTCTGATACCGGTCACCGGACCAAATGCCGTGCTTGGCGCAGAGCTTCAGAAAGGCGCCGAGCTGGCGTTGTTCTCGGTGCGCAATCCAAACATTGAACTTCTTGTTCTGGATACGCATGGTGACGGGCCGGATGCCGCCGCCAGTCAGGCGGTGCTTGCGAAGGCAGATATGATTGTCGGGCCGCTGTTCTCGGACGCTGTCGTCAGCGCCCGCGGGATCGCCAGCCAGGCCAATATTCCGATGCTGGCGCTCTCAAACAATCTGCAGGTTGCCGGCCGTGGAAGCTGGCTTCTCGGCTATGTGCCGGAACAGCAGGTCGACGCGCTTCTGGGCTATGCGCTGACCACCGGGCGCAACCGGGTCGGGATTATTGCCGAGGACGCCCCGTTCGGGCAGATTCTCGCCAGGCACGCGGTGGACAGGCTGGCGCAGTTCGGCTTGCGGCCGGAAGAATCGTTGACGCTGACAAGCGCGATGCTGGCGGATGAGGATCAGTTGAGATCGGCGATCCGGACCTTCACCGGCTATCAGCCCCCCGCCGAGGATGAAACCGCGCCGGCCTTTGACGATCTGCCGCCATCGCGGTTCGATGCGTTGCTGTTTGCGGGAAGTGCCGATTTTGCACTCCGCACGGCGCCTGTTCTTGCCTATTACGACGCCGATCCCGAGCGCGTTCTCTATCTTGGCAACGGGCAGTGGAACCAGCAGCGGATCCTGACCGAACCCTCGCTTCAGGGCGGCGTGTTTGCCTCGCGGCCAACCGGTCGTGACGAGGCCTTCAACGCGTTGTGGTCCGATGTCTGGCCGTCACGCCCCGGGCCACTGGCGCGCCTCAGCTTTGATGCCATGGCGATGGCGACGGTCCTGACCGGCCAACAACGCCAGCTCTGGCAGGCGGCACTGGAATCGGAATCCGGGTTCAGCGGATTCAGTGGTGCCTATCGCTTGCTTCCCGGCGGCGGCAATCAGCGCGCCTTTGAACTTCGCCTGATCGAGGGCGGTGTGTCAGGTCTCCTGCAGCCGGCGCCAGACAAAATCTAGCTGTGAAATATACTGCTTCAGCCGGCAGGCGAAGGATCAGCCAGAAGGTCGGCCAGAATTCCGTCGAGAAGCAACCTGCCGGCAGGGGTGGCGCGAAGGTTTCCGCCTTCGACCTCCAGCATGTCAGCCTCGACATATCTCGCCATCGCGGCTTCATTCAGCCACGTAGAGCGCGGCCCGAATCGTGCGTCCAGGGTGGCAAGCGCCAGCCCCTCGCCAAGGCGCATCCCCATCATCAGGCATTCGGCGATGGCCGCGTCATGATCATCCTCGCTCACAATGTCGATGGCGTGGCCGTCTGCCTCGACCGAGCCAAGCCAGGCCGCCGGACTGCGGCGGGTGGCAAGTCCCAGCCTGCCGCCGGGCACGGTAAGCCGGCCATGCGCGCCGGGGCCGATGCCAATCCAGTCCTGTGACCGCCAATAGACAAGGTTGTGCCGGCAGGCCTCGCCGGCGGCGGCATGGTTGGAAATTTCATAGGCTGGCAGCCCGGCTGCGGTCATGATGTCGTTGGTTGCCTCATACATCTCGGCCGCCAGATCGTCAGGTGGAACCAACCTTTCGCCACGACGGCTGCGGGTGTGGAATATCGTCCCCTGCTCGATGGTCAGCTGGTAGAGCGACATATGTGTCAGGCCAAGATCGAGCGCCTCATAAAGCTCGGTCTGCCAGTCGGCAAGCCTCTGGTCGCGCCGCGCATAGATCAGATCGATCGAGGCGCGTGAGAAATGCCGCGTCGCGGCGGTGATGGCGGTGCGGGCATCCGCGGCGGAATGTTCGCGGCCGAGAAAGGCAAGCCCTGCATCGCGAAGCGACTGCACGCCAAGCGAGATGCGGTTGACACCGGCGGCGCGAAACCCCGCGAACATGGCAGCCTCACTCGAGGTTGGATTCGCCTCGGCGGTGATCTCCACATCACCGGAAAACCCGAAATACCGGTCCGCATCCTCCAGAATTCCGGCGACCAGGGATGGCGGCATCAGGCTTGGTGTTCCGCCGCCAAGGAAGACCGAGACAAGGGTGCGCCCGGCGCCGTAATGCGCTGCCATATGCGCCATCTCGCGGCGATAGGCGGCGGCAAAGCGGGCATGATCTATATCCTGCGCGACATGCGAATTGAAGTCACAATAGGGGCATTTGGCACGGCAGAACGGCCAATGGATGTAGAGCGCCAGCGGGGTCCCGGTGCTGTCAGTTCTGTGGCTTCTGCCAATGCTGCCGGGTTGCGGCGTCATGGGAAGCAGGCTGTGACAAGCTTGGCAAAGGCTCTGGCACGGTGCCCCATCGCCAGCTTCGCCTGCGGCTCCATCTCGCCAAAGGTGATGTCATGTCCCTCGGCGACAAAGATCGGGTCATATCCAAAGCCGTTCTGACCGCGTGGCGGCCAGACCAGGGACCCGTCGATCCGCCCCTCGAACCCTTCCTCATGTCCATCCGGCCAGCACAGCACGAGTGCGCAGATGAAATGCGCCCGCCTGTCCTTGCCACCGGTCGCGGCAAGCGAGCTTTCCACCTTCTGCATGGCAAGGATGAAATCCTTGTTTGGGCCGGCCCAGCGCGCCGAATAGATTCCCGGCGCGCCATTCAGCGCCGCCACGACAAGACCCGAATCATCGGCCAGCGCCGGCTTGCCGGTGGCCGTTGCGGTGGCCCGTGCCTTCAACGCCGCGTTGCCAAGGAAACTGTCCTCGGTTTCCTCCGGTTCGGGAAGGTCATAGGTCTTTGCCGAGGTGACAAGGAACGGCCGGTCCGCGAACAGGGCCGCAATCTCGCGAAGCTTGCCGTCATTGTGAGAGGCAATGACCAGCTCATCCGCGGTGAACATTCGTGCCATTGGTCAGCCTGCCATCAAATGAATTTTCGTTCAGAGCGCGCTGCGCACCGCAGCGGCCTGCAGGGTGAAGAGCTGCCGGCATCCGCCCTCCGCAAGATCGAGAATGTGGTTCAGCTCATCGCGGCTGAAGGGTCGTTCCTCACCCGTTGCCTGAATTTCCACCAGCCCGCCATCGGCGCTGAGGACGAAATTCGCGTCAACCTCGGCGGCGCTGTCCTCGACATAGTCAAGATCGGCAATTGGCTGGCCCTGCCAGACACCGCAGGAAATGGCGGCAACATGGTCGGTCAGCGGCTGGCGGGTGATGGCACCGGACAGCAGCATTTTCTCACAGGCAATCCGCAAGGCCACCCAGGCACCGGTGATCGCCGCCGTTCGCGTGCCGCCATCGGCCTGTATAACGTCGCAATCCAGTTTGATCTGGTGCTCGCCAAGCGCCTCAAGGTCGGTGACCGAACGCAGCGCCCGCCCGATCAGCCGCTGGATTTCAAGCGTCCGCCCGCCTTGCTTGCCGCGCGCCGCCTCGCGGTCGGTGCGGCTGTGTGTTGCGCGCGGCAGCATGCCATATTCGGCGGTCACCCAGCCGCGCCCGGTATTGCGCAGGAAATGCGGCACGCGATCCTCGACCGAGGCCGTACACAGCACATGCGTATTGCCGAATTTTGCCAGGCAGGAGCCCTCGGCATGGAGCGAGACGCCGGCTTCAAGCGTTACGGAGCGGAGATCGGCGGCCGTGCGGCCGGAGGAACGATTCATGAAACCCTCGTAATAGATGTGTCGGCCATTGATGCGTCGTCCCGGCAGGAGGTGCGGTGGCAACAGCAAGATTGACCCGTGATCAGGCGTTACCCTAAGCTGGAAAGATGAACGACGCCACCCTTCTTGGCCTGAAACCCAGAGCCATTGAAATTTTTAACGCGCTTGTCGCCGCTTATCTTGAATCCGGCCAGCCGATTGGATCAAAGACGCTGGCACAGCGGCTGCGGCTCGATCTTTCGCCGGCGTCGATTCGCAGCAATATGAGCGATCTCGAGGCGGCGGGGCTGTTATTCTCACCGCATATCTCGGCCGGGCGGGTGCCGACCGAAACCGGCCTGCGGATGTTTGTCGACGGGTTGATGGAATACAGCTCCGACCTGACGGATGAAGACCGGCTGTCGATCGACGGTGAATGCGCGATGCGGGGTATTTCTGTCGATGATCTTCTTGAAAAGACGACTCGCACCCTGTCCGGCCTGTCGCGATGCGCCAGTCTTGTGCTGTCCCCGAAGAGCAATGCCGAGCTGCAGCATTTCGAATTTGTGCCGCTTGGCGAGAATCGCGCCCTTGCCGTGCTGGTGCGGATGGATGGCCGCGTTGAAAACCGCCTGATCGATCTTCCCGCCGGTGTGCCGCAATCGGCGATGGTGCGGGCCAGCAATTACATGAATGCGCGGCTTTCCGGGCGTGACCTGCTTGCCGCGACTGGCCTGATCCGGTCCGAAATCGTGGCCCAACGGGCCGAGCTTGACGAGATGTCCCGCCATCTTGTCGAGGCTGGCGTCGGGCTGTGGACCGAGGGCGGTGCGGCTGAGGACGCTGTGTTGGTGATGCGCGGCCAGGCCAACCTTCTCGAGGATGTCGAGGCCGGTGAGGATCTCGACACGATCAGACAATTATTCTCCGAACTCGAGGCACGCGAGAATGCGCTCCGTCTTCTTGAGGCGACAAGCGGCGGTGACGGGGTCAAAATCTTTATCGGCGCCGAGCACCGGATGTTCGTGAATACCGGCTGCTCACTTGTCATCGCGCCCTATCATGATGCCGACAGGAATGTCATTGGCGCCATCGGTGTGTTGGGGCCGCGCCACATGAACTATGCCAGAATCATTCCGATGGTGGATTACACCAGCCGGGCCATTGCAGCTGTTCTCAGTTGATGCCGCCCAGTTGCCTGAACGCATCGGCCAGCGTCCGGCGCACCCCCGCCAGCCAGTCGCCAAAACCGGGCCCATCAGTATCAACAGCGTTACCAACAGTGCTGCCAACAAGATTACGAAGCTCGATATAGCCCGCGTGATGACCCCATAATACCACGCATCCGGCAGCGATCGCGACAACAAGGCCAATCATCACCCCGTCCAGACCCGCCATATTGCTGGCCCTGTGACGGGAAAAGCTGGCAAGACAATGCGGACAGGCCAGCCTCAGCGGCTCATCTTGTTCTGGGCCCGGCACCCGCAGGTCGACGCCGCAGCCCTGACAGACAATCATATGATGGCTTTGTCTTGCCGAGACCGACCGGTCGAGTGGTCGCCGGAGGTCACGCGCCGGTCCGCAATCATCACGCGGGCTTTGTTTCTCGATGGTGAAGACATGATGGCATCCGTGACAGCGCACCGGCATGTCATAATAGCGCCGCAGGCTGTCAGGCACCGTGAGGGCGTTGTGGCAATGTGGACATTCCAGTTGCATTCGTGATCGCAACCCGTCGGTTGGACGGCGGGATGTGCCGTCCTGTCCTTTGTGCCGCGACAGTGACTAAAAAATCGTTAGCGGATGGAAAAAAACGCCGCTGGGCGTGTTGGCTGGAAAATTGCCGGCAGACCCACCGGAGACTCACCGAAGACCTGTTGACGTCTCAGTTATCGGCCTTCTTGGCAGCGGGTGCCGTTTTGGCGCGGGTGGCTGCCTTTTTCTTCGCCGCCTTGCCGGAGGCGGCCCTTTTCGCCGGTGTTTTCGCCGGTGTTTTCGCCGGTGTTTTCGCCGGTGTTTTCGCCTGTGTTTCCGGCGTTGCCGCAGGACGGTCCTGCAGAGCCTCTGCAATGGCGGCCTTGATCATCGGACGAAGATCGGTTTCCACCACCGCCTGCCATTCAGCCCGCATCGCGGCCACGAGTTCGGCCTTCATCGCCGTCAGATCGACAGGCGCCAGCGCATCGCCGCCTGTTATATCGCCGGACTGCCCATCGCCAGCCTGCCCAT
>CBFHRT010000126.1:0-6331 GCA_965658285.1 Puniceispirillaceae bacterium (SeqCode) | reverse complement strand
ATGGTGCCGCAATTGGACCGCGTGATCTGCACCGCCGGGATACTACAGCAGGGCGACATCCGGCCGGAAAAGCGTGTTGCCGACCTGAAACAGGCAAATCTGCTTCATCTTTATCAGGTCAACGCGTTGGGGCCGGTGTTGCTGGCGCGCGAATTATGGCCACTTCTGAAAGGCGATCACAGTCTGCATTTCGCCGCCATCTCGGCACGTGTCGGGTCGGTTTCGGACAACCGGCTTGGCGGCTGGTACGCCTACCGGGCCAGCAAGGCGGCGCTGAACCAGCTGATGCGCACCCTGTCGATCGAACTGGCGCGGGCCAATCCGAATGGCTGCGTGGCGACATTGCATCCGGGGACCGTCGACACCAACCTCTCAAAGCCGTTTCAGGGGAATGTGCCGACAGGCAAGCTTTTCAGCGCGGAATATTCGGCCGGCTGCCTGTGGCAGGTTCTCGATCAGCTTGGCCCGGAGGACACCGGCCAGCTCCACGCCTGGGATGGCAGCGTCATTCCGTATTGACCGCCTCCTTGATCCGCCCGCGCAGCGTCAGCGGTAGCTGGGCAAGCATGAACAGCGCGCTTGCCGGCGCCGCGATAAAGGTCTTGTAGACCACCCATTCGGCCTCATCGAAGCCACGCCAGACAATCTCGTTGGCAACCGCCAGGACAAGGAAGAAACAGCCCCAGCGAAGGCTCAGCTGCCGCCAGGTATCCTCGGTCAGCGAGAACTGGCCGGCAAAGAACATTCGCATCATTGCCCGTCCGCAAAGCAGGCCGCCAAGAAGCACCGCCGAGAACATGCCGTTGAAGATCGTTGGCTGGATCTTGATGAACATGCCGTCACCAAGCGCCCAGGCGGCGGCGGTGAAGGCGGCCGACATCACGAGCGAGAACAGTGGAAAATTGGCCAGTCGCCTTTCGCGCAGCCAGGCAATGCCCATTACCAGCCCGCCAATGGCGACAGACAGCATTGCCGCCGCGATCAACCCGAAATACTGATAGCCAACAAAGAACGCCAGCAACGGCAGGATTTCGACAAAGAAGGCGCCAAGCTTCATCGCCCGGTCTCCGTTGCGATGCGGCGCGGATTGCTCATCCGGCCTTTCCCAGCAGCGCCAGCTGGAAATCCGCGTCCCGCACCTTCGGGCCAAGCCAGATATCCATCAGGGCGCGGATAAAGCGGCGGTCATCGATTTCGGCAATGACCCGGCCGCCGGTGGCCAGCACCAGCCTGCCGTCACCGGTATGGATGAAATCCGCCGACGATCCTTTCGGCATGTCGATGAAGGCCCCCTCCATCAGTGGCAGCCAGCTTTCGATCATGCTGTCGCTGGCGGCGCGCTGACGCTTCATTTCCTTGATTGTCTGCTTGATGATCCGGTCTTTCTTGCCATTGATCAGATAGGTCAGCCGCAGCGCATAGGGCGCACGCCGGTCATACACGCCGTTCGGTGCATAGAGTGTGGCGTCATAGATCTTGAAGAACAGCACCTGAAAGCGCGCCGAGCCGACGATCCCGGCATCGGGAACAAAATCGCGCATCACCCCGGCCCCCATCACCCCGGCCCCCATCACCTCGGCGCGCGCCATCGTCGGCAACGCGGCAAAGGCAAACATGCTCATCAGAAACCGGCGGCGTGGCAGCATCGTCATCAGGCTCCGTCCTGTCGCGATCAAGGTTAGTCTAATGCGGTTAGTCTATTGCGGCCATGTCTCGAGGTCGAGTGGCCCGACAGCCGCCGCCGTGCGGCCGCGAAGGAAGACGATGGTGACCGACCCGATCTCGACACCGAATTTGCTGATGAAGGCGCGGTTGATGGCGACATCCTCATCCTGGCGATAGATCCAGTCATCGAAATGCACCGCAACCTCGCGACCCGACATTTCCAGCACCACATCATATTCCCAGTTCAGGGCGTTACCGGCGATGCGGCCACTCGCCGTACCACTCACATCGGCGGCATTGCCCTCATAGCGAACACTGCCATCATCCGCGATACCGGTGCGGCGGATCACCCAGGTGCGGTCGGCGCGCTCGCCATCATCATAGAGGAAATCCTCCACCAGGGTCAGGGTGTCACCCTCGACGGTGCCGGTCATGTTGACCCGGAACTGGCGGCGCAGATTGCCGAACCTGTCCTCGAAGATACCGTAGGCGATGCTGTCACCGGCAAAGAAGGCGGCCAGATCCAGCGGCGGCTGGCGATCCGCCAGCGTCGCCACATCCTTGCGCGCGCAGGCCGACAAGCCGGCAAGAAGGCCAAGCGCCACTGCTGCGGTTAACAGGAAGCCGGCCAGCCGGCGCACAAGGGAAGGTGAAGATCGTCTCATGTCGATGTCCTTTCATCGGTCCGGTCGAGCGCGGCGAGGAATCGCGCCGCGTCATCACGTATTTCGTCAACCCGTTCATCCGCCATGCGATCAAGCGATTTATACATCATGCCAAGCCGCGCATTGCCGCCAAGCCTGTCCCGGTTGCGGATCAGAAAATCCCAATAGAGATAATTGAAAGGGCATGCCCCCTCGCCGGTTTTCTTCGCCACCTTGTAGCGGCAATTGCCGCAGTAATTGGACATGCGGTTGATATAGGCCCCGCCGGCGGCATAGGGCTTGCTGGCAAGATAGCCGCCATCGGCGAACAGCACCATGCCTGACACGTTCGGCAGCTCGACCCATTCATAGGCGTCGGCATAGACAACAAGATACCACTCATTGACCTCGTGTGGGGCGAGGCCCGCCAGCAGCGCGAAATTGCCAAGCACCATCAGGCGCTGGATATGGTGCGCATAGGCATAACGCCGTGTCTGGTCGATCGACTGCGCCATGCAGTTCATGTCGGTGGCGCCGGTCCAGTAGAATTCGGGAAGCTGACGATCCGCCGCCAGGAAATTCATCTCTGCATAATCCGGCATTTTCAGCCAGTAGATGCCGCGCACGAATTCACGCCAGCCGAGGATCTGGCGGATGAAACCCTCGACCGCGTTCAGCGGCGCGTGCCCCGTTACCCAGGCCGCCTCGGCGGCGCGCACGGCCTCAGCCGGCAGAATCAGCCCGGCATTCATATAGAAGCCGATATGGCTGTGATACATCCACGGTTCATCCTCGATCATCGCGTCCTGATAACTGCCGAACAGCGGCAGCCTTTCGGCGATGAAATGATCCAGTACCTGCAGCGCCTGATCACGCGTCACGGCAAAGCCGAAATCCGCCAGATCGCCGAAATGCCCGGCGCAGCATTCCTCGACCAGCGCCAGCACCTCATCAGTGATCGCATCGGGTGCGAACAGGCGCGGCTTCGGCACCTTCAGCGACAGGTCGGGCGGTTCGCGATTATCAGCGTCATAATTCCATTTGCCGCCGACGGGGTTACCGTCTTCCATCAGGATGTCATGGTGGCGCCGCATCTCGCGATAGAAGAAATCCATGCGCAGCTGCTTGCGGCCCTCTGCCCAGTCGGCAAAGAAGCCCGGCGGGCACATGAACCTGTCATCGCCGCGAATCTCCACCGGAATGCCAAGATCGTCCTGCCAGCCACGCATCGCGGCCAGCACCCTGTATTCCCCCGGTTCGGTGGCGATCAGCCTGTCCGGCGCGTGGCTTTCCACGGCGCGGGCGATCTCGCCGGTAAAGCTGCCACTGTTCGCCGGATCATCAAGCCGTGTATAGGCAACGGTAATGCCCTCGTCGCGCAGGGCGTCGGCGAAGTGCCGCATGGCGGAAAACAGGAAGGCGATCTTGCGCTTGTGGTGCTTCACATAGGTGACCTCCTCG
Source organism: Puniceispirillaceae bacterium (SeqCode) (assembly GCA_965658285.1). Lineage (GTDB taxonomy): Bacteria > Pseudomonadota > Alphaproteobacteria > Puniceispirillales > Puniceispirillaceae > UBA8309. The sequence goes on along the minus strand of CBFHRT010000126.1, from coordinate 2,561 downwards.
ATCACCTCGGCCATCAGCACGACATCCTGCGCCGGGTCAAGATCGGCCAGCCCGGCCAGACCCCGGGTCAGCTGGTCGCCAAGAACAAGCCGCAGCGCACCTGCCATCAGCCTGCCCCCGCACGCAGCGCGCTGAACGCCGCCAGCGCCGCCTCACGCGATTCCTTCAGATCGACGACCGGGTGCGGATAGGTCTCGCCAAGCCGCACACCAGCCGCAGCGAGAACCTCATCAGGCGCGGTCCAGGGCGCGAACAGATATTTTTTCGGCAGATCGGCAAGCTCAGGAAGATAGCGGCGGGTATAGGCGCCGTCGGAGTCGAATTTCTCGCCCTGCGTCACCGGATTGAACACCCGGAAATAGGGCGCCGCATCAGCCCCGCAACCGGCGATCCACTGCCAGGATGCGCTGTTGCTGGCATGGTCGGCATCGACAAGACAGTCCCAGAACCAGGCCTCGCCATGATGCCAGTGAAGACGCAGATTCTTCACCAGAAACGAGCCTGTGACCATGCGCATGCGGTTATGCATATAGCCTGTCTGCCGCAACTCGCGCATCGCCGCGTCGACGAAGGGAATGCCGGTGCGGCCATGCTGCCAGGCGCGGAGCAGGTCGGCATCATCGCGCCAGTCGAAGCCGTCGAACTTGGTCTGCAGGTTGCGCCGTTTCAGCTGCGGATTGAAATAGAGCAGCGAATGCGAGAATTCGCGCCAGCCAAGCTCGGCGCAGAAATTGTCGACATCGCCTTCAGGAAGATCGGCGCGGTCGCGGGCCGCGTGCCAGATCTGATTGACCGAAATCTCGCCCCAATGAATATGCGGCGACAGGCGCGACACATTCGGGGCCGCCGGCAGGTTCCGGCCATCCTTGTAGCCGGCCAACCCGTGATCGAGAAACCCCGTCAGCCGGTCACGCGCGCCAGCCTCGCCAATCTGCCAGTGCGGTGCCAGCATGTCGGCCCAGTCCTGATCCGGGAGCAGGCCAAGCGTGGCAATCTCGCTGTCAGGCGCGTCCCGGGTCACGCTGATCTCGGGCACCGGTAGCGGCGCGCGCGGCGGGGCGGCGGCAAGACAGCCGCGCCGATAAAAGGGCGTGAACACCTTGAACGGCGTGCCGTCGCCCTTCTTCACCTCCCACGGTTCCCACAACAGCGCACCATTATGGCTTTCCACCTCGATGCCGGCATCGGTCAGCGCGGCTTTCAGCGTGCTGTCACGCGCGATGCGCCAGGCCTCATAGCTGCGGTTCCAGAACACCGCGCTGGCGCCGGTGTCCCGCACCAGTGCCGGGATCAGCGTCAGCGCATCGCCCGCGGCAACATGCAGGACCCCGCCGAGCGACTCCTTCAGCGCGGTCAGCGAGTGATGCAGCCACCAGCGGCTTGCCGCGCCCATCGCGTCATCGCCAGCATTCACATCATCAAGGATATAGACAGGCAGCACATCGCCCCGCGCCGCGGCGGCGGACAGCGCCGGATTGTCCGACAGGCGCAGATCCTGGCGAAACCAGACAAGGGAGAGCGGGCGCGACATTCAGCATCCTTTCCGCCACGCGCGGCGCGGCGAGCCAGTGCAAAAGGCCCCCCTCCTTTGCAGAAACATGGTGGCCGGACGGCATCACCCGGCATCGTGTTAGATCGCGTCACCGGACGCCGCTTTCAAGGCCCCGGCAGACGTAAAGGCCGATAAATCGGCCACTCAGAAAAACGCGAAACAGCGTGTCTCGATGCTCTGCCGCGGCGCCGCTTCCGGCTTTGATGTCGGATCGGTGAAGGCGGTGTGGATGGTGAAGCGGGTCCGCCCGTCGGTCGCCGAATCATAGGTCTTGATCAAGGCCGCCTCATCCATATCCATATCCGGGAAATACACCCATTCATGCGCCGGGTTGAAGCGCGCCATCTGGATCTGCCCGATGCGGTCCTGTGCCTGGCGCGTGACCTCGACAAGGTCACCCTCGGCAAGCGTGCGGCTGTCACAGAAAGCCAGCGGGTTGGTCTCGACGCGGCCGGCAATGGACCGCCAGATATTGATGATCGCGAATCTGCCGGCCAACAGCACCTCGGCCTCGTCCGGCAGGATGTCGCGAAGGCGGCGTTCGGCCGACCAGGGTGTGTAGTCGTTATGGATCACCGATGACGGCTCGCGCATCACCTGCTGGCGGCGGAGCACGTCACTGGCGGCGCGGCGCGTATGGTCGAAGACCTCGACCCGGCGCGCGCCCGTCACCTTGGCGACAAGCGCCTTTGCCTCGGCCTCATAGACCGACGCCAGCGCCGCATCATCATGGAAATCGACCATCGCGCTGGCATGCGGGGCCAGCATGAACCCGGCGGCATCCAGATCGAAGGCGCGGTTCCTGCCATCATGGATGGTGACCTCGCGCATGTCATACTGGCCATCATGGTCGGCGGCGGCGCCGCCGGCCTGCGAGGCGTGATAGACAGCATCCCCGTCATCACCCGTTGCCAGATATTGCACGATCGCGCGGATCGGCTGTGAATTTGACATTTTCAGGACCTCCCCGGTCGGTGGTGATTGGGTGCCGGAAACAGGAACCGCTGAC
>CBFHRT010000125.1:0-6347 GCA_965658285.1 Puniceispirillaceae bacterium (SeqCode) | reverse complement strand
CGCGCGCCTGTCCGGTCAGGGCCAGCCGTATCGGCATGAACAGCCCGCGTCCCTTCGCCCCGGTGGCCGCGGCGACCGCCTTTGTCCAGTCGCCCCAGACACCGGACAGATCACCATCCGGGAGCAGGTCGGCAGCGGCGTTCGTCACCTCCGCAGCCTCGATCACCGGGGCCACCGGGGCGGTGCAGACCTGCCACCAGTCGGCGGCATCGTCCACCGCGTCAAGATTGTCACGAACCGCAAGCCAGAACGCCGCGCCGCCGCCGATATCATGTGCCGCCAGCCGGTCGGCGACAGCAGCGAAATCAAGCTGCTGGATCACCCTGACATTGACCTGTGCCAGCTCTGCCGGATCGAACTTGGCGGTAGCCCGGCCAAAGCGCGACAGATCAAACCCGTCGATGATACTCGCCATGCTGGCCGAGGGCACCACCGGGTCGGAGGTGCCGATCCGCGCCAGCAGGCTGGCCAGAGCGGTTGCCTCTGTCCCCTCACCGCGAAGCTGGCCGATGGACAGGCTGCCAAGACGTTTTGACAGCCCCTCGCCATCGGCGCCCGCCAGCAGCGCGACATGCCCCATCACCGGCGCGGTGGCGCCAAGCGCCTCGAACAGCTGGATCTGCGCCGCCGAGTTGGTGACATGATCCTCGCCGCGGATGATGTGGGTAATGGCATGGTCGATATCATCGACGACCGAGGCCATTGTGTAGATGACCCGTCCATCCTCGCGGAACAGCACCGGGTCGGAGAGGCTGGACATGTGATAGCTGACATCACCGCGCACCATGTCTGTCCAGGCGACCTCGCCATGATCCAGCAGGAAACGCCAATGCGGGCGGCGTCCCTCGGCCTCGAAGGCGGCTTTCTGATCGTCGGTCAGTTTCAGCCCCGCCCGGTCATAGACTGGCGGGCGCCCGGCCGACAGCTGCGCCTTGCGTTTGAGGGCAAGCTCTTCCGGCGTTTCATAGCAGGCATAGGCGCGGCCGTCGGCGACAAGCTGTTGCAGCGCGGCATCATAGCGATCAAGGCGCGCTGACTGCCGGTCCTCGCTGTCCCATGACATGCCCATCCAGGCCAGGTCAGCGCGGATCGATTCCTCAAAAGCCGCTGTAGACCGATCCGTATCGGTATCGTCGATCCGCAGCATGAAATGCCCGCCCTCGCGACGCGCAAACAGGAAGTTGACCAGCGCCGTGCGCAAATTGCCAACATGCAGATTGCCCGTCGGGCTGGGCGCGAAGCGAACCTTCACGTTGCTCATTCATCCATCCTTTTCCTGGATACCTGCAGCGGCTCGGATACCTGCAGCGGCTCGGATACCTGCAGCGGCTCGGATACCTGTAATGGCCCGGACACCTGTAATGGCCCGGACACCTGTAATGGATTAAACCCGGATGTCAGGGGCAGGCGTCGCTCACGGCCAAAGGCAAGCGCCGTCATCTTTGGTCCCGGCGCCGCCTGGAACCGCTTATACTCGGCCCGGAACAGCAACTGGCTGGCCCGCGCCACCTCCTCGCGGTCATGGCCGCGTGCGACGATGGTCTCGATATCCACCATCTCCTCGCATAATGCGCGCATGATGTCATCAAGCCTGTCATAGGGCGGCAGCGAGTCGGTGTCCTTCTGGTCGGGGCGAAGTTCGGCCGAGGGTGGCTTGTCGATGATCCGCACCGGCATCACCTCGCCATCCGGCCCGGCACCACCACGCGGCATGTTGGCGTTGCGCCAGCGGCACAGATCAAAGACCTGTACCTTCCAGACATCCTTGATCGGCGCAAAACCACCACACATGTCGCCATAAAGCGTTGAATAGCCGGCCGCATATTCGGACTTGTTGCCGGTAGCAAGCACCATCGGGCCATGCTTGTTGGAAATCCCCATCAGGATCATGCCGCGAAGGCGCGACTGGATATTCTCTTCGGCGATGCCGGGGCTGGTATCGGTGAACTGGTCGACCAGCATGCCATCCATAGCCTGCATCGCCGGCCCGATCGACACCTCGTCAAGACGAATGCCAAGCCGGCGCGCCAGTTCCGCCGCATCATCCAGACTTTCCTGGCTGGTATAGGGTGACGGCATCATCACCGCATGAACACGCTCCGGGCCGAGGGCGTCAACCGCCAGCACGGCCACGATCGCCGAATCAATTCCGCCAGACAGGCCGAGAACAACACCCGGGAACCCGTTCTTGTCGACATAATCGCGAAGCCCCAGCGTCAGCCCGCGATAGAGTGCCGTCATGCCCTCATCCGGCGGGGTGATCTGGCCGCTGAGTGAGGGCGCACCGAAATCATCACCAAGCTGGATGGTGACGGTGGCCTCGGAAAAGCTTGGCAGATGGGCGGCAAGCTTGCCATCGGCGCCAAGCGCGAACGACCCGCCATCAAAGACAAGCTCATCCTGCCCGCCTACCATATTCACGTAAAGGAACGGGCATTCGGCCTCCAGCGCCCGGCTGACAGCGTGCGCCATCCGGCTGTCCGGCTTTAGCGCGTCAAAGGGCGAGGCGTTCAGCGAGATGATGATCTCGGCCCCGGATTCGGCGAGACATTCGACAACATCCGGTGTCCAGATATCCTCGCAGATCGGCAGGCCAAGCCGCCGTCCCCGCACCATCACCGGCCCCGGCATCTCGCCGGCCGTGAAGTTGCGCTTGTCATCGAAGACGCCGTAATTCGGCAGGTTCACCTTGTCGCGACGCGCCTGCACGGCGCCGTCATCAAGCACGAACACCGAATTGGTGATCACCCCATCCTCGACATGCGGGGCGCCGATGATAATGGCGGGACCGCCATCGGATGTCGCGCCGGCAAGCGTCTGAAGGCCGGCGGCAACCTCGCCCATGAAGTCACTGCGAAGCACCAGATCATCACACGGATAACCCGACAGATACATCTCGGGTGTGACGATGATATCGGCGCCGACAGCGGCGGCCTGACGGCGTGCCTCGAGAAGACGCGCCACATTGGCCTTGATATTGCCGAGATGGGGATTCAGCTGTGCAAGCGCGATCGAACTGGCGGTGGACATGGGTTGGGTCCCGGTCATTTGCGAAGCAGGAATTCACGCCCTGATTTGACGCATGGCTTCCCGCCATAGGAGATGATGTCGGCGGTGGCGTAGGTTTCCGACCAGATCTGTGGCAGATAGGATCCGGTGCCGATCAGGTCAACAGGCGCCTTGGCGAAGGAGAACATGCGGCATTTATCGGGGCCAAACCCGCTTGATGCCACAATCCGCGCCTTGTTGAATCCGTTATTGTCCAGCGTTTCACGAAGATACCATACGGCCGCCACGCTGACGCCGGTTCCCATCAGATGCTTCAACTCGGCATCGGTGCGATAGCCGCGTGTGGCATAGGGAACATGACGGTCGAGAACAGCGTAGGATTCAGGCGTGTCCAGCCCTTCGACGAACCGGCCGCCATGCGTATCAAGGCGGAAGGCAAGCTGGCCGCTGGCGGCAAGATCGGGAAACCTGTTGGCGACTTCCAGCGCATCGGTGATTTCATGGCCGAAATAATCAACCAGCACGGTCAGCGGCGCGTCCGGTGCCATCTCATGAAACATCTCGGCGGCCCGCAATGTCGACCCGGCATAGCCGACGAGCGCGTGCGGCATCGTCCCCATGCCATGTTTCTGGCCAAAGAAATGCGCCGTCGCATCCGTCGATGAACCGATGAACCCGCGCGCGCCGGTCTTGGCATTGGCTTTTTTCGACCCGACCGAAGCACCGTAGGCCATCAGCTCTGCCATGTCAGAGCCGGCACAATGCCGCGCATCCATGGCAAGGAAGGCAACCTCCGGCAGCTCGACACACATATTGTAGGCGTTATAGGCCGCCACACAACACGCACCAAGGCGCTGCAGGAAAATGGTTTCCAGATCGACCAGCGCGGCGAACGGCCCACGAAGATAGCACAATACCTCGCCTGCCCCGACCCAGGCACCCTCGACATGTGGCTGATCAACCTCGATGGTGACATTACGGTGACGCGCCATCGACTGCAGCCATTCGGTGGCCAGCTGGCCGGCATAGGTCACCGGTCGCCGCATGAAGACGGCATATTCCACCTCGCAATCGCCGTTCGCCTCGACGATGCGCCGCGTATTGCGAAAATAGGTATCGGTCAGTCCCGGCTGTTCGTCCGGTGACGGACCAGTGGTGTCAAACTCGGCCATTTCAGATCTGCCCTGTCGGCGGCCCCGTGGCCCGCCAGTCTGAGGGAAATGTCACACGTTACTTTTATACTGCCTCGGACAGGCCAATGCGTCCGTCACGCCGCTGCTTTAACAGATCGGCGATCAGGAATGCCAGTTCCAATGCCTGGGCGCCATTCAGACGCGGGTCGCAATGCGTGTGGTACCGGTCGCCGAGACGCGCCTCTGTCACCTCGACAACACCGCCAACACATTCGGTCACGTTCTGGCCGGTCATCTCGAAATGCACACCACCCGGATAGGTTCCGACCTCGTCATGCGCATCAAAGAAGCCCTTCACCTCTGCCATCACATCACCAACACGGCGGGTCTTGTAACCGCTGCTTGCCTTGACGGTGTTGCCATGCATCGGATCACAGCACCAGACAACCTTGGCCCCTGATGCCTTGACCGCCTTCAACAGTGGCGGCAGGCCGGCATGCACCTTGTCAGCGCCCATACGGGCGATGAGTGTGAGCCGGCCGGGAACATTGTCCGGGTTCAACGTCTCAATCAGCCTTACAAGCTCATCCGGATCGAGGCTCGGACCGCATTTCAGGCCAATCGGATTGCCGATGCCCCGCATATATTCGATATGCGCACCGTCAGGCTGGCGCGTGCGGTCACCAATCCAGATCATATGCGCCGATGTGGAGTACCAGTCCTTCTCATCGGTGATGGTATCGCGGCGCGTCAGCGCCTCTTCATAATTCAGGAGCAGCGCCTCATGACTGGTATAGAGTTCGGTCTCGGAAAGTGGCCGGGCGGTTTCAGGCGTGATTCCGCAGGCCCGCATGAAATCGAGGCTTTCCTGAATGCGGCCGGCCAGTTCCTGGAACTTCTCCGCCTCTGGCGTCCCTTCCAGGAATTCCGTCACCCAGCTATGAACCTTGGTCAAATCGGCAAGACCGCCCTGCGCAAAGGCCCGCAACAGGTTCAGCGTGGATGCCGATTGCTCATACACGCGAAGCAGTCGTTTCGGATCCGGGATCCGCTCACCGGCGGAGAACCCCATGGCGTTGATCATGTCGCCGCGATAGCTTGGCAGCTCGACACCATTGATCGACTCGACCGGCGATGAACGCGGCTTGGCAAACTGGCCGGCAACCCGACCAACCTTGACGATCGGCATCGACGCACCAAAGGTCAGCACGACGGCCATCTGCAGGATAATCTTGAAGGAATCACGGATATTGTCGGCCGAAAACTCGGCAAAACTCTCGGCGCAATCACCCCCCTGAAGAAGGAAGGCGCGCCCTTCGGCGACCTCGCCAAGCTTGCGCTTCAGGCTCTGCGCCTCGCCGGCGAACACAAGCGGCGGCATGGCCGCAAGCTTGCCCTCGACCGCGGTCAATTTCGTCTGGTCCGGATATTCCGGCACCTGCTGAATCGGGTGGTCACGCCAACTGTCGGGCTGCCAGGTCATGGGACACCATTCCTTGTTCGTCTAGAGGACAGGGCCGCACCGGAACGATGATGATCGTAACCATGCCCTGAACAGGTCCACATAATGGCCAAATCCCAATGTTTTTCAAGTTTTTTGCGCCTAGGCGCGCGGCGTCCGCATGGTGACGAATTCCTCTGCCGCGGTCGGATGAATCCCGATCGTGGCGTCAAAATCCGCCTTCGTCGCGCCGGCGATGATCGCCACGCCAATTCCCTGCATGATCTCGCCAGCGTCCGGTCCCAGCATGTGTGCGCCAACGACGCGGTCGGATGCCGTGTCGACAATCAGTTTCATGAACGTCTTTTCCGACCGGCCGGACATGGTGTTTTTCATCGCATTGAAGCGGCTGGTGAAGATCGTGATCTCACCATATTGTGACCGCGCCTCATCCTCGGCAAGGCCAACCGAGGCGATTGGCGGCTGGGTGAAGACGGCGGACGGGATATTGGCATGCGTCACCTGGCGCGGGCGTCCCCCATAGATGCTGTCGGCAAAAGCGTGCCCTTCGGCAATCGCCACCGGGGTCAGCGCCACCCGGTCGGTCACATCGCCGACAGCATAGATGGAGGCTACCTCGCTGCACGAACTGGCATCGACCGGCACCTCTCCGTTCGGGCCAAGAGCGATACCCACCGACTCCAGCCCCAGCCCGTTTGTGTTCGGACGGCGCCCCGTTGCGGCCATCACCTGATCAACGGTGA
>CBFHRT010000124.1:0-6407 GCA_965658285.1 Puniceispirillaceae bacterium (SeqCode) | reverse complement strand
ATCGCCGTGGCGTCATTGCCGGTCATGGCGATGTTGGAAATAGAGATTTCCTGGTCTGCCGACGTAGTGTTAGCCTCATCAGCGTTGTTCAGCGTGATCGTCATGCTGTAGCTGTCATTGCCATTGAAGGTCAGGTTGACAACGTTTTCAACCGCCGCAGTGCCGGAAGCCGAGGCTTCGACAGCGTTCAGGCTGGTCACGGCCGACGAGGATGTGCCGAGGCTGGTGGTGGCCATGTTGGCGACCGCCAGAGTCATTGTTTCATTGCCCTTGGCGCCGATCTGCAGCGAACCGCTGTAGGAACCGTCAAGAAGCTTGATATCGTTGAAACGGGTCGTGTCGACAACGCGGTCGATCTCGGTCTTCAGCTGCTGAACTTCCGCATCCAGGTTGGCGCGGTCGGTCGAGCTGTAGGTGCCGTTGGACGACTGCACGGCGATTTCACGCATACGCTGCAGCATGTTCTCGACTTCCTCCATCGCGCCTTCGGCGGTGTTGGCGAGCGAGATGCCGTCATTGGCGTTGCGGATTGCAGTGGTCAGACCCCGGATCTGGGCGTCCATCTTCGATGCGATGGCCAGACCTGCAGCATCGTCGGCGGCGCTGTTGATGCGCTGACCCGACGAAAGACGTTCCATGGCCTGTTCCATCTCCTTGTTCACCTGGTTCAGGTGATACTGCGCGGTAAGGGACGCAGTGTTGGTATTGATAACAGTCATTACGACCTCCATGAGTTGGTATGGCACGAGTGCCAAGGTGTCAGGAGCGGTAACGACGCCTGTCAAAATTGATTAGCAATTTTTTAAGTTTTTTTTAGTGATCTGATTTCTATGCAAAATTTCAGGTATGATTTCGCGGTGAATCTCGATTTTTCGCACGATATCGGCGTTTTTTAACTGGTGAAACGGTCAATTTAGACTATATAGGGAGTCGGGGATTGTTACAGGGATGCAACGATGCATTGTCCACGGTTTATCTTTGATATCGCCGTCGCACGGAGCGCCGCCGAGTTTCTCGGCGGTGAAATGGCGCTTGATGCCTATGCGCGGAAATATGCCGAGGGGCTGAGTGAGCATTACACGCTGATCACGCCGGACACGGTGAATGAAGCCGCCGAGCAGGTTTTACAGTTCCTGGCCGAGATCGAAGCCGGTGAACTGGCCGTCGAGCTGCTGACCGACTTCGTGCATTACCGGCTGATGTTTGACGGGCCCAACCGGCCGCGCAAGTTGAAGTCGATGTTCGGCAGTATCGAGGACGGGGTGAAGGCGCCTGAACTCAGCGTTGTCGAGGCGGCAAAATCGTTCCGCGCCTATGTGTTCGCGATGCGCGCCAACACGGCACCGCGCGCGCCGTCCGGCTGGCGGCTCGAAGAGCAGGAGCATCTGCCGAATTTCAACGAGATCGCCGCGCGGACCATCTCGGTTCTGGATATTCTCTAGATCAGGGTCCGTTACCGGATCAGGCCTAAACTGGATTAGGCCTAAACTGGATTAGGCCTATACTGGATTAGGCCTGTAGGCTGGCGCGCCAGGCATCCATCATATTGTCGAGTGACTTGCCGGTCTCTTTCAGGCTGGTAACGGCGCTTTCCATTGCCGAGAACCGTGCGACATAGCGCGCCCGTATGCTTTCGATGCGGGTGTCGAGATCGGTAAGCTCGGTCTCGTAATCCGACAGATCCTCGTTATAGCGCGTGATCTTCAGGCCAAGGTCGCTGTTCAGCGCCAGAACATCGTTGGCGAAATTGCCGATTTTCTCGACAAGGCTGGTGCCGACATAGATCTTTGCATCGGCGCCATTGCCGGTGAGCGACAGTTTCAGGCCGGCGGCGTCGCCGGTGGCGATGCTGTAGTCGCTGCCATCCCGGGTCATCGCATCACCATTGATTGTGGCGCTGCCATCATCAGCGAGGTCGAAATTGTAGACACCGTCGGCCGGCTGTGTTCCCAACACCGAGGCGGTGACAAGGCCGCTCGAGCTGGTGATGCGGCTGTTGGTAATGGCGGCAAAGCTGTCCGGGTTGGCCTCAAAAGTCCGGCGGAAGACGTCCTGGTCAAGCGATATGGTGCCGTCACGGGCGGTCTTCACGCCGAAATCCGCGAGATAGACCGGATCATCCTGAAAGCCGGTGAGGGATGTCGTGGTGAATCCGCGAAGCTGGCGCTGTAGCGCGCGAACAAGCGGGTCGCCGGCAAGCGGGCCGTCCTCCTCGCCGCCAACGCCGCGCTTCGACATTGATCCCAGCATCTCGTTCATGCCGTTCAACCCGTCGACCACAAGCTGCATCGCCGCCGTCGCTGTCGCCGTATCATAGCGGGCTGATAGACGTGATGCGGTCGAACTGGTCGATTTCAGCGTCAGCTTCATACCGTCCAGAAGATCGGAGATGCTGTTGCTGTCACGGGTGATGGTCGTGCCGTCAAGCCGCAGCGCGGCATCGGAGGCGGCGATGGTCTGGATATCGGTATCGACAGAGCTGTAGGCGAAATCGGCCAGTCCGGCGGCCCCGGCATCCTCGCTGGCGGTGATCCGCATCGCATGGTCGGCGCCCTCGCGTGACTTCAGGACCAGCGCATAGGTGGTGGCACTGGTCTTCAGGATTGATGCCGTGACATCGGCGTCGGCGGCGTTGATGGCGTCACGCAGTCCGGCCAGCGTGCCGTCGCCGCTGGCGATATTCACCGCCACGTCGCTGCGGTCGTTGTTGGCCGTGAAACTGCCGTCGGATTCCCATGTGCCGAAGGACAGCGTCAGGCTGCCGGTGCCGACCGAGGCGGTCTCGCCGGCATGGCCGTCAAAGACCAGTGTCTGGCCGGCGGCGACGCTGTCGACAATCACACTGTGCGAGAAAGCCGCCGCCTTCGCCATGTCGTCAATCTCGATATCGAGCGCGGTGCCGGTGCTGCTGGCGACAAGGCCGGTCAGACCGGTGGCCGGCGTCAGGCCGGAATTGAGCGCCTCGAAACCCTGCTTGATCTGGCCAAGGCCGGAAATCTCGACAGTGCGCTGCTCGCGTTTCTTGGTGATCTGGCTTTCGGCTGGCGCACGCTCGGCATCCACCAGAGCATCGATGATCTCGGTGGTATTCAGGCCGCTGCCCACATTGAGGGTGCTGAGATAATCTACCGACATGCCATCCCGCCATTCGCCGCGCACCGTCTGCGCTGCTTCCTATAACGGCGTGTCACTGCAAATTTTATGCCGCAATGGCAAAAAATCGTGCGGTGGCAGCGGTTTCATATTAGGGTTTGCTCATAGAGGGAGGCGGGAACCCGATATGGTGGTCCCGCCGCGGGGTGAGAAGGGTGGTATGTGGCTGCCGGCTCCGCGGGTATGAAGGGCTTCTGGCGGTTCTCGAAACGCCGTGAATACGGACAGAAAAGACATAGCTTCTGATGTGACCGGGCTCCTGCGCACCATCGCGGGTGGGATCCTGTGCGGCCTTGGTTTCGGCCTTGTGATGTCAATCGTCTCGAACGGATTTGTCATCGGGGTGAAATCGCTGACCGCATGGCGCGAGGCGTTCAGTTTCGGCAGAATGTCGCTTGCCGGCATCGATATATCGCTTGCCCCGTTGCTGAGCCTCGTCATCGCCGCCGGCCTGATCCTCGTTGTCCGGCGTCTGTTTGGCATTTCCCGCTGGCATGGACCGGCCGACAGCATCTATGCCGCGCACCGCACCGATAATGAACTCGATGTGCGGTCCGGCTTCGGCTCGACGCTGGCGGCGTTCATTTCGGCCAGCGGCGGTGCCTCGGTCGGCCAATATGGCCCGCTGGTGCATTTCGGCGCGACGATGGGAAGCTTCCTTCGTCAGGCCACCGGCGGCATCCTGACGACCGATGTCTTCATCGGCTGCGGCGTTGCCGGCGCGATTGCCGCCGGTTTCAACGCGCCGATTGCCGGTATGGTGTTCGCGCATGAGGCCGTTCTCAGGCATTTCTCGATGCGGGCCATCGCGCCGATTGCCGTCGCCAGTGTCAGCGCGGCTTGGTTCAGCGACCGGATTTTCGGCAGCTCGCACCTGTTCGTGATGGACGCCGCCAGCGTCGATATGTCGGCGGTGTTGCCGGCGGCGCTGGCCATCGGCCCGGTGTTCGGGCTGGTGGCGGTGATCTTCATGATGAGTGTGCGCTACAGTGCCCGCTTCAGCGCCGCCAGCGGCTGGTCACCGGCCAGGCTTGTCATGTTTGCGGCGGTCGGGACCGGCATTATCGGCATGTTCGTGCCAGAGATTCTCGGCCTTGGCACCGGCCCGCTGGCAGCGATGCTGCAGGGTGATTATGATCTGCATTTCCTGGCGATCCTGCTGGTTCTGAAAATTCTGGCAACGGCGCTGTGTATCGGGTTCGGCCTGTTTGGCGGGGTGTTTTCGCCGGCGCTGTTCGTTGGCGCGGCGGCTGGCGCCGTCGGGGGGCGGATTCTGGCCGGACTTGGTGTTGCCGGTGGTGGACCGGCGCTTGCCATCTGCGGCATGGCGGCGGTAGCCTCGGCGGTGATCGGCGCGCCGGTATCCGGTGTCATCATCATCCTCGAGCTGACAATGAGCTATGAATTCGCCCTTGCGGCGATGTTGTCGGTGATGGTCAGCATCATGCTCAGCAACCATCTTTTCGGCCACTCATTCTTCGACCGCCAGCTGCATGACCGCGGGATCGATGTGACGCTGGGACGCGGGCATATCGAGATGATGGAAACGCCGGTGGTGAATGTCGTTTCCGCCGATTTTCCGCGAATCGGTACCGAATCGCGTGTCGACGAGGCCATCGACACGCTTGTCAACGCCGCTGCGACCGAGGCCTATATCATCGATGATAGCGGTCTGTATCATGGCAAGGTATCACTTCACGGCCTGCTTGCCGTCGAAGCGAGGCAGGCGGTCGCAAGCCTTGCCGACCCGGATGCGCTGTCGATCAAGCATGACGCATCGCTGCAACAGGCCATTGAAGTGGCCAGTAATTTTGTCGGTGAAAGCATCCCGGTGATCAACCGCGACAGCGGCGAAATGCTGGGGGTTGTGACTGAAGCTGATTTATTCCAGCTCTATCTTGGCTTGCAGACACGGATCGCCGATCTCGAGCGCGCATAACATCGCGCCAGCGGTGTGTATCAGAAAAAGTGAATTTAATCAGGCTAGTATATCAAGCTGATTGCGGAAGCGCGGGGTTTCTGCATGCAGGTTCGATGTACGAAGGATCCGCGTTGCCATCATGTTATGCTGAAATTCGGGAGCCATGAGGCTGCGTGCCTGCAGCGCACTTTCCGTCGAGATCGTCGAAGGCGCCAGCCGCGGGCTGGCGATCATCGGCACGCGCCGACGATAATCCTGATCACTTCTGTCAAGTGTCTGGACGGGGACCAGCCCGATGCCGGTCTGCCGCCCATTTGGCACGCTGCTTGCACCGATGGCCAGTGAATCGATACCACTGCCGGGCATGGGTGCGCCGGCGGACGGGTAAGCTGTGGGTACAACAGGAATGGCCATGCAAGAACAATACCATATTGTCGGCGTTGCACAAACTTTCCGGTCGCGGAACGCCCCGAAAATTCGGAAAATCCTCGATATCCAGAGAACCCTCGATATCCAGAAAACCCTTGTGATCCAGAAAAAAGGGGACAGCCAGTCATGAGCCTGCGTCGCAATATGCAAGCTTACAGGAATGCCGACCGTGATGCGGTGGCCGAGTCTGACAACCCGCATGCGTTGATCGCCGTGCTGTTCGATGAATTGCTGCGGCACATGCGCCTGTTTGCCGCCGAGATCGAGGCCGGATCGATCGGCAAGGACTCTTCAAGCGAACATTTCTCGCGTTCATTGACGATTCTATACGGGTTGCAGTCGAGTTTGAATTTCGAACAGGGCGGCGACATCGCCAACAACCTGTTCCGCCTTTACGAATATGCGCGTCAGCAACTGCTGTCAGCGATGCGGCTGCGCGAGGTTGGCGGCACGATGGCGGCGATCGACGCGCTCGAGAATATTCGCGACGCCTGGCGCGAGATTGACGGGCGGGCCTCAAAATGACCGGCGACCACAAGACCGCTGCAACCGTGACGCGTGAGGATGTGATGCGTGAACATGCAATGACCGGGGAGGTCGAGATGACCAAGGATGAATTCCTGGCCCAGTTCAGCCAGTTGAACAGCCATATCGAAACGGCTCTCGCGGCGCAGGATTTCGACCGCGCGATGCGCATTGACGCGGCGCGGCGCACCATGCTGCATGAATTCGCCGCCCTCACCGTTCCCGACGGCGACAAAATGTTCTTCGAGACGCTGGAGAAATGCGCGGCCGACAACGCCCGCACCATTACCGAGATGCTTTCAGAGATGGGCGCACTACAGCGCCGTGCCGGCCACCAGATGCGCGGCATCAGCCGCTATCGCGCGCATCAGCGCTGAAT
>CBFHRT010000123.1:0-6435 GCA_965658285.1 Puniceispirillaceae bacterium (SeqCode) | reverse complement strand
CCATACTGTACTTTCCGGCTTTGTTAATGCTAGCAATTCAGTCACTTATCAATCGTTCCTGAATTCTCTTATCAGTTCCAGAACTGATGTCTCATAACGTGCCGGTACCGGTTCAGTCCCACTGACCCAGAGATAGATCTGGCCGTCACCCGCCTCCAGCAGCGCTTCATAGTGATCAAGCTCTTCATCGCTGAGGCCGGCAAGGTGTTCCTGCGCGAACCGGCCGAGCAGAAGGTCGGTTTCCTTCATTCCGGTATAGCTGGACTGATAGACCAGCCGGCGGATTCTTGTGCTGCGCGGTTCGGACATTGGGGACAACTTCCAGATCTGGTCAAGAATAGACATGAAGACTAACAGGCCGGGCAGAACCCGCCCGGGCAATATGGCGCGGTTCGGCGACAAAGCAATGGTTTTTGCCCAATCATGA
Organism: Puniceispirillaceae bacterium (SeqCode); assembly: GCA_965658285.1. Taxonomy (GTDB): domain Bacteria; phylum Pseudomonadota; class Alphaproteobacteria; order Puniceispirillales; family Puniceispirillaceae; genus UBA8309. The sequence goes on along the minus strand of CBFHRT010000123.1, from coordinate 6,008 downwards.
CGCATTGATGGCGGGTATTTTGTCACGCCGCGTTATCCGCACCGCCTCGTTGAGGCTTATGATCACATCAGGGTATTTCATCGTTATCGCATCGTTATTGCATCGTTATCGCATTTTGTCGTAGCGGCGGTTTCCTGTAGTCTAGATGACACCCTGCGCGCAAATGACAAGCCATGCATCCAAAACGACCAACCGAAATCTTTGGCCTGTTCGCCGCCACCACGGTTCTGCCCGGCGTCGGGCCAAAACTGGCCGGGATTCTGGACAAGCGTATTGGTGCGCATGTCATCGACCTGCTACGCCATCTGCCCGTCGGGCTGATCGACCGGCGCGCGCGACCGGCGCTTGGGGATGTTGTGGATGGCAGCATCGCCACCTTCGAAGTGCTTGTCGTCAAGCATGACCGCCCACCCCCGGGAAGTCGCCGCCCTTGGCGCGTGATCACCGAGAACGAAACAGGCAGGCTGGACATCATCTTTTTTCATGCCCGCGATGATTATGTGGCGCGGGCACTGCCGGCTGGCGAGCGGCGGATTGTCAGTGGGCGCGTTGAAATCCGCCAGGACCGCCCGCAGATGGCGCATCCCGATCATATCGTCGACCCCGATAACAGCGCGGAGATGCCGCTGATCGAACCTGTCTATCCGCTCACCGCCGGCCTGACCCCGAAAATGCTGCGACGGGCCATCGAAGGCGCGTTGACGCGCGTTCCCGACCTGCGCGAGTGGATTCCGGAAGCAATGATCACCGACCGCAAATGGCCGGATTTCGCGACCGCCATGCGCGCTGTTCACCAGCCACAGACAGCCGATGATCTGATGCCGCATTCGCCCGTGCGAAGCCGCCTTGCCTTTGATGAATTGCTGGCCAACCAGCTTGCCCTTGCCCTTGTCCGCCATGCCGCCGCCGAGGCCATGCCCGGGCGCCGATTCGCCGGCACGGGTGATCTGACGGCAACCTTGATGAACAGCCTGCCTTTCTCGCTGACAGGGGCACAGCGGCGCGCCATCGACGAAATCCGCTCCGACCAGCAGGCCGCGCCCCGCATGCTGCGGATGCTGCAGGGAGATGTCGGGTCGGGCAAGACGCTGGTGGCGCTGTTCGCCATGCTTCACGCCGTCGAGTCGGGCGCGCAGGCGGCGCTTCTGGCCCCGACCGAAGTGCTGGCACGCCAGCATCATGCCACCATCAACGCGTTTCTGGCGCCGCTTGGCGTAGAGGCGCGGCTGCTACTTGGCCAGGGGCGGGGCGGTGAGCGTAAATCCGTCATCAGCGACCTTGCCGACGGTACGGCACAGATTGTCATCGGCACGCACGCGCTGATCTCCGAGAGCGTAGCCTATCATGACCTCGGCCTCGCCGTGGTCGATGAGCAGCACCGGTTCGGCGTGCGCCAGCGGATTCTGCTGGGACAGAAGGGGAATGGTGTCGATGTCATCGTGATGACGGCAACACCGATCCCGCGCTCGCTGGCGATGACGGCCTATGGCGATCTCAACCAGTCACGGCTTGACGAGAAACCGGCCGGCCGGCTGCCGATCGACACGCGTGCGCTGCCGCTGGACAGGCTTGGCGATGTCGTCGCGCGGCTGCGCACCGCGCTGGCCGGCGGGCGGCGCGCCTACTGGATCTGTCCGCTTGTCGAGGAATCCGAGAAAATCGACGTCGCCGCCGCCGAAGACCGGCATGCGGCGCTGGCGAACGCCCTTCCCGGCATCAATGTTGCGCTTGCACATGGCAAGATGAAAGCCGCCGAGCGGGATGACGCCATGCATCGGTTCCGCAATGGCGAGGCCCAGTTGCTGGTGGCAACAACGGTTGTCGAGGTTGGTGTCGATGTTCCGGAGGCAAGCGTCATCATCATCGAACATGCCGAGAGGTTTGGTCTGGCACAGCTTCACCAGCTTCGTGGGCGTGTTGGCAGAAGCGACACCGCATCATCCTGCCTGCTGCTGTATCAGGGGCCACTGTCCGAAACAGCGACGGCACGGCTCGATGTGATGCGCGAGACCAATGACGGCTTCGTCATCGCCGAGCGCGATCTGGAACTGCGCGGCCCCGGCGAGTTCCTTGGCCAGCGACAGTCGGGGGTGCCGGAATTCACCATCGCCGATCTGGCGGCGCATCAGGATTTGCTGGCGCTGGCGCGTGAGGTGGCGCGCGGCATGATCGGGGCTGACAATCGACCTGTCGACCAGACGCAATGCGATCTTTTGCTGAGCCTTTTCGAGCGCGATAGCGCCGTCAGATTTCTGGCCTCAGGCTAGCGGGCCTTTTTGGCGACACTCTTCTTGGCTGCGGCTTTCTTTTTGGCGGCTCCCTTTGTGGCAGGACGCTTTGCGGCGGTTTTCTTGGCCTGGGTCCGTCCGGCAGCTTTCGCCCCTGACTTTGTTCCGGACTTTGTTCCTGACTTTGCCTTTGGCTTTGCGTTGCCGCTGCCCTTGCCATTTTCCGGCGGGTGGACAATACCGCCCGAAACAACAAGCTTCACCGCATCCTCAACCGACATTTCAAGATAGATGATCTCGTCACGCGGGCAGAACAGCAGAAATCCCGAGGTAGGGTTCGGTGTCGTCGGGATGAAGACATTGACCATCTCGATATCGATATGTTCGGCCACCTCGCCTCTGGTACTGCCGGTCACGAAGCCGATCACCCACAATCCGCGACGCGGATATTCGACAAGGACAGCATCGCGAAACGCATCTGACTGCGTCGAGATCACCGTCTCTAGGATCTGTTTGGTGGCACCATAAATGGTCCGCACAACAGGCATCCGGTTGAGGATCGATTCGCCAAGCCGGATGATCCAGCGACCGAGAAAACCGGCCGCGATCGCACCGATGGCGGTGATCAGTATCAGGCCGATGATCAGGCCGGCGCCCGGGATGCTGGCAAAAACAAGCTGATTGAAGCCGGGAAGAATGCTTGCCACCTGCCCGTCGATCAATTCGATCGCCGCCCAGGTGATATAGACCGTCAGCAGAACCGGCGCGGTGACAAGAAGTCCGGTCAGGAACCAGGACCGCAGACGCGCCAGAACGCCGGAGCGTTTCACCGGTGTCTGTCCGGATGCATCGGTCATGGCAAAATCCTTATCAATGGGGTGACGGCGTCGATGGGGTAGCGGTACGATAATGCTGAGGAATGGCATTTCATGCAAGAGATTGGCGCGATATCCGTCGGCATGATTGCAGCCCCTCACCAAACACGCCAGAATGGCCGGAATAACGGGTCAGAATACCGGGCCAGAATACCGGGCCAGAATGACGCGACTTTACCAGCAGGGTTTCCGCCAATGTCCGCCAGCCAGACACCTTCCGCCGCCTCCGAGATGCTTGAACAGCTTGACCGCCTCATCGAGATCATGCGCCGTCTGCGTGATCCCGAGACTGGCTGTCCGTGGGATGTGGAGCAGGATTTTGCGACCATCGCCCCCTACACCATCGAAGAGGCGTATGAAGTCGCCGACGCCATCCAGCGCGGCGATGTGGATGACATCCGGGACGAGCTTGGTGATTTGCTGTTGCAGGTTGTCTTCCATGCCCGCATTGCCGAAGAGGCTGGGCTGTTCTCGCTTGCCGATGTGGCGCGGGGAATCTCCGACAAGATGATCGAACGCCACCCGCATGTCTTCGGCGATGAATCACGGCCCGAAGCGGCCCAGCAAAGCCGCCGATGGGAAGATATCAAGGCCGCCGAGCGGGCCCGCCGCGGCCAGACAGGGGTGCTGGATGATGTGGCCGCCGGCCTGCCGCCGATGCTGCGGGCGCTGAAACTACAGAAACGCGCCGCACGGGTCGGGTTTGACTGGCCGGACATCGCCCCGGTGATCGACAAGCTGCATGAGGAAACAGGCGAGCTTCGTGATGAACTGGCCCGGACGCCGAGGGATATGGCGAAAATCGAGGATGAGGTCGGTGATGTCCTTTTCGTCGCTGTCAATCTGGCGCGGCAGGCCGGTGTCGATCCCGAGACCGCCCTTATGGCCTGTAATGCAAAGTTTGAAAAGAGGTTTAGATATATCGAGCAGCAAGTTGAAAAAAATGAAAAAAACATGAAAGAAACATCTCTTGAAGAGATGGAGATGCACTGGCAGGCGGCAAAATCAGCCGTATAGGTGAACGCTACATCCAGATCCGTTCGCGAAGTGATTCCCAAGCCTGTCTGTCAGGCGCAATCATAAAGGCCCGCGCATAATCCGCGTTGAAGGCCCCTTCATCATCGAGCATCGCAGCGTGGGCGCCGGCTTCGCGACACAGCAGATCAACCGGCGCATGGTCCCAGGGTGTGCACAGCGAATGCATCAGGAAATGCTGCCGTCCGCTGGCGATTTCCGTTCCCATGATGCCACTGCTGCCGGCGAACCAGCGCCCCGGCAGATTGCGAAGCCGCTCGCGAAGGACATCGCGGCGCGGCTCTTCCACAGCCAGAATATTGGCACTGCCCGTCATCTCGTCCGTGTGCCAGTCCCGCGGCGTGAGGCGCAACGGCCTGTGGGCCCCGTCGCCATTTGCGACAATGGCGCCCTCGCCTGCTCTCGCCGCATAAAGGCTGTCCTGCAACGGAACATAGATCCAGCTACGCACCGGCCGCCCCGCCTCCAACAGCGCCACCATGCAGCAGAACCGGTCATTTCCCTTTACGAAATTACCCGTGCCATCGACCGGATCGATGGTCCACGCCACCGGTGCGGCGGCGCGCTCCAGAATATCCGGATTGCCTGCACAGGCTTCCTCGCCAATCACCTCACCGGCAACCAGATCGAGAAGCCGCGGCGTCAGGAAGACTTCCGCCTCGCGATCGGCGATGGTCACAAGATCGGTCGGGCTGGATTTTGCCTCGACTTCATCCTGCCGCAGCTGGCCATAGCGCGGCATCACAAAACGCGCGCATGCCTCTTTCAGCAACGCGCCAACCGCATCGTCAAGATCATCCGGGGAATACGTCACAGAAACAGGAACCTGTCACTCCTCATCCGGCGCTGCCGTGACGTCCGCATCGTCAAGCTCTTGAAGCTGGATCGGCGCCATCGGCATGATCGTCGAGATGGCATGCTTGTAGACGAGCTGCACATGCTGGTCACGCTTCAGCAGGATCGAGAAATTATCAAACCAGGTGATGATACCCTGGAGTTTCACGCCGTTGACGAGAAACACGGTAACGGATGCGTGGGATTTGCGGACATTGTTCAGAAACAGTTCCTGAAGGTTCCGGCTCTTATCATTGGCCATTGGTCGTCCTCCTGATTGCACTCTAACCGGAACCGGAGCGCGGCACAATGCCGCGAGTCCGATCGAGAGTCACACTATGTCGGCTACGATGTTGCTCGCAGGATCAAAAGAAATCGAGCCGTACCGACAGCAATTTCTCGACAAGCGGAATCCGGCCGCGGGCAGCAAAGATCGCCACCGTGTCACCGGCCTCGATCACGGTGTCACCTCGCGCGGGGATCACCTCCTCGCCGCGCATGATGCCGCCGATGGCCACACCCTTGGGGATTTTCGCCTCACGAAGCGATTTGCCGACGAGTAACGAGGAAGGCAGCGCCTCCGCCTCGATCACTTCACCCAGATCCTCTACCACCGGATGGACATCGCGGATCTTGCCGCGCCGGACATGCTCGAGAATCGACGACACGGTGATCTGTGACGGGTTGATCACGGCGTCGACACCGAGCGCCGAGACCAGCGGGATGAAGCCGGGTGTATTGACCAGTGCCACCGCATGCATGGCGCCATTTCGTTTGGCCAGCAGCGCGGACAGGATATTCACCTCGTCATCATCAGTCACCGACACAAAGGTTTCGGTCGAATGTACCCCGGCTTCCGCCAGAATGCCGCTATCCAGCGCATCACCATTCAGCACACCGCTGCCGCGCAATTGCTCGGCAAGGCTGCGGGCGCGCGCCTGATCTTTCTCGATGATCTGGACCTTCGTGTTCTCGAAATGGGCCTCGATCCTTGTGGCCAGCATCTGGCCAATTGCCCCACCGCCGGCGATGACGA
>CBFHRT010000122.1:0-6443 GCA_965658285.1 Puniceispirillaceae bacterium (SeqCode) | reverse complement strand
GCCCGTGACGCTTCGAAATGTAAAGAAATCATCAATAATTGATCAAATTGTAGCGTTAGCCACACACTCTGTAATCATGGCCCATCAGCCCAGCCCGAGATCTTGCATGTCACCTTCCGAAAATCTGCCCTCCACCGAGGTTCTTATCGGTATCGGTGCCAATCTGGTACCTGATGGATTCTCAACACCACGCGGTGGCTGTGAAGCGGCGGTCGCGCGCTTGCCCGGTGTCGGAATCGAAATTGTCCGCATATCCGCCTGGTTCGAGACCGCGCCGGTGCCCTTGACCGATCAGCCATGGTTTGTGAACGCGGTCATCCGTGCCCGCACGTTGATGTCCATGCATGACACCCTGCAGGGTCTGCACCGCATCGAGGCTGAGTTCGGGCGCGTCAGGATGGTCAGAAACGAGGCGCGCGTGCTTGATCTGGACCTGCTGGATTTTGGCGGCGTCAGCCATGCGGATGATCACATAACCCTGCCGCACCCACGCATGCATCAGCGTGCCTTTGTATTGTTGCCGCTTCAGGACGTGGCGCCGGATTATGTGCATCCGGGCACAGGGATCGGGATCGCCGAGCTGGTTGCGTCGCTACCTTCAGACCAGATGATCCGGCGGATGCCGACCTAGGCTGAGAGCCGATGCTTGCCGGGCGTGTGGTTCGACTTGCGCACCTTGCCGATTTGCGTTACATCACCGGTCTGTTTCAAACACCGGGTGATACCGACCCGCCTCGCAAAGCGATGTCGCTTGAGCGGCGCTGGCCTCGGCACGAAGACGGGAGACCATCATGGCACGTGTTACCGTAGAAGACTGTATCGAGCAAATTCCCAACAGATTTGATCTCGTGATGACGGCCGCGCAGCGGGCCCGGGGCATCATGAAGGGTGATTTGCCGACCCTTGAGCGTGACAACGACAAGAACCCGGTTATCGCGCTTCGCGAGATTGCGGCTGTATCGGTTGATTTTGACGGGCTGAATGATGGCATCGTCAAGAAGATGCAGCGCCTCTCGGCCCAGGAAGAGCCGGAGATGCTTGCCGAGAGCCAGGCAGCTGTCGATGTTGACCTGTCCGAGATGATTGGCGATTACAGCGAAGCCGAGGGCGAAGAGGCTGGCATGCATGTCAGCACGAGCGCCGACAGCGAGCCCGGTTTCGAGGATGTTGACCTGTCTCAGGTGACAGGCGAAGATTAAGCCCCGGACGTCGGACATGCGCGATCACAGCGTTCTGCCGGCGTTCCACATGTCGACTGGGCGATGATCGGAACAGCTGATCCCATTATTGAAAAGATGCGTGCCTACCACGCAATGGCTGATGCTGACCGTCTCGCGCGGGCGTTCGAATTCGGTCGGCGGGCGCATGAGGGTCAGGTTCGGTCGTCCGGCGAGCCCTATTTCACGCATCCGATAGCGGTCGCGCATATTCTGCTTGATATGCATCTCGACGAAGAAAGCATCATCACCGCACTGCTTCATGACACGGTCGAGGATTGCGACGTCACGCTGCAGACGCTCGACAGTGAATTCGGCGGCGACGTGGCGCAGCTTGTCGATGGCGTGACCAAGCTCAGTCGCCTTGCCATAAAGACCCTGCCAAGCAGCGCCCAGGCCGAGAATTTCCGCAAATTGCTCCTGGCGATGAGCGAGGATGTGCGGGTTCTGCTGGTCAAGCTGGCAGACCGCACACACAACATGCGCACGCTATCCTTCATTCCAAAGCCGGAGAAACAGGTCAGGATCGCGCGCGAGACGATGGACATCTACGCGCCGCTCGCCGAACGGATTGGACTGACGCAGATCCAGACCGAGCTCGAGGACAGCGCGTTCGAGGTGCTGAATGGCGATATGCGGCAGAGCATTCTGACCCGCCTCGAATTCCTGACGTCCGAAGCGGAAATCACCATCCCCACAATTTCGGTCGAATTGCAGGCGACGCTGGAGCAGATCGGCATCGAATGCAGCGTCACCGGTCGCTTGAAGTCACCTTATTCCATCTGGCGCAAGATGCAGACCAAGGCGGTGACGATGGACCAGCTGGCGGATATCGTGGCCTTCCGGGTGCTGGTGCCGACGGTCGCGGATTGCTATCGCGGGCTCGGCCAGTTGCATCAGAATTATCCAACCGTGATGGGGCGGTTCAAGGACTATATCTCAACCCCGAAGAGAAATGGATACAGGTCGCTCCATACAGGATTGCTAGGCCCGCAGAATCACCGTATCGAGGTGCAGATCCGGACCCCCGAAATGCACCGGGTCGCCGAGCATGGCGTGGCCGCGCACTGGCATTACAAGGACCGCGGTCAGGCATCCAGCCCACGCAAATACAAATGGGTGCAGGAACTTGTCGGGTTGCTTGACGAAGATGCCGGCGCCGACGAGTTCCTCGAACACACCAAGATGGATCTGTACCACGACCAGGTGTTTTGTTTCACCCCGCGTGGCGATCTGATTGCGCTGCCGCGCGGCGCGACGGCGGTGGATTTCGCCTATGCCGTTCACACCCAGATTGGCGAGACCTGCGTTGGTGTCCGGATCAATGGCAAGACCAGACAGCTGGCAACCGAGCTGCAGAATGGCGACCAGATAGATATTCTGACCTCGGGTCAGGCAAAGCCGCGTGCGGAATGGGAAAGTTTCGTCAAGACCGGCCGCGCGAAATCAGCCATTCGGCGGTTTCATCGGGCACAGCGCGTGACCGAATTCAGTCGCATTGGCCGCGCGCTGATCGAAAAGACGTTCCGCGAATATGACCGCCCCTTCCGCAGCCGCGCGCTGGAACAGTCACTGTCGGCATTCGGCGTTACCAGGATTGAGGAGGTGTTCGCGCTTGTCGGCGAAGACAGGTTGCAGCCGATCCGCGTTCTCGAACGGCTTCATCCCGACATTGTTGTCGATGATGAACGGGGTCACAAGGACCGCAAGCGTGACAGCGCCCGGCATCCGAAACTGAAAATCGACGGCGATGAGGCCGGCACCGCCGTCACCATCGCACGATGCTGCCATCCGCTGCCGGGTGAGGCCATCGTCGGCATTTTCACGACCGGCAAGGGGATCACCGTTCACAAGGTCGGCTGTTCGACCCTGAGCAAGTTTTCCGACGCGCCGGAGCTGTGGCTGGATGTGTCATGGGAGAAGGACAGCCTGCGCCGTGTCAATGGCCGCCTGAATACGGTACTGACCAACGAGCCCGGGTCACTGGCTTCGCTGGCCATGGTGATCAGCCAGCAGGGTGGCAACATCTCGAACATCCATCTGACTGACCGCAATCCCGATTTCTTCCGTTTTGAACTGGACCTTGAAGTTAAAGACGTTGAACATATGCGGGCTATCATTGCGGTTCTCCAGGCGAATAAATATGTAGAGAGCGTGGAGCGCGCCGACAGCGTGTAATCCGTATGATAACGCTGCCGGATTGCCGCGTGTCGAAGCCGGCAGTCATCACCTTCAATAATCCGGGACCCTCATGTTCAAACGTCGTCGCGCCCAATCAAGGTTTGACCGGGTCCGCAGCATCGTCTGGCCGGCCAGAGGGTTCGGGCGCCTGTTTTCCTATCTGATCCAGCGGATCAAGCGGATGCCGGGGTCCACCCTGTCGATCGCCACGGGCGCGGCGTGGGGCATGGCCGTTTCTTTCACGCCATTCCTTGGCCTGCATCTTCTGGTGGGGATGATGCTTGCCTATCTGACGCGTGGAAACCTCCTGGCATGCCTGTTTGCCACCTTCATCGGCAATCCCTGGACGTTTCCGCTGTTCTTCTATCTTGATTACCGGGTTGGCGCTTTCATCGTCACCGAATTCGGTGGCAGTGTGAAATCCATCGGTGACACGCTTCCCTCCTTCATGGCGGCCTTCATTGCCGATCCGGCGGCGCTGATCGGCGCACTGTTCATGCCGATTATCGTTGGCTGCCTTGTCCTCGGGTCTATCGCCTGGTTTGCCGGCTTCGGCTTTACCTACTGGGCGGTGGAAGGCTGGCGCCGGCACCGGGCAAAACGCCTGGCGGCGGCGCGGTTGCGGCGTGCCGGACCACAGCCGGAAAATGACAATCTACAGAATGAAACACCTGAGAGTGAACCTCCCGGTAGATCCCGTGACGTGCATGGAAATGTCGGCGGCAAGGGCGCCGGGGGACAGGAAAGCGAGACTGGCCAATGACCGACCATAACCTTCGACTTGGTGTCAATATCGATCATGTTGCGACCCTTCGCAACGCGCGTGGAGGCGACAATCCGGACCCGGTTCGCGCCGCGCTGGCCGCGCAGGCAGCCGGTGCCGACGGCATCACCGCGCATCTTCGCGAGGACCGCCGCCATATTCGTGATGCGGATATGCACGCCTTGAAGGATGCCATTTCCCTGCCGCTGAATTTCGAGATGGCGGCAACACAGGAGATGGTCGACATTGCCTGCCAGGTGAAACCGAACGCCGCCTGCATCGTGCCGGAAAGCCGCGAGGAAGTTACCACCGAGGGCGGGCTTGCCGTTGCCGGTCGCGAGGCCGAACTGGCACCGTATTTCACCCGGATCAAGGATGCCGGCATCAGACTGTCGCTGTTCATTGAGGCAAGCGAGGCTGAAATTCGTGCTGCCGCTGCGGTTGGCGCGGATATCATCGAGCTTCACACCGGGCGCTATTGCCATGATGCCGGCACGCGCGCATCCGAACTCGCGCGGATCGCCGAGGCGGCGGCTCTGGCTGACTCACTTGGCCTCGAATGTCATGCCGGGCACGGACTCGATTATGAAACGGTGGGTGCCATTGCCGCGATACCGCAGATGCATGAGTTGAATATCGGCCATTTCCTGATGGGTGAAAGTCTTTTTGTCGGGTTTGAGGCTGCCATCGGGCGGATGCGGCGTTTGATGGATGAGGCCCGCCCCTCGTGATCCTTGGTATCGGGACAGATATTGTCGATGAGCGCCGGATCAGTCGGTTGATGGCGCGGTTTGGTGACAGGTTTCTGGAGCGCATCTTCACCGATGCCGAACGCGCCACGGCGGAGTTGCGCGGGCATGCGGGCCTTTACTTCGCCAAGCGATTCGCCGCAAAAGAGGCCGTCTACAAGGCATTGAGCGGGGCCGGGGTCGACGGCATGGGGTGGCGCGATGCCGAGACCACCAATCTTGCTGGGGGTGCGCCCAAACTGCTGTTGACCGGGCGATGTAAAACGGCGCTTGAGAGGCTGACACCTGAGGGGTATAACGCGGCTGCGAGTTTGTCGCTCAGCGACGAGCCGCCCTATGCGCTCGCTTTCGTGGTGATTTCGGCGCAAAGATAGGTTAGATGACAGTAACTTACGTTACAGCAATTTATATTGAATCAAGTTACATCATAGACATGGGATCCGGTTGACGCGCATGAGTACGAAGAAAAAGGACAAGAGCTTCGAGCCATTCCGTACCATCATCATCGCCGGTGCGCTGGCGCTCTGCTTCCGGACGCTTCTGTTCGAACCCTTTAACATCCCTTCCGGGTCGATGATCCCGACGCTCAAGGTTGGTGATTATCTGTTCGTCTCGAAATTTTCCTATGGCTATTCCCGTTATTCGCTGCCGCTCGGCATCATTCCGTTTGACGGTCGAATTCTTGGCGATGAGCCGGAGCGAGGGGATGTTGTGGTGTTCCGGCAGCCGAAGAATGAATCAGTGGCCTTCATCAAGCGTGTGGTCGGCCTTCCCGGCGATGAAGTCGCCGTGCGCGGCGGCATCCTGCATATCAATGATGCGCCGGTTCAACGCCAGCATGCCGATATCGGCACCGCCACCGACGGCGTTCGCGTGATGAAATATGACGACTACGTCGAAACCCTGCCGGAAGGCAGCATGCACAGCATCCGCGAAATGACCGATGGCGGGATGCTCGACAATACGCGCACCTTTGTTGTTCCCGAGGCGCATTTCTTCATGATGGGCGACAATCGCGACAACTCGAATGACAGCCGCACACCCTCTGTCGGCATGGTGCCGTTTGAAAATCTGATCGGCAAGGCGCAGTTCCTGTTCTTCAGCCACAATGGCACCTCCCGCTGGTGGCAGGTCTGGAAATGGCCGTTCGCCATCCGCTATGGCCGCATCGGGGATGGGATTACTTGACCGGTACAGGCGCGCAGGACGAGGGGCTTGCCACGCTCGAGGCCACCATCGGGTACAGGTTTGCAACTCGCGATCTGCTGGTCGAAGCGCTCACCCATTCCAGCGCGAAGGCGCGTGGTGCGACCTATGAGCGGCTTGAATTCCTGGGGGATCGCGTTCTCGGTCTGGTTCTGGCGACGCATTTCTACACCATCCACCCCAAGGATGATGAGGGTGGGTTGTCCTTGCGCTTCCACGCTGCGGCCCGGCAGTCGACACTGGCAGATGTGGCGCGCCGGCTGGGACTTGCCCGGCATATCAGGGTGCAGAGCGGGATGGATGTCGAGACCAATGAGTCAATCCTGT
>CBFHRT010000121.1:0-6496 GCA_965658285.1 Puniceispirillaceae bacterium (SeqCode) | reverse complement strand
AGGTCATGTTTCAACCCGAACAGGAACGGATACCATTCCCGCGCCAGCGGTGTCTTCCAGCGCCACAAGAGCGTTTCAATGGCCTCGAAAACAGCTTCATCAGCAGACGGGCGCGCTGCCGGTACCTGATCGGCCGTCACCGGCGCGGTGAACCAGGGCGCGATGTGGTAAAATGCCTCCGGCACACCGGCCTCGGACAAGGCGGCGCGCCAGCCCGCCATATCACCACCCGCCGCCATTACGCCAAGCAGCAGCAGATCGGTCTCCACCAGGCCGGTGCCATTCAGCATTAGATCTCGCACCCCGTCGCGGCCGGTATGTGGCCCGGCAAACAGCCGGCGCGGGCAATAATCATTGCAGTAGTGATTGTCCCACAGGATCAATCGCTGGCCGAATGCCGCAGCGGCAGGTGTCGTGTGCGGCGCCAGCGGTGTGGTGCCGGCGACGATATGCGATCCGCAATGGAAAACCGGCATGTCGGCGGGCAGCGCGGCGGCAAGCGCCCGGTAGCTGTCCGCTGCCGCTTCGCTGATTTCATCGGCGTAGATTCGGGGTACAATGAGGGTTGGCGCTTCAAGGCGCGCGGCAAGGCGGGTCGCGATCCCGGCATGGAGCGCGATTTCGTCCAACAGCGCCGTGTCGAGCGTTGCTGAGGGCGGCTCGATATCGTCGAACATCAGCACAATGGCCGCCGCACCGGCCGCCTGAAGCGACGCCGCCTTGGCCAGCAGGCTGTCGAATTCCGCACTGTCATTGTTCGGATCATAGTCAAGTCCGGGCGCGATCCCGGCCCACACCATAACGCCTTGCACGGCGGCGCTGGCGCACATGGCGGTAAATCCGGCAATCCAGTCCTCGGGCCACGGATCACGCCAGTTTACCCGGTGATGCGGGTCCTCCTTCGGCGCATAGAGATAGGCATTCATGCCAAGCGCGGCCAGCCTTGCGATGATCCTGTGGCGGTCCTGCCAGCCTAACAGACGGCCGTAATACCCTTCGATATAGCCGCGCAGTGGCGCTTCCGGCAGGGGTGTGATGTCTGCACCGCTCATGTCGCACCATCCGGCTCGCTGTCGCCGACAATCTTCAGAACCGTTTCAGTATCCGCAGCGCCAAGAAGCGCCAGCATGTCCTGCCGCCTCACGGCCACACAGCCGGCGGTGTGGGTTGTTTCATCCTCGCGAAGATGCAGGAAGACGGCGCTACCAAGCCAGGGGACAGGCGGCGAATCATTATGCCCCAGCACCACAATAAGGTCATACAACCCATCATCGCGCCACAGCTCCTCATGCCGGCCCGGAAAGGGGCGTTCGACCGGCCTGTTATAGGCCGGATCCCCGGGATCGTCACACCAGCCCATGTCAGGGGTGAGCGCTATCACCGGCAGGCCGGTATCGGGCGGCGGTATGCGGTCAGGCCGGTAATAGACATGGCGCAACGGCCAGGTACCGACAGGTGTTGCCATGTCGCCCTCGCGCTTGGCATCGCCGGCGATGAAGCCAGCCCTGCCAACAAGGCAGCCACAGCCATGATGCGGCGCTGTCAGCCGGTATCCGTTGTCTGAAACGGTGACGGTCCACTCGGCCAAATGTCGACTCCCTTCAAACTCGAAACCAATCCCGGAGGCGTGCCGGAACCGATATAATTTGCCTTTATTGGACAACACGGCATAGCCTGATCACAACCATAAAGACATTTAGGTGCTGGGAGGTGTACGTGGTTCACCAGGAAACGGTCCGGTCCTCGGGCTTTATTTCGGATTTGGTCACATCCTATCTTGAACGCAGAATGGCGCGAATTCTCCTTCTCGGGATGATCAGCGGCTTTCCCTGGGTGCTGATCGGAAGTTCATTGTCACTGTGGCTCAAGGAAGATGGCCTTTCGCGAAGCGCCATCGGATGGGCCGGTCTCATTTTTGGCGTTTATGCCTTCAATTTCCTGTGGGCGCCGCTGATCGACAGGTTGCGCGTTCCCGTGCTGACCGACAGGCTTGGCCACCGCAAGGCGTGGATCATCACGCTTCAGGCGGTGATTCTCGCCTGTCTGCTGTTCTGGAGTACGATCGATCCGACAACCTCGCTGGCGCTGGTGATCGGTGCCGGCCTGATTATCGCCATATGTTCGGCAACCCAGGATATCACCATCGACGCGCTGCGGATCGAGCAGATCGACAGGGGTGACACCAGGGGCATGGCCGCCGGGGCCGCCGTTGCCGTTGTTGGCTGGTGGTCCGGTTACAAGATTGGTGGCATGATCGCGCTGTTCCTTGCCGATTATCTCGAGACAAGCGGTGTCGAGAATTACTGGCAGATGACCTTCGTTGCATTGGGTGTTCTGGTGGTGCTGTGCAATGTCGGCCTGCTGTTCATTCCCGAGACTGGCACGAAGGAACGCGCCGCCGACCAGCGCGACGCGCAGCAGGCGATGGCCGCGCGCATGGGCGGCAAGGGGGCGATCGTCCAGCTTGTCAGCTTCCTCACCACGACGGTGATAGAGCCTCTCTGGTCCTTTTTCCGCAAGAACGGGCTGCAGATCGGGCTGATGATCCTGGCCTTCATTTTCCTGTTCAAGATTGGCGAGGCCTTCATGGGCAAGATGTCGATCATCTTCTACAAGGAAGTCGGCTTCTCGAAATCGGATATTGCGATCTATTCCAAGGGGCTTGGCTGGATCACGACTGTTGTCTTCACGCTGATCGGTGGATTGTTCGCGCTGCGCACCGGTGTTGTCCGGGCGTTGCTGATTTCCGGCATCGCGATGGCGACAACGAACATCCTGTTCAGTGTCCTGCACTGGGTCGGGCAGAATGAGTTGATGTTCGCCATTGCGGTGATAGCGGATGATCTTGCTGCCGCCTTCGCGACAGTGGCATTCGTCACCTTCATCTCGCTTCTTGTCGACCGCAATTACACGGCGACGCAATATGCGCTGCTGGCCTCGATCGGCACGCTTGGGCGGACGTTACTGGCCTCGTCGTCGGGGGCGCTTGTCGACTGGCTGAATGGCGATTGGGGCATTTTCTTCATCATCACGGCGATGATGGTGATCCCGGCGCTGGCCCTGTTGTGGATGTTGCGGGACAGACTGTTTCCTCAGTCTGGCTGACCGCCAAGCCGCAGGATGATGGCAGGCGCCGTTGAGGCGGCATCGGTGCGTGGCAACGCCGCTGACGTCGCCTCGCTGGTGACCGCGTAATGATACGCGTTGGCGTGAAGGAAGCGGCCCGCCGACTGGAATATCCCGACATGTCCAGGCCAGAAGGCCAGGTCGCCGCGCCGCGCCTCTGCGGCGGTGACGGTAATTGTGCCATCGCGCGTCTGCGCCCATTCAAGCTGGGGCCCGCTATCACGCGGGCAGGAGATTCCAGCCGCCTGCAGCGCCAGCTGCAGCAGTGCCGAGCAGTCGATCCCGGCAGCGCTTCGTCCCCCCCACAGATAGGGGGCGCCGATCAGCCGCTCCGCAACACTGACGAAATCAGGCTCACCCACGCCGAGTGGCACTACAGAACGCGCCGGAACATATCCCGCGCGGCCGTCTGGCAGGGCGATGGCGTGCCAGTCATCATCGGTTTCGGCAACCGACACCAATGCTCCCAACGACAGCTGTAACAGGGCCGGCGATTTAACGTCAGCTGTCGACAGGGCGTGGATTGACGCAGCGGCAATCCGGTGCGTTGGCGCGGCGCCGGGGCCCGATGTGCCCGTGCATTCGATCCAGCCCTCATAGCCGTCTGTGGCCAGACGCACCCGCGCGTAGGTGCCTGCCTGTTCCATGATCTCGACTGTTTCGCCATAGAGTGCCTCTGTATCGAGAGGCGAATCGGCGGACGGGTCCTTTCGGATCGCCAAGGTCGCGATGCTGATCATCTTGCGCGCATCGGAATGCCTTGTCTTACGTTGCTGCCACCATGCCGCCGCATCGAAATTCGGGCATGTCTTGTGCGTCTCGACAGCGTCACGATGCCCGACGACCCGTGCCTTCGGATAGCGATGCTGCCAGTCGGCAAGAAGCGCTGCCAGACTGTCCATCTGCGCGGCGGTGAAGTCGTGCCGGCCAATCAGGCAGACCCCCAGGCTCCGCTCATTGACGCCGCGCACATGCGCGCCGCGCCAATATTCGGGGCGTCCCGGCTCACACAGCCCATCGCGCCCGATCACCCGATGATAGCCGATACCATGCCAGCCAAAGCCAAGATGCATTGCCTGGATGTCACGTGCCCGCAGCGGTTCATCATCCGGCGTGTCCGAGCAATGAACGACAAGCAATTCGATGTCGTCGCTGTCGAGAAGCCCGTCAATCATTCGTGGATTTGTGCCGCTCATGCGCTGTCTCCTGACCCGGCCAGCCTAGCAGACGGATCCGGCGCGGCAAGCCGCCCGGCCGGCAGCGGTGAAGGCACACCGGTCGTTCCCGGGTAGCTGACCGGTAGTCCGGCGACATGGCGTGCCGCCAGATAGGCAAAACACTCGGCCTCGATGGCGTCGCTGCGCCAGCCAAGATTGTCTGCCGGTTCGGTGATGACCCCAGCCCGCTCGGCAATGGCCTGTATCAGCGTCGGGTTGTGGCGCCCGCCGCCGCAGACAATCAGCCGTTCGACCGGTGCCGGCAGCATCTCCAGCGCCCGCGCCACACTGGCGGCGGCAAGGGTGGTCAGCAAGGCCGCCCCGTCCACAAGTGAAAGCCCGTCAGCCATCAATGCAGAAAAATCATTTCTGTCCAATGATTTCGGCGGTCTTTCTAAGAAATAGGGTTTATTCATCAGCTTGGTGAGGCGGTCCTCGTCGACAATCCCGGCAGCCGCGAAGCGTCCGCCTTCATCCATGCTGCCGGCATCATGCAGCCGCACCCAGTCATCAATCGGGGCGTTCGCCGGCCCGGTGTCAAAACCGATCAAGCTGCCATCCTTGCCCTGCCAGGTAATGTTGCCAACGCCACCAAGATTGAGCACGGCAACATTTTCACCGGCACTGGCACGTTTCAGCAACGCCGCGTGATAGCAGGGGCAAAGCGGTGCGCCATGCCCGCCGGCTGCCACATCACCACTCCGGAAGTCGAACACCACGGGTCGCCCGATCAGACCCGCCATCAACGGTCCGTCGCCAAGCTGGCGTGTTCTGCCAGTTTTGCCGTCATGTGGCGGTCGGTGAAGGACGGTCTGGCCATGGAATCCGACAGCGGTGACATCGTCAATCGACAGCGTGTGGATTGCGGCTGTGTCGATCACCGCCTGTGCCTGTGCGTAGGTCAGGGCGCGCTCGGCCTTGGCGAAAATTGCCGGTTCCGGCCCGGTAAAGTTCCAGTCCTGCGCAGCGGCGACAGCTTCAGCGATCAGCCCACGCAAATCATCGGGGTAGGGCAGCATCGTCGCCGGGCCAAATTCGGCGATTGTCTCGCCATCCGTGCGAAGAAAGGCAATGTCGATCTGGCCATCGAGAACTGTTCCGGTCATCAGCCCGGCATACCATCCGAGTGCGGTCATGGTGTGTCCTTGTCGGGGCAGGGGTGATGAATTTTTCTCTGGCAAGTCGATGTCATGCGGGCAGACTACATCATGAAGCCCGGTGGATGCCATGCGCAAGCAACGGCATTGCCCACCGAAGCGGCTATCGCGGTCATGACAGGCAGCTTGCCGGGTCCTGAACGGCTTGACGGGTCCTGAACGGCTTGACGGGTCCTTGTCCCACTGTGTCATAACTGGGTGGCGGCATAACATTGGCCCGCGCATCTGCAATCAGGACCACGCCCATTATGGCTTCACAAGAAAATCATCCAGCTGATCGCCTGAGGATCCGGGCAGACAGGGTGTTTCCGGGTGGTGCGGCGGCCCCGCTGCATGACCGGATCATAGAGATCGCCGATGGCGTGATCAGTGATATCTACCCTGCTGGTGCGTATGGTGCGCAAAGTGCGCCCGACCCGGTCGCGCGATTCGAAAACATTACCCCGGGATTCATCGATCTGCAGATCAATGGTGCTGGCGGGGTGATGTTCAATGATGCCCCGGATGCGGCAACGCTGGCGCGCATGGTCGCCGCCGCCCGTAGTGGCGGGACCTGCCACCTGCTGCCGACCTTCATCACGGCACCGGGGACAGCCTATACCGCTGCCCTCGATGCTGTCGCGCTCTGGCAGGGACCGGAAATTCTGGGCGTTCATCTTGAGGGACCGTTTCTGTCACCGGCCAAGCCGGGTATCCATCCCCCCGGCGCAATCCGGCAAATGACCGAGGAGGATGCCACGTTGCTGGCAGAATTCGCCGGGGCATATTCTGGACGGCTGCTAATGACGCTGGCACCGGAAGAAATGGATCCGGCGCATCTGGCACGGCTTCACGCCGCCGGTATCATCCTGTTTGCCGGCCATTCACAGGCATCCGGCACCCAGCTCGCCCGCGCCACCGATCTTGGCCTTCGCGGTGTGACGCATCTGTTCAACGCTTGTTCGCAGATTACCGCCCGTGAGCCCGGTGTGGTCGGCGCCGCCCTGACGGACAGCC
>CBFHRT010000120.1:0-6496 GCA_965658285.1 Puniceispirillaceae bacterium (SeqCode) | reverse complement strand
CGCGCATCCTGACTTTCAGGGTGCTGCTGATTACATGCCCGAATCAGGTCGGCCGGCCTGTCAGGTCAGAGACCCTGTCAGGTCAGAGACTCTGTCAGGTCAGAGCCTCTGTCAGGTCAGATAAGGTGGGCCTGCAGCCGTTCGCGGTTCAATGCGAAACCAAGTCCCGGCGCATCGCTCATCGTCAGCCACCCATCGGCGGCTTCGGGCAGCCCGTCATAGATCAGACGGCAGGCCTCGACCGAAGAGTAGTGCCATTCGACAAGCCCGCCATTGGCGATTCCGGCCTGAAGATGCGCATTGAAGAACGGCCAGGCGCCGCCATTATCGATCCCGACATTGAAGCCTGACGCCAGCGCCGCGATCTTCTGGCATTGCGTGAAGCCGCCGGTGATGACGACATTCGGCTGGATGATATCGACCGCGCCCGCGACCAGCATGTCGCGGAAGCGATAGGATTGTGCCTCGTTCTGGCCGCAGGCGACGCGCATGCCGGTCTGGCGGCGAAGCTCGGCCATCTGGCGAACGTCATTCTGCGTGATCGGCTCTTCAAAGAAGCTGATGTGATAGGGTGTCAGCGCGCCTGCCAGTTCCACCGCATGGAAGTAATCGAGGCTGCAATTGGCGTCGATGAAGAGTTCCGCGTCTGGTCCGGCAGCATCGCGAACGGCGGCAACACGGCGTCTGTCATCGATGATCACATCACTCAGCAGGCGTGGCTCGTCGCGGCGCTGCAGCGCGCTGTTACCAACCGTCATTTTCAGTCGTGAGAAACCGCGTTCCCGCCAGGCCTCTGCCGCGCGGGGTAGTTCGCCGGTTTCATAGAATCCGAAGCCGAAGGTCGTATAGACAGGACAGGTCTCGCGTGCCCCGCCCAGCAGCCGCCAGATCGGCTGGCCAAGCGCCTTGCCCTTGATATCCCACAGCGCGACGTCGATGGCGGCGATGGCGTGCATGCCAATCCCGCTCTGCCCGCGTGGCACCAGTGCCCAGTAAAGCTGGTCCCAGATACGGTCATTATTCAGCGCGTCCATGCCGATGATGGCGGGGGCGGCAATGCTCTCGATGGCGGCCTGGATCGGTTTCGCCGGGCCGATCGAGGTGATGCCGTGGCCGCTGAGCCCGGTATCGGTCTCGATCTCGACAACGCAGGCCTGATGACGCGCCGTCTTTGCCGGCGAAATGATGTCGAGACTGACCTCGAGATTCAGCGCATGCGCCCGTATGGCGGTGATCTTCATCAGCTCGTGCCGTCCCAATGGCTGACCATATCGCAGGCAATGTCAAAGGCGGCACGCGTCGCGCCAACATCGGCCGTGCCGGTGCCGGCAATGTCGAATGCGGTGCCGTGCGCCGGGGTCGTTACCGGAAAGGGAATGCCGCCCTGAACGGTGACACCGCGGTCAAAGCCCATCAGTTTCAGGGCGATCTGCCCCTGGTCGTGATACATGGTGATGATGCCGTCAACCTCGCCGGCCTTCGCCTTCAGGAACACGGTATCGGACGGCCAGGGGCCATCGATATTCAGCTGCTGTTGGCGCAATGTCTCGACAGTCGGGGTGATCACCTCGATCTCTTCCATACCGAAATTGCCATTGTCGCCGGCATGCGGGTTCAGCGCCGCCACTGACAGCCTTGGACGTGACAGTCCGGAGCGTTTCAGCGTGCGGTCAATCAGATGCACCGCCTCGGTGATGCGGTGACCGCTGATATAGTCGGGAACATCCTTCAGGGGGATATGGCTCGACACGCGGCTGGTCCAGATGCCGTTCAAGGTGTTGAGTTCGGAAATGTAGGTCTCGACGCCGAGAAATTCCGCCATGTAGTGAAGCTCATCCTCATGCCCCAGCCCGGCCTCGATCAGGGCGGCCTTGTTGAAGGGGCCAAAGGTGATGGCATCGATGATACCGTCGCGCGCCATTTCCAGTGCGCAGTTCAGATTGCCAAGCGCCGAGCGGCCATTCGCCAGCGTGACCTCGGCAAGGCGAACATCATCAGCGGCAATCGTTTCACGGTCGTGTATCGCCAGCCCGGCAATAGCCGTCCAGTCACCGGTAAGGGCATCACAATCGGTCATCTCGATCTCGACGCCGGCCTGCGCCTGTCCCATCTCGAACAGATGTCGGTCGCCGATCAACAGGATATCGGCCTGATCGCGAACCTCCTCCTCGGCCAGCAATTTGGCGATGAGTTCGGGACCAATGCCGCCGGGATCGCCCGGAATAATGCCAATACGGGGTTTCATTCAAAGCTCTCCTGTTCGTCCCGGGACATGTAAAGATTCTCGATGGCTGTCTCGATATGGTCGCGCATGGCGCGCGAGGCGCCAGCCACATCGCGGTTCTGCAGCGCGGCGGTGATGTCCTGATGTTGCTGCAGTGTTGTGGCGCGGCCAAGCTTGCGGCGCGATGACAGGAATCTGGCGCGCCACAGCCTGGCGTTATATTTGGCGTGCGTGTCGACCAGCGCCGCATTGCCGCTGGCGGCGACAATGCCTGCATGGAATTCCATATCGGTCTTGAAGAAATCGATGGAAGTCATGGCTTCGCTCTTTTCGACCATACGCCGGTTCAGGGCGGCGATGGCCGTGATCTGCGAATCGCTGGCATGCGTGCAGGCAAGCTCGCCCGCCAGCGCTTCCAGCGTGGCAAGCACCTTCATGCTCTGCGCCAGCTCGTCAACCGACGGGTTGGCAACGCGCGAGCGGCGGGTCGGCGTGTGGTCGACAAGTCCCTCGCTCTCGAGGATGCGTAGCGCCTCGCGCATCGGCGTGCGGCTGATGCCAAGCACCTCGGCAAGATCTCGCTCGGGGATGTGCATGCCGGGCGGCAGCTTTTCCAGCAGGATCAACTCGCGAAGCTTGTCGGCGGTTTCCTCGCTGAGCGAGCGGCGCTGGCTTGGCTTGATCTCGCCCTCATTCAGCAGGGATGTCAGCGCGTTCTGCTTGGCCATCGGCTCACCGGCCCCAACGAAGCACAATCGGGTCGAGCGGGCGCATCAGTCCCAGAAGCTCGGCCCGTGTCGGGGCCGGCAGCGGGTCGATGGGATGGCGACAGAAATCCGATTTGATGACCCCGCCCTCGACCATCGCCGCCTTCGCCGCGCGGAACCCGCATTGGCGATTCTCGTGATTGATGATGGGCAGCACGGACGTATAGCCGGCCACCGCCGCATCGCGGTCACCGGCCGCATGGGCGGTGATGACAGGCCGGATCAGATCCGGGATCAGCCCCGATGTCATCGAGCCGGTAGCGCCGGCATCAAGATCGGCAAGAAGCGTGATGCCCTCCTCGCCATCGAATGGTCCTTCCACGGCATCGCCGGCCGCCTCCAGAAGCGCCCGCATCTTGGTTGCCACGCCCGCCGATTCGATCTTGAACAGTTTCACCATCTCGATTTCGCGCGCCATACTGGCAAGCAGCGGCACCGGCAGATCGACACCCGACAGCGGCGCATCCTGGATCATGATCGGGATGCCAACATCGCCAACCATCCTGAACTGGTCGAAGGTCTGCTGCGCATTGCCTTTCAGCAGGGCGCCGTGATAGGGCGCCATCATCATCACGATCGCCGCGCCAAGCTGTTTTGCCTGCCGCGCCCGCGCCACCACGATATCGGTGGCGAAATGGCTGATTGTCACGATGACCGGCACGCGGCCATCGATATGGGCAAGGCACAGCTTTGTCAGATGTTCGCGCTCGGCATCGGAAATCAGGAACTGCTCGGAAAAATTCGCAAGGATGCAGATACCATCGCACCCCTGGTCGATCATGCAGTCCAGAACCCGGCGCATGCCATCATCATCGACCGCGCCATTTTCGGTGAAGGGTGTCGGCGCGACAGGCCAGATACCGCTATAGGGACGGGTGGTCATGGTGGCCGGGCCTCCTTAGGGCGCTATGTAGCTTGTCTTGACGGTGGTGTAGAACTCGCGGGCATAGCTTCCCTGCTCGCGCGGGCCATAGCTTGACCCCTTCCGACCACCGAACGGCACGTGATAATCGACACCGGCTGTCGGCAGGTTCACCATCACCATCCCGGCTTTGGCGTGGCGCCGGAAATGCGAGGCCAGCTTCAGCGATGTTGTGCAAATTCCCGAGGACAGACCGAATTCGGTGTCATTGGCGACGGCCAGCGCCTCGTCATAATCATCGACCTTGATGATCGAGGCCATTGGCCCGAAGATTTCTTCGCGCGACACCCGCATGGCATTGGTCGCCCCGGCAAAGATCGCCGGATGCAGGAAGAACCCGTTGCCATTGCCGACGCCGCCGCCGCGAACATCGCAGCCTTCTTCGGACGCCAGCGCCAGATAACGCATGTTCTGGTCCATTTGCGACTGGTCGACAACCGGGCCGATCTGCGTTTTCGGGTCGAGCGGGTCGCCAACCACAAGATCGGCAGCGGCGGCGGTCAGCCTGTCCAGAAACGCATCATGGATTCCCTTGGTGACGATCAGCCGCGACGAGGCGGTACAACGCTGGCCGGTCGAGAAGAACGCACCGTTCAGCGCCGTGTTGACAGCGACATCGAGATCGGCATCATCGACGACAACCATCGGGTTCTTGCCGCCCATCTCAAGCTGCACCTTCTTGCCATGCGTCGCGCAATCGATGGCCACCTGACGGCCGGTCGGCACGGAACCTGTAAAGCTGACAGCGGCGATATCGGGATGGTCGACGATGCGCGCGCCAACCTGCGATCCGGGGCCCATGACAAGGTTGAACACACCGGCCGGACAGCCGGCTTGCTCAAGGATGTTGGCCAGTTCCCACGCACAGCCGGGGGTCAGTTCGGCAGGCTTCATCACCACCGTGTTGCCAAAGGCCAGCGCCGGCGCCATTTTCCAGGCCGGAATGGCGATCGGGAAATTCCACGGCGTGATCAGGCCGATGACGCCGACCGGCTCGCGCTCGATCATCACCTCGACACCGGGGCGCACCGACGCCACCGCATCACCGGTATTACGCAATGCCTCGCCGGCAAAGAATTTGAAGACCTGCGCGGCGCGGACGGTCTCGCCAACCGCCTCGGCGATTGTCTTGCCTTCCTCGCGGGCCAGCAGTCTGCCAAGCTCGTCCTTGCGCTCGACGATCAGCGCCCCGGCTTTCTCCAGAACGTCGTGCCGCAGCTGCGGACTTGCATGCGCCCAGCCATCGAGCGCCGCCATCGCGGCCGCCACGGCCTCGTCGACGCGGGCTGCGCCGCCGCGGGCATAGGTGCCGATAATGTCATCCTGATTGGCCGGGTTGCGGTTGGTTGTGACGTCTGAATCGGCAACCCACTGGCCGCCGATGAAATGTGCGAAATCCACGAATCTCTCCTGTGTCCCCATGACGTGACCGGCACTGAACATCGCCGATCATGACTGTGGCCACATGGTATACCAAATTATGGAAAAGGCAAAGTGGTGGATGCCCGGGCGGGGCCTGTCAGACGCCCTTCCAGTCGGGCTTGCGCTTGTCAAAAAAGGCGGTCACGCCTTCCTTGAAATCGGCACTGCCGAAACATTGCTCGACAAGGTCATGATCATCGGGAAGCGGTGTCATGGTCTGCAGCCGTCGCATGCCGCGCATCGTTGCATCAAGTGTCAGCGGCGCCAGTTCGGTGATGCCGCGTGCCATCTCGTCGGCGCGCGCCAGCACCGCATCCCGGTCATCGAGACATTCCGAGATGAAGCCGGCCGAGGCGGCTTCCTCGGCACCGATCAGCTGCGCCGTCAGCAGCATGTATTTGACCCGTGCCTCGCCAACAAGCCTGACAAACCGGCTCAGATTGCCGATGGCAAGGCAGTTGCCAAGCGTACGGGCAATTGGCGCGCCGACCTGCAGATCGCGGCTGCCGATCCGGATGTCCAGCGTCGCCGCGATGGCCGCACCGCCGCCGGTGCAAAACCCGTTCAGCGCACCGATGGTAGGCACGCGGCATTCTTCGATCGTGGTCAGTGTGCCGTCGATCATCTGTTCGTAATTGATCGCATCCGCAGCGGTGAAGGTCCGGAATTGCGATATGTCGGTGCCGGCGGCAAAGGCGGCATCACCGCCACCGGAGAAGATCAGCACCCGCACATCATCCGGGTCGGCATCGGTACCGACCGTGGTGCAGATCGCCTTGATCCGGTCATACATCTCAAACGTCAGGGCGTTACGCCGATGCGGCCTGTTCAGGACAATATGCCCGATCCGGTCGGTCACGCTGTAGTGAAGTTCCGCATCATCCTGCCCGGTTTTCTCTGGCATGGCATTTTCCGGCATGGTTTCCTCCCGGTCCCGGCTATCAGGCTGCAATGGCGCTTTCGGACAGGTATTGCATGGCTGCCTGAACGCCGCCTGACTGGTGCGGAATGTCGGCCACCCGCAGCCCCATTTCAACGCCGCTCAGCGTTCCGGTCAGCATCAGATCGTTGAAATCACCAAGATGGCCGATCCGGAACACCTTACCGGCCAGCCGCGACAGCCCGTTGCCAAGCGACATGTCGAAATTCGCCAGTACGGTG
>CBFHRT010000119.1:0-6583 GCA_965658285.1 Puniceispirillaceae bacterium (SeqCode) | reverse complement strand
GGGAGACCGTCGCCGGCGCTCTTGACTAACCGGACGGTCAATCTTTACCGTTGAATGATCCTTGCCGGTTTTCGCGGGGCCGGTCAAGCCGGTAGCCGCCGCGGCAATACGGACCGGGAACGGGGAGACTGGCAATGTCGGAACAGGGTGGAGACGCCATCGAGACGGGCGCGCGGGACACCGCCCGGGCCGTCGCCGAGGCGATGATCGGGAAATGCGGCTTCTCGCAGCTTCTCGGCATGCGGATCCTCGCGACCGGACCGGATTTCGCGACAGTCGGGATGACGCTTGAAGACCGGCATCTGAACGGATTTGGCATCGCTCATGGTGGTGCCATCTTCGCGCTTGCCGACACAGCTTTCGCGCATGCCTGCAATTCCGAGAACATCGTGACGGTGGCGCAGCAATGCCAGGTGAATTTCCTGAAACCGGGTAAGGCCGGCGAGACCCTGACCGCCACCGCCAAGGCGCGCACCCGGAGCGGGCGCACCGGCCTGTATGATGTCACCATCGCCAACAAAGATGGCACGGTGATTGCCGAATTCCGCGGTATGTCACGGACGCTGAGCGATCCTGTCATCCCGCCATCGGCGTGATTTTCGACCCCTTCCCAAGCAGACGAGACCATGATGCGTGACCTGAGCCCCTCAAAAGACATTCTGGACCCGATCGAGATCGCCTCGCGCGACGAGATCACGGCGCTGCAGCTGCAGCGTCTGCAATGGTCGCTGTCGCATGCCTATGAGAATGTGCCGCTCTATCGCCGCAAGTTCGACGCGGCCGGCGTGCATCCGGACGATCTGAAGGCACTTGAGGATATCGCCAGATTCCCCTTCACGACGAAAGAGGATCTGCGGCAGAGCTACCCGTTCGAGATGATGGCCGTGCCGCTGGAAAAGGTCGCACGGATCCACGCCTCGAGCGGCACCACAGGCAAGCCGACCGTCGTCGGCTACACGCAAACGGATGTCGATAACTGGGCGCATCTGGTGGCGCGCTCGATCCGCGCTTCCGGCGGGCGTCCCGGTGACCGCGTCCATGTCGCCTATGGCTATGGGCTGTTCACCGGCGGGCTTGGCGCGCATTACGGTGCCGAGGCGATGGGCTGCACGGTGATCCCGGTCAGCGGCGGCATGACCCAGCGGCAGGTCCAGCTGATCGTCGATTTCAAGCCTGACATCATCATGGTCACGCCATCCTACATGCTGGCCATCGCCGACGAGTTCGAACGCCAGCGCATCGACCCGCGCAGCACCAGCCTGAAAAGCGGCATCTTCGGCGCCGAGCCATGGACCGACGCGCTGCGGTCGGAGATCGAGCAGCGGTTCGACATGCATGGCGTCGACATCTATGGCCTGTCCGAGGTGATGGGCCCCGGCGTTGCCAATGAGGCGGTCGAGGAGAAGGACGGGCTGTATATCTGGGAGGATCATTTCCTGCCCGAAATCATCGACCCGGAGGCCGGCACGCCCCGTCCGGACGGCGAGACAGGCGAGCTTGTCTTCACCTCGCTGACCAAGGAGGCGTTGCCGATCATCCGCTACCGTACACGCGATCTGACCCGGCTTCGGGCCGGCGGCGCGCGGACGATGCGGCGGATGGACAAGATCACCGGCCGCAGCGACGATCTGATCATCCTTCGCGGTGTCAATGTCTTCCCAAGCCAGATCGAGGAACATATCGTGCAGATCGACGGCATCAGCCCGCATTACCAGATCGAGCTGTGGAAGGATGGCCCGCTGGACGCGATGACAGTCCGTGTCGAGGCGGCGCCGGGGCATGAGGGCGAGGACCGCCGCGCCGCGCTGGCCGCGACGCTTGGCGACAACATCAAGCAGAATGTCGGCATTTCGGCAGTGATCGATGTGACCCCGGTTGGCGCCGTTGACAGGTCTGCCGGCAAGGCGGTCCGCATCATCGACCGCCGCGACAGCTGAGGACTACCCGGCCAATGCCACGCCGCCGCGCCATCAGCTATGACACCAAGCTGGAGCATATCCGCGACACCGCCGCCGGGCTGTTCGCGCGGGATGGGTTCAGCCGCACCTCGATGGCCGAGCTTGCCACCGCCTGCGGTGTCTCGAAAGCGCTCCTCTATCACTATTTCGACAGCAAGGAAGCGATGCTCTTCGACATCCTGCGGGCCTATCTTGGTGACCTCGAAAGACATGTCGACATCGACGCCGCGGCGGCGGGAACGGCCCGCGATCATCTTCGCGACCTGATCGGTGCGCTGCTGCGGCAATATCGTGAGGCTGGCAATACGCACAAGCTCCTGACCTTCGAATTGCCGGTGCTTCCGGCCGACCAGCAGACCGAGTTGCGCGCCGCCGAGCGACGGATCATGGCGCGGTTCGAGGTCGCGCTGTCATCCGCGGCGGCGGAGGCCGGCCGCACGACACCGCTTAGCGGTCCACGTGCGATGATGCTGTTCGGGACGCTGAACTGGACCTACACCTGGTTCCGCGAAGATGGCACATTGTCACTTGATGCCTATTGCGAACTGGTGACCGACAGCACGATCGCCTCGCTTCTGGCATGACCGGAATGGGGCATGACCGGAATGGGGCATTACTGGAAGGGGGCATGATCAGATGGGGGCGACGGGACCGGCAGATGACAAGAGACCAACATGACGGATAGCACCCTGCTGATCCGCAATGCCGACCTGCTCTGCACGATGAATCCGGCCGATGCCGTCACATTCGAAGGCGCGCGCGCCGGCGACAATGCCGGGGCCGAGATTCGCGGCGGCGGTCTGTTCGCCCGCAATGGCGTGATTGAGATGGTCGGGCCAGGTGACACACTGCCCGAAACCGCCGACATTGTGATCGACATGACTGGCCATGTCGTCATCCCCGGCATGGTGAACACACACCACCATCTGTTCCAGAACCTGACGCGGGCGGTGCCGGCGGCACAGGACGCGCCGCTGTTCGGCTGGCTGCAGACGTTGTATCCGATCTGGTCGCATATCGGGCCGGAGCATATCTACTGGTCGACCGCATTGGGGCTGGCCGAACTGGCGCTGAGCGGCTGCACCACCTCGTCGGACCATCTCTATCTCTATCCGAACGGCGCGCGGCTTGATGATTCGCTGGCCGCGGCGGCCGATCTCGGCATGCGCTTTCATGGCACCCGCGGATCGATGAGTATCGGCGAGTCCGGCGGCGGCCTGCCGCCCGACATTCTGTGCTGGCCCGAGGATGACATCCTTGCCGACTGCCAGCGCGTCGTCGAAACCTTTAACGATCCGGCGCGCCATGCCATGCAGCGGGTGGGGCTGGCGCCCTGCTCGCCCTTCTCGGTATCGATGGATCTGATGCGCGAGACCGCCGATATGGCGCGCGACCTCGGCGTCGGGCTACACACGCATCTGGCCGAGAATGTCGAGGATATCGACTATAGCCTGGCGCATTTCGGCATGCGGCCGGGTGAGTATATCGAGGCTGTCGGCTGGACCGGCAATGATGTGTGGCACGCCCACTGCGTACAGCTCGATGCGTCCGAGATCGATCTGTTCGCCCGCACCGGCACCGGCGTCGCGCATTGCCCCTGTTCCAACATGCGGCTTGCCAGCGGCATCGCGCCGGTGCGGCGGATGCTTGATTCGGGCATGAAGATCGGGCTGGGGGTCGACGGCTCAGCCTCGAATGACAGCGGGCATATGCTGAACGAGGCACGCCAGGCGATGCTGCTGCAACGCGTCAATCAGGGCGGCGATGCGATGACGGCGCGCGAGGCGCTGGCCGTAGCGACACGCGGCGGGGCCGGCGTGCTGGGGCGTGATGACATCGGCATGCTGGCCCCCGGCTGCGCCGCCGATATCGCTGCCTTCGACAGGCGCGGCATTGATTTCGCCGGCAGTGACTGGGACCCGCTGGCAAGCCTCGTCTTTTGCGGGCCGGTCAAGGCCGGCTACACCATCATCAATGGCCGGGTCGTAGTGGCAGAGGGACAGCTGGCGACGATGCAGATGGACAGGCTGCTGTCCCGCCACGCCGCCATGTCGCATGATCTGATGCAGCACGCCGGCCTCGCCGGCTAGGCCCGTCTATGGGCCGGGCGAACGGCTGACCTCACCCGCGACAGCTCACCCCTTGCGCAGGGCCGTGACCTGATACCACAGCACCGCCGCCATGATGATCGTGCCACCGATGACCGTCTGCATCGACGGCCATTCGGCCAGAAACAGGATGGCGAGGATGATCGCCCAGGGAGACTCGCTGATACTGAGCAAGGCTGTCTCGCCTGGCACCACGAATTTTGCGCCCTGTGCCAGCGTGATCGACGCAATCATGAAGGTGATGCCAAACAGCGCCATCAACGCGATCTCATCCAATGACGCGGAAAGCGGGTCACTGAAATGCCAGCAAATCGGCAACAACAGAAGGGAAGAGCTAACCGTTGGCAGGGTCGCCGGTGTGTCCGGGAAACGGCGAAAGATCATCATGATCACAACCATCATCATCGTCATCATGAGCGCCAGCAGATCGCCGGTGAAGCCCGACTGGCCGAAGGACCCGTAGACAATGACAAACGTCCCGGCAATGACGGCGATACAGGCCAGCACGAAGCCTAGACTGACCCGCTGACCGAACAGCCACCAGGCGAAACCGCCAGCCAGCACAGGTGCCGCCGCCCAGATCAGCGCCACATTGGCAATTGAGGTCAGCTTGAAAGCCAGGATGAAGGACGTCGTGCTGGACGCATAGATCACGGTAAGGACGATGGCAGGAATTTTGAAGTCTCGTACCTCAACCCGCAGACGCCCGATCACCAGCAGATAGAGGAGCGCGCCGATTGACGCGAAAACACCCCGCCAGAAAATGATCGTCCAGGCATCGGCGGCAACGCCCTTGCTGAAGACCCCGGCGGTGCTGAAAAATATCGCTGAAACAACAATCAGCCAGATGCCAAAAACTCTCTCACCCGATGTCACGGGCCGTAGCCCGGTTCGCCTGTCCATGATTGCCCCTTCATATAGAACATTTCATGAACATGATGGCCCGAAAGGATTAATATTCCGCTTTTGCCGGATCGCATTCAGGTGAGAAACAGCAAGCAGAATTTTCCGCCCGCCAGACCATCAGATAATTAGACAGACAGACAGACAGACAGACAGACAGACTGGCAGACCACCGCGCCGCTAATCGGCCGCGATCACCGCGACAGGGGTGTCGAGCCAGAATTCCTGAAGGTTGGCGGATCTGTCCTCACCAGCCGGGCCAGCCCGGTCGATGATCAGGAAATCCTGTTCCGGCTGCAGCACCAGAAGCGGATGATGCCAGACATTGCGGGCATAGCTGACGCCGACATCGCCGGGCGCGCGAAAGCATTTCAACCGGTCGAAATCCGGCGCGCTGTCATCCGCATTTGTTGGCGCCACCACGACCAGCCAGTCATGCGCCGCCAGCGGCATGAAAGCCTGCGAGCCGAGCGGATGACGTTCCATCATCCTGATGGCGATCGGGTCGGGCCGACGGGTGCCACGGAAGATCGACAGGATCGCCCGCCCGCTACCGGCCCCGGCATCGGACTCCACATCAACCCCGGCAAGGTCATGAAACCGCGTTGTCGTGCCTTCATTGATCATGATCCGCTCGGCCCCTTCGGTCTGGATCACCGCGCCGAAGGGCGCGAAGGCGGCGACGGTCAGCGGTTCAATTGACAGCTGGCGTGGCGCGGTCATGACGCCCTCCCGCCAGATTGCCCGCCAGATGCCCCGCCAGATTGCCCGCCAGATGGTCCCTCATGCGGGTGCTTCACCCGCCAGTGCCGCGCAATGTCGACCCGCCGGGCCAGCCAGACATCGTCATGTCGCTGGATATGGTCGAGAAACTTCACCAACCCGGCAAACCGCGCCGGCCGCCCGATCAGCCGGCAATGCAACCCGACCGACATCATCTTCGGCGCGTGCGCGCCCTCGGTATAGAGCGTGTCGAAAGCGTCAATCAGATAGGCGGCGAACTGATCGCCGGTATGGAAACCCTGCGCCGTCGCAAAGCGCATGTCATTGGTGTCGAGCGTGTAGGGAACGATCAGATGCGGCGTTGTGGTCTGTGTGCTCCAGAATGGCAGATCGTCGGAATAATCATCGGCGTCATAGAGAAACCCGCCCTCGGCGGCGACAAGGTTGCGGGTGTTTTCCGAGGTCCGCCCGGTATACCAGCCAAGCGGCCGCTCACCACAGAGGCGGGTATGGATCTCGATGGCGCGTTCGAGATGCTCCTGCTCCTCGGCCACCGACATGCCGTGATAATTGATCCAGCGATAGCCATGCGAGGCGATCTCGTGACCATCCGCCAGCGCCCGCTCGATCACCGCCGGGTGACGCTCCATCGCCATCGCGACGGCAAACAGCGTCAATGACACCCCGCGGTCACGAAACAGGTCGAGAAGCCGCCAGACGCCGGCCCGCGAGCCATATTCATAGATCGATTCCATCGACATGTGTCTGGCGCCCTCGAACGGCGCGGCGCCGATAATCTCGGACAGGAAAATCTCCGAGGCAGAATCACCATGAAGGGTGGCATTTTCCGCCCCCTCTTCGTAATTCAGCACGAACTGCACGGCGATCCGT
>CBFHRT010000118.1:0-6653 GCA_965658285.1 Puniceispirillaceae bacterium (SeqCode) | reverse complement strand
CCCCGGAATACGGAATACGGGATCCAGAATCCAGAATACGGAATTCGGAACACGGAATACGGAACACGGAACACGGAACACGGAATACAGACTACGGTCTCAAGGAAGGTAAGTCCCGATGGCGGCGATGGATGCAACCGACAGGAAAATACTTGTTCATCTTCAGGAAAACGCGGCGCAGCCGGTGGCCGAGATCGCGCGCAAGGTCGGTCTGTCGGTAACGCCCTGCTGGCGGCGAATCCAGCGGCTCGAGGAAATCGGCGTGATTCGCAAGCGCGTGGCGCTTCTCGACCCGACGAGGGTCGGGGTCGGGATGTCGGTGTTTGTCGCGCTGCGCACCGACCAGCACAATGCCGATTGGCTGAATTCCTTTGCGACGATGATTTCCGAAATGCCCGAGGTGGTCGAATTCTACCGCATGAGCGGTGAGGTGGATTACCTGCTTCGCGTCGTCGTCGCCGACATGGCCGCCTATGACGCCTTCTACCGGAGCCTGATCAGCCGGGTGCAGCTGACCGATGTCAGTTCATCCTTCGCGATGGAGGAGATCAAATTCACCACGGCGCTGCCGATTGCCGCCGAGCCCGTATCCTAGCCGCGCGCGGCTAGGATGTCGGCAAGCGGCTGATTGGCGCTGACGCCGCGGCAATGGATCTGGTGCCATAGCGCGTAGAACAACAGCCGCCAGGCCAGCAATCCACCACGACCATTACCGTGGGCATCGGCGGCCTCGATGACCGCCCGCGCCGCATCGGCGCTGATCAATTCCGCCACGCCATCCTGCGCCGCCACCAGCGGCGCCAGCGTGCCGGACTCCTCGGCAATCCACGCACCGACAGGCACCGTGAAGCCGCGCTTTCTGGCAAAAGGCCGGCAGGCCGGCAGACGCCGCGCAAGCCAGGATTTGACAAGATGCTTGCCGCCGCCACGGCCGATCTTCGCCGCCACCGGAAGATGAAAGCCGTAAGGTGACATCTGCCTGTCGATGAAGGGTGTGCGCCCTTCAAGCCCGTGGCGCATCAGGCATCGGTCGAGCTTGATCAGCAGGTCATTCGGCAGCCAGTCTTCAATGTCATGGCGTTGCAGCGCGGCCAGCGCACCATGCCTGTTGGCAAGCCGCTGCAGGATGCCCGGCATGGCGGCGCCGGCACGATCATAGCGCGCGGCCAGCCGCCGCGTCACATCATCACCGAACAATCCGGCCCGCAATGCAGGGCCGGGACGGGTCGGGAATTTCGCACCGATGGCGCGCAGTCCGGCCCGGTAGCGGCCATAGCCGGCAAAGAATTCATCACCGCCCTCACCGGACAGCACCACCTTGACATCCCGGGCCGCGCGCCGCGCCAGATGCAGTGTCGGCAGGATGGCATAATCCGCCACCGCATCATCGCAGGCCAGCGCGGCCAGCCCGGCATCGGCCAGAAAATCAGCCTTGCCATAGGGAACATCGACGAAATCAGCCCCCTCGCCGGCGGCAAGCGCCGCGGCGCCGCCAGTTTCATCATCATCGCCGCGGCCAAAGCGAACGGTGTAGGTCAGGATCGGTTCGGCATGTCCGTCGCGGGCCCGCAGATCGGCAAGCGCCGCCAGGATGGCCGAGGAATCGACGCCGCCGGAAAAAAACAGGCCGAGCGGCACATCAGCCATCAGATGCGCCTCGACGGCGTCGTGAAGCTGCGCTTCGAACGCGTCAATCGTCGGCGCGGCCGGGTCTGTCATGTCGGAGTCCAGCGGTGTGTCGGCATGTGTCTCGGCAATCTCTCCGCCCCGGATGACCAGCATCTCGCCCGGCGCGACGCGGCGGATCATCGGAAAGGCCGGCAGATCATCCGGGGCGAATTGCCGGTCGATGATACAGGCGGCGTGAAGTGGGTCTGGTCCGGAAAGCTGTGGCGCGGCCCTGTCTGTCGCGGCCTCGGCAAGACCGATCGCGCGAAGCGCTGCCATTTCCGAGGCGAAGAACAGCCCGTCCGCCGTCTCGCAGATATAGAGTGGCTTGATCCCGAAGGGATCGCGGATCAGAAGCCCTTCATCGCGGGCAGGGTCGTAAAGCGCCGCCGCATACATGCCGCGAAGATGCTGCAGCGCCGCATGGCCATGCCGCACCCACAGCGCCAGCATCGTCTCGCAATCCGAGTTGGAGGTGAAACCATACCCGGCGCACTGCGACTGGCGCAGCGCCGCGTGATTGTAGATCTCACCATTCGCGACCAGCACCTGGCCACCATCCTCGCCCGGTGCGATGAAGGGCTGCGCGCCGTTTGCAAGATCGACAATCGACAGGCGCGTATGGATGAACCCGGCCCTGTTGCCAGCGTAGCGCCCGCTGCCGTCAGGGCCGCGATGCGCCAGCGCGCGCTGCATCCTGTCCAGTGCGTCTGCTGGCGCACCGCCGCCGGGGCGAAGAAAATAACCACCAATCCCGCACATCAGCTGGCGACCCTTTCCAGAAAGGTGATCCAGTCGCCGGTCACCTTTTGCGGTGACAGCGTGGCCTGCCAGAAGGCACGACCACCCTGCGCAAGGCGCGCCGCAAGGGCGGTGTCGCGTGTCAGCCTGGCCAGTGCATCCGCCAGCGCGGCGGCATCATCGATGGGTGCCAGCAGGCCATTGACACCATCCTCGATCAATTCGCAGCCGCCATTTGTCCGTGTCGAGATCACCGGCCTGCCACAGGCCATCCCCTCGGCGATGACATTGCCGAAAGGTTCATGCCGCGACGGGCAGACAAGAATGTCGGCGCCGCGGATGACCGATTGCGGGTCATCCTGCCAGCCAAGAAACGCCACCCGTTCGCTGACGCCAAGCTCATTCGTCAGATCACCAAGCCTGGCGCGTTCCGGCCCCTCGCCAGCCAGCCACAGCGTGCCATCCGGCAGCGCCGCAAAGGCACGGATCAGTGTGTCGAAGGCCTTGTTCTGGTGCAGCCTGCCAAGCGCGGCGATGACCGGCCCTTCACGCCGCGACCCTTCAAACACCGGTCCCTCACACCCGTCGGGAACGAAATTGATCTGATGGTGAACACGGTCCGGCGGCACGCCTTCAGAGATCAGATAATCGGCGATATCGCGCGTGTTCGCGACCAGCCAGTCACAGCCACGGTAATATTTCAGATTGTAGAAGCCGCCGAGCCTGGCGACATGCGGGACGCCGCCTGACGATGTCATCATCGTCGCCCGGTTCATCCAGCTGAGAACGACATCGGGTTTGCCGCGGCGAATGGCGGCGGTGATCCGCCGGCGATGCAGCGGTGCCAGAAGCGGCGAGAACCCGCACCCCGCGACATCAAGCCCGGCCGCGGCGAGCCTTGCCATGCGCTCGCCGTCCGGTTTGATCATCAACTGCTGTGTCATGCCGGTGCCGTGAAAACCGATGGCAAGCCGCTCAAAGAACAGTTCGGCGCCGCCATGCCTGGCGCCGGCCATGGTCTGGAAAAGCCGCAGATCGGTGCGGTGGGTCAATGCAGGGGGTGTTGTCACGCGGTGTCCGTCTAGAGCTGGATATAGGTGGCCTTGATCTCGCTATAGGCTTCCAGCGAGTAGGCGCTGTTCTCGCGGCCAAATCCCGATTGCTTGACCCCGCCAAAGGGCAGGCCGGGCGGCAGGATGTTATAGGTGTTGACCCAGACATTGCCACTCTCGAGCCGGTCGGCGACGCGGTGCGCGCGCGCCAGATCGCGGGTGATCAGCCCGGCGCCGAGACCAAAGCTGGTGGCATTCGCACGGGCAATGGCCTCCTCCTCATCCGCAAATGTCAGCACCGACATCACCGGCCCGAAGATTTCCTCCCTGACATGCCGCATGTCGTCCCGGCAGCCGGTGAGGATCGTCGGCTCCATGAAATAGCCATTCTCGAAACCCTGCGGATGGATGCGCTTGCCGCCGGCGGCAAGCGTGGCGCCCTCGGCGGTGCCGCCACTGACATAATCCAGAACCTTCAGGAGGTGCCGTTCCGAAATCAGCGCGCCCATCTGCACATCCTCGGCCATCGGGTCACCGACCCGCATGGCGCGGGCGCGCTCAACCAGCGCCGCCTCGAAATCGGCGGCGATGCTGGCCTCGACAAACACGCGTGTGGCGTTCGAGCAGACCTCGCCGGCGGTGTAGAAATTCGCATCAAGCGCGGTCTGCACGGCGAGGTCGAAATCGGCATCGGCAAAGACGATCAGCGGTGACTTGCCGCCAAGTTCCAGAGTCACCTTCTTCAACGTCTCGGCTGACTGGCCCATGATCAGCCGGCCGGTATCAACGCCGCCGGTCAGCGATATCTTGGTGATGCCGGGATGCGCGCAGATGGCCCGCCCGATGGTGTGGTCGCCATGCACGATCTGGAACAGCCCGTCGGGAAGCCCGGCCTCACGCAGCAGATCGGCCACCATATGCGCCGTCAGCGGCGTCATCTCGGACGGCTTCAGGATGAAGGCGTTGCCGGCGGCAAGCGCCGGTGCCGCCTTCCAGCAGGCGATCTGGACAGGATAGTTCCAGGCACCGATCCCGGCGCAGACACCAAGCGGCACACGCTCGCAATAGGCGATGGCGTCAGGGTAGCGGCGCATGTCGCCGGTGCCTGTCTGGGCCAGCGCGCCGAAATATTCCATCGCATCGGCACCACTCGGCACATCGGCCGACACGGCCTCGCCAAGGCATTTACCGACATCCATCACCTCAAGCCGTGCCAGCGCGTCATTATTGTCGCGCAACAGCTGCGCGGCCTGCCCCAGAACCCGGCCGCGTTCATGGCCGCTCCGCGCCGCCCATTCGGCCTGCGCGGCACTGGCGGCGGCGACAGCAGCGTCCAGAATCGACTCGTCGGCCACCTCGATCTTCGCAATCACCTCGCCGGTGGCCGGATAGATCTTGTCGATTGTAGGGCCGGCACCGGCAATTTCCGTGCCGCCGACCAGGGACCTGCAGATTTGCATCGCGCACTCCTGTTATTCTGTGTCGCCATTTCACCCCGCCGCCGGTCCCGGCGCAACCGCTAAAACGTCGGTCACGGACAGGCTGTCAGTTTTGCGTTGCGAAGCGAGGTTGCGTGCGGCACGCTTGCGGCAATCAATCGACCGGGAGACAGACATGTCAGAGCCAAATGTCGATATTCAGGAAGCACGCAGCGATCTGGCGGCAATCTTTCGCTGGACGGCGCGTGAGGGCATGCATGAGGGGATCTCGAACCATTTCTCCTATGCTGTCTCGGATGACGGGCAGATGTTCCTGATGAACCCCTACGGCATCCATTTCTCGAAACTGAAGGCCAGCGACATGCTGCTTGTCGACGCGCGCGCGCTTGATGATTCGGTGCGCCCGCATATCGACGCCACCGCCTGGGCCATCCATGGTGCGATGCACCGTAACAACCCGCAGGCGCGCTGCATCGTGCATCTTCATTCGCATTACGCCACCGCGCTCAGCGCGGTGAAGTCGCCGGTCCTGCCGGCGGTCGACCAGACGACGGCACGCTTCCACAACCGCGTCGCCATTGATAGCGGGTTCGACGGCATGGGGCTTGGCGACGAGGCTGAACGGCTGTCGACGCTGCTTGGCAACAAGATGATGATGATGATGGGCAATCACGGTTTCATGACCGTTGGTGACTCGCCGGCGGTTGCGTTCGACCTCGCCTATCATTATGAGCGCGGCTGCCGGACCTATATGACGGCGCTGGCAAGCGGCCTTGAGCTGTCGGTTCTGGATGAGGGCGTGGCCGAGAAAACCGCCCAGCAGTGGGAAAATTATGAGGGCGGGCCGCTAAAGCACATGCAGGCGATCCGTGATATCCTGGACGAGGAAGAGCCGGACTACCGGCACTGAATCGGGAATTTTGGGTGAGGCATCATGAGCAAGACCAGTCTGACATTGGATGAAATCCATGCGCTTGCGCATGCGGCGATGATGAAGAATGGCTGCGACGAGGCGAACGCCGCCGCGCTGGCCGACATCGTCACGCGGGCGGAACGTGACGGCTCGCACTCGCACGGGCTGTTCCGCATTCCCGGCTATGTGAAGGCCCTGCGAAGCGGCAAGGTCGACGGCAAGGCGCGCCCCACCGTGACACGCAGGACGCCAGCCGTCATCCAGTGCGAGGGGCATGGCTGTTTCGCGCCGCTGGCCCAGGCCACCGCCCTGCCGGTTCTGGCCGAGGCGGCGGCCGAAATCGGCGTTGCCGCGCTGTCGCTGACCGGCATTCATCATTTCGCGGCGCTGTGGCCGGAGACGGAATATCTTGCCGATCGCGGGCTCGTCGGCATTGCCTGCACCGCCTATATGCCGATGGTGGCACCCGTTGGCACAGCCGAGAAACTGTTTGGCACCAACCCGATTTCCTTTGCCTGGCCGCGGCCCGGCAAGGACCCTGTCTGCTATGACATGGCCACCGCGGCGATGGCGATGGGGGATATCCAGATCGCCGCCCGCGACGGTCGCGAGGTACCGCCGGGCACCGGGCTCGATGCTGATGGCAACGCCACAACCGACCCGGCTGAGATTGCCAAGGGTGTGCTGTTGCCCTTTGGCGGGTACAAAGGGTCGGCGATCGCGCTGATGGTCGAGTTGCTGGCGGCCGGCCTGACCGGTGAGCGGTTCAGCTATGAGGCGAAAGAGCATGATACTGGCGATGGCGGGCCACCGCGTGGCGGCGAGATGGTGATCGCACTG
>CBFHRT010000117.1:0-6688 GCA_965658285.1 Puniceispirillaceae bacterium (SeqCode) | reverse complement strand
GCTGTTTGTGCTGTTTCCGATCTACTGGGTGATCATCACCTCCTTCAAGGATGCGGCGGCGGTCAATCAGGGTCCCAATTTTATACCCTTCGTGGATTTTCAGCCGACGCTTGATGCCTGGCGGGAAAACTTCACGTCTGATCCCTTCTGCGACATGGCCGCCATTGGGCGTCAGCTCTATCTGCTGGCGCATAACAGCGTCATCTTCCTGCTGTCACCGATTGTGTCGCTGCAGCCGATGGAACCGCAGATCTGCAAGATCTATCTTGCCTTCACCAATTCTGTGGTCATCAGCATTGCCTCGACAATTCTCTGCGTCGCCATCGGGTCGATGGCGGCCTATGCGCTGGCGCGGATCCAGTACCGGCCGAAATTCGGCAATATCATGATTTTCGTGCTGTTGATCATCGGGGTCATCGTGGTGACCACCTATGCCGGGGTGCCCTGGTGGATGTCCTCGGCAGTGGCGCTGGCGATGTTCTTTTTCCTGGCCCGCGCCTTTGGACGGTATTTCAAGATGGCGCTTGGCAATGGCGACATCCTGTTCTGGATTATCTCCCAGCGGATCCTGCCGCCGATTGTCGTGGTGATCCCGCTCTATGTGATGTTCCAGGCGGTACGTCTGCTGGATACGCATCTGGCGTTGATCCTGCTCTATGCGGTGGCCAATTTGCCGATCGTTGTCTGGCTGATGCATGATTTTTTCGCCAACCTGCCGATCGAGCTTGAGGAATCGGCGCAGCTGGATGGCGCGACGAGGTTCGGCATTTTCTGGGAAATCGTGATGCCGCTGACGCGGCCCGGCCTGGCCGCCACGACATTGCTGATCCTTGTTCTCAACTGGAACGAATATCTGTTCGCTGTCTTCCTGTCGACGGTCAAGGTGCAGACCATGCCGATCATGGTCGCGGCAAAGAATACCGGCGAGAAAGGCGTTCTGTGGTGGGAGATGTGCGCCGTCATTGTGGTGATGATCATTCCGGTCATCATCATGTCGGTTCTGTTGACGCGGTTTATTTCAAAGGGCGTGCTGCTTGGCGCGGTGAAGGGGTAGGAGATGACAGCTGGCGGCGCAAAAGCCTCGGTCAAGTTTGATGCGGTGCAGAAAAGCTTTGGCAGCGTGAAGGTGCTGGAAGAGTTCAACCTTGTGGTTGAGCCTGGCGAATTCCTGGTCCTGCTGGGGGCCTCCGGGTCCGGTAAGACGACGGCGCTGCGAATCCTGTCGGGCCTCGAAACGCCGTCTGCCGGCCGCGTCTATATCGGCGATCATGACGTCACCGAGGTGCTGCCGAAATATCGGGATATCTCGATGGTGTTCCAGTCCTATGCTCTCTACCCGCACAAGACTGTGGCAGAGAATATCGGCTTTCCGCTGAAGGTGAAAAAGCTGAACAAGGCGGATATGGACGCCGCCATTCTTGATGCGGCGAAACAGGTCCAGCTTGAACCGCTTCTCGAACGCTATCCGCGGGAACTGTCGGGTGGTCAGAGACAGCGTGTCGCGCTGGCGCGGGCCATCATCCGCCGGCCATCGGTCTTTCTGATGGACGAACCGCTGTCGAACCTTGATGCCAAGCTTCGCGGCCATATGCGGGCCGAACTCAAACACATGCAGGGCACGCTTGGCATCACCACGATCTATGTTACCCATGACCAGATCGAGGCGATGACGCTGGCGCACCGGGTGGCGGTGCTGGAAAAGGGCGTGTTGCAGCAGCTGGCAACGCCATCGGAAATCTATAATAATCCGGCCAATCTGTTCGTCGCGCAGTTCATCGGCTCACCGGCGATGAATGTCATTCATGGCGGTCTTGAGGGCGACAGCTTCATGACCAATGGCGCGAAGGTCAAGACCAGGGTCAAGGGGCAGGTGCCCCAGGCGATTGCCGGCGTCAGGCCCGAGGATTGCAGTGTCACCGCCCCGTCCAAGGGCACGCTGAAGGGGCAGATCTATACAACCGAGCTGATTGGTGACCACACGCTGGTCACGGTCAATTGGGGATCCGACCAGATTATCGTCAAGGCGCATAAGGATTTCGACGGCAAGCAGGGCGATGAGGTCGGCGTGCTGCTGCCGCCGGAGAATCTCTACATCTTCGACGAGACGAATGGCGAGCGCATCCGCTAGCGCTGGAGACAGACATGTCAGCCCGGATTGACCTTCACCGGTCCAGTTTCGATGACAGGGAACGCCCGTTCTGCGAGATGGGTGAATTCCGGCTTTCGACATTCAGATATGCATCCGGGATCGAGGCGCTGCGGGTGAAGAACGCGCGCGGCGAGATCATCGTTCTTCCCTTCAAGGGACAGCAGATCTGGCGCGCCGCTTTCGATGGTCGTGACCTGACGATGAAATCGATGTTCGAGGAACCTGTCGACACGATGGTCTATCTTGAGACCTATGGCGCCTTCCTCATCCATTGCGGGCTGACCGGGCTTGGCGCGCCGGGGCCGCAGGACAATCATCCGCTTCATGGCGAGCTTCCCAACGCGCCGTTCCAGACCGCCTGGATCGAGCTTGACGAGCACCGGCAAAGCCTCAGGATTGGCGGCACCTACCGCCACACGGTTGCCTTCAGCACCAATTATCTGGCAACGGCCAGCATCGGCATGACCGCGGGGTCGGCGATCCTCGACGTGTCGCTCTCGGTGGAGAATCTCAAACGGACGCCGATGGATCTGATGTATCTGGCGCACGCCAATTTCCGGCCGGTCGATGATGGCGAGCTGCATTACACGGCACGCTATGACGCTGAATCGGTGCGGGTGCGGCGCTCCATCCCGGCGCATATCTCGCCAAAGCCGGACTATAAGGCCTTCATCGCCGAGCTGGCCGAGGACCCGGTGCGCCATCACCGGCTGTCACCGGAGCTGGCCTTTGATCCCGAAGTGGTCTTCACCATCGACATGCTGGCCGATGATGACGGTATGGCCCACGCCATCCAGAAACGCCCCGACGGCACCGGCGACTATATCGGGTTCTTCCCGGCGCAGGCGCCAATCAGCACACGCTGGATCTGCCGGACGCCGGATCAGGATGGTCTTGGCATTGCCTTTCCCTCGACCTCGGAGGTTGAGGGCTATACCGCGGAAAAGGCGAAAGGCCAGGTGGTGGCGCTTGGTGGCGGCGAGATCTGGAATATAGATATTCGGATGGGTTTGCTGACCGCATCCGAAACCGACGGAATGATGCAGCGGATCGAACAGGTCCGTTCGCGCTGAGACAGCCTCGGCACAGGGACGGTCCTTGCGCCAATGATGGTTTGAAAGGAAGAGATACCGATGGCGGCAGATATCCATGACCGGTTGAATGGCAAGCTGTCACGCATCCGTGAAGGCAGTTACTGCCCGGCGGATTTCATCATCGCCGATGCCAAGGATGCCGAAATGGGCGGCGGCATCGGTGCCCTTGGCGTTGTGGCTGATGGTGATGGCGCCACGCGGCCGGTGACGGCGGCTGATTACCGGGCGGCGATGGTCCGGATGATGGAGTCCGGACTTGTCGATATCATGCTGACCTCGCTGTCCTCGGCTGAGGCGCTGGATGCCGCCGGTGCCTTCGGGTCCACCGATGTGACGCCGGCCATCCGGCTGAATGACGCAACCGACATCTGGGGGTTTCGCGGCGCCACCTATCGCGGCAGCGCCGCCATCCCGTTTCGCACTGCAAGGCTGGACCAGGCGCGGCGGTGTGCCGGGCTTGGGCTTTATGCGGTGACTTTCTATAATGATCGCGATCTCGATGTGGCGACGCTCACCGCCTATCGCGAATTTCGCCAGCGGGCCGGGCAGGTCGGCATGGCGCATTTCCTCGAAGTCTTCAACCCGGCCTTTGCCATTAACACCGGTGACGCCGAACTTGGTGCCTTCATCAATGATGCCATCGTGCGTTGCCTTGCCGGGGTGGCGGCGGATGAACGCCCGCTGTTCCTGAAGATGCAATATAATGGTGCGCGCGCTATGGCCGAACTGGCGTCCCATGATCCCGGCAATCTGATCGTCGGGGTGCTTGGCGGCGCGGCTGGGACGACCCGCGACACCTTTGAACTTGTGGCGCAGACCGAACGGTTTGGCGGCCGTGTCGCGCTATTTGGCCGGAAGATCTACGAGGCCGAGGACGCTGTCGAAATCGTCCGGTTGATGCGGGCGGTTGTGGAGGGTGATATCGGCACTGTGGCGGCGGTCAAAACCTATCATGCCAGTCTTGCCGGCAGCGACATTCGCCCGGCAAGGCCGCTGGATGAGGACCTTCTGGTAACCGACCCTGTCCTCGCGCCAGAGGCAGAATGACCACCACCGGGGACAGGCACGGATTTGTGACTGGCGGGACCTGGTGTGCCGACCACAACAAGCTTGTCGAGAGATGGCCGGGCGAGGAAGACCTTGTCATCATCCTTGAAGAAGACACCAGAGGCGGCGGTTCGGCCTGCAATCTCGCCATTGATATCAAGCGGCTCGACCCCGAGATGCCAGTGGCGACAATCGGCCTGCTTGGTGATGACGCGGATGGCCAGACGCTGGTCCGCCAGGCCGGGGCCGAGGGGCTGGATTGCGCCGGCCTCATGTTGCTGCCGGACAGGCGGACCACATTCACCGACGCCTTCACCGCGCAGGATACCGGCCGCCGGACGCATTTCTATCATCCGGGGACGAGTGGCGATCTGACACCCGATCATTTTGATTTTTCAGCCAGCAGCGCGCGCATTCTGCATCTTGGGCTGCCGGGGCTGCACGCGCAGATGGACGCGCCCTGGGGTGATGATCCGAATGGCTGGGTCACTGTTCTGAAGGCGGCGCGGGCGGCCGGGCTGAAGACGAATTTCGAGATGTGTTCGCTGCCCGCCGAAGGGCTGCATCACATCATGTCGCCCTGCCTTGCGCATCTTGATTACCTGATCGTCAACGAGTTCGAGATCGCCGCCATCGCCGGTCGGCCGATCGGGCTGGGGCAGGATGCCGATATCGATGCCTGCCTCGCCAATGCATCGACGGTGCTAGAGGCCGGCGCGATGGAGCTTGTCATCGTGCATTTTCCCGCTGGCGCGGTTGCCGTGACACGGCAGGGCGCACGGGCGGTCACGCCGTCGGTGATGATGCCGCATGGCGATATCAGGGGGCCGAATGGTGCCGGGGATGCCTTTGCCGCCGGCGCGCTGTATGCGGTGCATCAGGGATGGGCGCTGGACCGGGTTTTGCAGCTTGCCCATGCCGCTGCCGCCGCGTCGATGCGGCATATCGGAACGACTGATGCGATGACCGGCTGGTCTGATTGCCTGGCGCTTGCCGGTGAGTATGGCTGGCGGCCGTCACCAGGCTGAAATGCCGAACGGTTTCGTTGCCGGTCCTGGCTGACTTGGTCTGCCGGCTTGATCCATTATGTCCGACGTTCCACTATCCCTGAATGGCCTGACATCAGATCCGGCCGGCATGAGGATATGACGACATGAACCCTGCCATGCCCCTGACAGCCCCCGAACGCGGCTTTATCGCCGCTGAATTCGTGGCGCGCACACAGCGAGCGCAACAGCGAATGGTGGAAGACGGCGTTGCCGGGTTGTTGCTGATGAGCGAGCCGGAGGTGCGGTATTTCACCGGCTTCCAGACGCTGTTCTGGCAGAGCCCTACTCGCCCGTGGTTCCT
This sequence comes from Puniceispirillaceae bacterium (SeqCode), assembly GCA_965658285.1. Lineage (GTDB taxonomy): Bacteria > Pseudomonadota > Alphaproteobacteria > Puniceispirillales > Puniceispirillaceae > UBA8309. The sequence goes on along the minus strand of CBFHRT010000117.1, from coordinate 1,048 downwards.
GTTTGTACCGGCGACAGGCAAACCGGTCGCGGTGATCCCTGAGATTGGCGCGGCGCTGATGCGGCGGACCTGGATCGAGGATATCAGGACGTGGAGTGCGCCGGCCCCGGCCGATGACGGGGTCAGCCTGCTGGCCGAATTGCTGGCGCCGCTGGCAGATGGCGGCGGCGCGCTTGGCGTCATGAAGGGCCATGAAACGCATCTTCGCATGCCGCTTGCCGACTGGGAGCGGCTGATGGCGATGCTGCCGGGGCTACAGATCGCCGATGCCACCGGCCTTGTTCAGGGGCTGCGGATGGTCAAGAGCGAGGCCGAGATCGAAAAGCTTCGTCATATCTGCGCCATCGGTTCGGCAGCCTTTGACACGGTTCCGGAATTCGCCGTGACCGGACAGGCGCTGGACACGGTGTTTCGTGAATTCAGGCGCACCGCCATCGGGCTTGGCGCCGATGATGCGCCCTATCTCGTCGGCGGTGCCGATCAGGGTGGCTATGCCGATGTGATCTCGCCGCCCACCTCGCGTCCGTTGCAGGCAGGCGATGTGCTGATGCTTGATACAGGCTGTGTCTGGGACGGCTATTACTGTGATTTCGACCGGAACTGGGCCATCGGCCGGGCCGACGATCCGGCGCGGCGGGCCTATGATGTGCTGTGGCGCGCCACCGAGGCCGGCATTGCCGCGGCGCGTCCCGGCACCAGCTGCCGCGACCTGTTCCGCGCCATGTCCGATGTGATTGCCGAAATGGATGACAGTGGCGGTGATGTCGGACGGCTTGGCCACGGGCTTGGCATGCAGCTGACCGAACAGCCGTCACACGCCAGTTTCGACCGCACCGAACTTGCCGAGAACATGGTGCTGACCATCGAGCCGTCATTGTCCTATGGCGACGGGATGATGATGGTGCATGAGGAAAATATAATCGTGCGCGCTGGCGGGGCCGAGCTTCTGACGCGCCGCGCCGCGCCGGACCTGCCGATCATCGGGTAAATCGATGCGCCGCCTGATTTCCTGACGGTGGTATCCTGACGGTGGTAGATTGATAGGGAT
>CBFHRT010000116.1:0-6734 GCA_965658285.1 Puniceispirillaceae bacterium (SeqCode) | reverse complement strand
ATCGGTGGCGGTGGCGCCAAAGCTCTTGAAGTAGGCACGGCGGTTGCGATGCGCCGCAAGATATCCGGCCCAGCTGGAGGTGTCCTCCCCGGTCAGCTCGCCAAGCGTCGCTACATTGGCGGCAAATCCCTGAAACTCCGGGTCGACCACGGCGTCGGGACGATAGGTCGTGACGATGCGGCCGGACCAGCCGCTGTCCTTGAGCTGTTGATGCCAGGGTAGGTTGTCGGTGGCGGCATCTGTTGTTGCCAGACATTCGACATTGAACCGTTCGAACAGGGCGCGGGGCCGGAATTCGTCACGCCCGAGACAGCCATCGATATGATCGTAATAGGTGTCGGCAGTGTCGGCAGACAAAATCTCGTCAATCCCGAACAGATGTTCAAAGGTGTGATCAAGCCACATGGCGGACGGCGTGCCGCGGAACAGATAATAATGCGCGGCAAAGCGCCGCCAGATGGCGCGCGGATCAGCCTCGCCGCCGCTGCCATCCGCGTGCGGGATGCCGAGGTCCGTCAGCGCGACGCCTTGGCTTGTCAGCATCCTGAACAGATAATGGTCGGGAATGACCAGAAGTTCGGCCGGGTTTGGGAAGCGATTGTTCTCGGCAAACCAGCGCGGCTCGCAATGGCCATGCGGACTGATGATCGGCAGATCCCTGACCGATTCATAGAATGCCCGCGCCATGTCGCGCAGCCGTGATTCAACGGGAAACAGACGATCCGGATCGGTCAGGGGCATGGGCGTGTCCTCGGGGTCTCAATCATCGCAGAAGGATGGCAAAAAACGGCATCCTTTCCCATCCCCATTTTATCGCCATCATTATGTCAGCGGCGTTGCAGCCCGCCGGCATCGACAAGAAAATCGACAAGTTCGTCAACGCCGACGCCCTTGCGCATCGACCCGAAGATAAAGGGCAGATCGCGCCGGCCGGCCGCCGTATCGGCCCGCATCTGGTCAAGATCAACCTCGACATGCGGGGCCAGCTCGATCTTGTTGATCACCAGCATGTCGGATTTCAACAGCGCCGGTCCTTTCTTGCGCGGGATATCAGCGCCCATGCAGACATCGATGATGTAGATCGTCAGATCGACAAGCTCTGGGCTGAAGGTCGCGGCGAGGTTGTCGCCGCCCGATTCGATGAGGATCAGGTCCAGATCGGGAAAGGCGGCGTTCAGATCGGCGACAGCGGCAAGATTGACCGAGGCATCCTCGCGAATGGCCGTATGCGGGCAGCCGCCCGTCTCGACACCCCGGATCCGGTCTGCCGGCAGCGCCTGCGCGCGCAGCAGATAATCCGCATCCTCGCGGGTATAGATGTCATTCGTGATGACCGCCATCGACAGATGCGGCGACAGCGCCCGGCACAACGCCTCGGTCATACTTGTCTTGCCGGCACCGACAGGTCCGCCAATGCCAACGCGAAGCGGCCCGTGCTTGAGCGTCGGTGATGGGGGCGTGGTGGCGTGTGAGGCGCTGCTGGTCATGTTCGGTAGATCCGCTGTTCAGCTGTTTCATGTTCGAGTGAGGCCAGTTCCGCCGCCATCGCAAAGCTGCCGATCTCGTCACTTGGCGTTGCCTGAGCCAGACCGGCGGCACTCTCGATCTCGGGCATCAGCGCGACAAGACATTGCTGGCCGTCAAGCTGACCGATGGGAATGGTGCGCACGGCGACGGAAATCTGGTTCGCACACCAGGATTGCAGGAACGCGCAGACCAGCTGGCGTTGATCGAGGCCGATCCGTACCCCGGCAATGCCGACAGCCACCGGATAGGCAAGCCCGTCCGGCAAATCCAGCTCATGCGTGTCATTGACCACCGCCGTGAAGGCACGCCCGAGTTCACTCGTCTCGAGGTGCCGCTCGGCGCCGGCGCACAGGGACAGGCACAGATCATTCACATCCTCGCCTGAAAAGGCCGCCGCCACGATCACGGCATCTGTCTGCGCAGCGCCGTGATGCAGCGCCATTGACAGCCAGGATTGCAAATCTTGCCGGTTCCTGACCGTGCCATTGGCGATGGCTGTCTCAAGGCCAGTCGAATAGCTGAAGGCCCCGATCGGGAAGGCCGGGGAGAACCAGTTCTGCAGGATCTGCTGATGGTGGGTGGTGGTCATCGCGCGGCCCTCAGTGCTGGTGGCCGTGGGTGCGGCCATGACCATAGGCACCGCCCTCGGGCTGGAAGGGGGCGGTGAGTGATGTGACGTCGGCGCCAAGCTGTTCCAGCATCGTTTGCAGCACGGCATCATCGCGGATCAGCAGATGATCCTCGCAAATCTGGCAGGGCGTGTGGCGGTTGCCGATATGCCAGGCAATCCGCGGCAGATTCGTATGGCGCACGACCAGCAACGGTTCGCTGGCGGCGCGGATCGCGATCACCCGTCCATCATCGAGCTGGAAACCTTCGCCCTCATTCACCGACCGCGTTTCGGCAAGCTCGACAAGAAAGGCTTCACCACCATCGCTGGTCAGCTTCTTGCGGCGCAGGAAGCGGGCCTCGTAATCAAGCGTCACCGTATCCTGCGCGGTGCCGGCGTGAAGATGGTGTTCGATGGTCTGCGCGATATGCATTGGCACCCTCCCGGCCGTATCAGAACAGGAAATAGCGCTGCGCCATCGGCAACTCTTCCGCCGGCTCGCAGGTCAGCAATTCACCATCTGCCCGCACCTCATAGGTCTCCGGATTGACCTCGATATCCGGACAGTAGGCGTTATGCACCATATCCGCTTTCGAAATCGTGCGCGTCCCGGCGACTGGCAGTGTCGCCTTGGCAAGACCAAGCTGGCCGCCAATGCCGTCATCCTGCGCAGCTGCGCTGACAAAGCTGACAGCCGATTGTTCGACCGCGCGGCCATAGGCCCCGAACATTGGGCGCGTATAGACAGGCTGCGGGGTCGGGATCGAGGCGTTGGGGTCACCCATCTGCGCGCAGGCAATGCTGCCGCCAAGAAGCACCATTTCCGGTTTCACGCCGAAAAAGGCCGGATGCCACAGCACCAGATCGGCACGTTTGCCAACCTCGATTGATCCGATATGACCGGAAATGCCATGCGCGATTGCCGGGTTGATGGTGTATTTGGCGACATAGCGCTTCACCCGCACATTGTCATTGTCACCGGTTTCCTCGGGCAGGCGGCCGCGCTGGACCTTCATCTTGTGCGCGGTCTGCCAGGTGCGGATGATCACCTCGCCGACGCGCCCCATCGCCTGGCTGTCCGAGGCGATGATCGAGAACGCGCCCATGTCATGCAGGATATCCTCGGCGGCGATCGTCTCGCGGCGAATCCGGCTCTCGGCAAAGGCGACATCCTCGGGGATCGACTTGTCCAGGTGATGGCAGACCATCAGCATGTCGAGATGTTCTTCCAGCGTGTTGACCGTATAGGGGCGGGTCGGGTTGGTCGAGGATGGCAGCACATGGGATTCGCCGCAGATCTTGATGATGTCCGGTGCATGCCCGCCGCCGGCGCCTTCGGTGTGAAAGGCATGGATCACGCGGTTCTTCATCGCCGCGACGGTGTTCTCGACAAAGCCGCTTTCATTCAGCGTGTCGGTGTGGATCATCACCTGCACGTCCATTGCGTCGGCAACCGACAGGCAATTGTCGATGGCGCCGGGCGTCGTGCCCCAATCCTCATGCAGTTTCAGCGCGCAGGCGCCGCCACGGACCTGTTCCTCAAGCGCCGCCGGCAGCGAGGCATTGCCCTTGCCGGCAAAGGCAAGGTTCATCGGGAAGGCGTCGGCTGCCTGCAGCATCCGTCCGATATGCCATGGCCCGGGCGTACAGGTCGTCGCCAGCGTGCCATGCGCAGGACCGGTCCCACCGCCAAGCATCGTCGTCAGTCCGGAATGCAGCGCATCATCGATCTGTTGTGGACAGATGAAATGGATATGGCTGTCGAAGCCGCCCGCCGTCAGCACATGGCCTTCGCCGGCAATGGCCTCGGTGCCCGGGCCGATCACGATGTCGACGCCGGGCTGGGTGTCAGGATTGCCGGCCTTGCCGATGCCCGCGATAACCCCATCCTTGAGGCCGATATCGGCCTTGAAGATGCCGGTGACATCGACCACCAGGGCGTTGGTGATCACCGTGTCGACGGCGCCATCGCTGCGGGTTGTCTGCGACTGGCCCATGCCGTCACGAATGACCTTGCCGCCACCGAATTTCACCTCCTCGCCATAGGTTGTGAAATCCTTTTCCACCTCGATGATGAGATCGGTATCGGCAAGCCGCACCCGGTCGCCCGTTGTCGGGCCATACATGTCGGCATAGGCCGCGCGGGAAATCTGTTTTGGCATCAGAGGTCTCCCATGATCTGCTGATTGAAACCGAAGACACGGCGCCCGCCTGTCAGCGGCACAAGCGCCACTTCGCGGCTCTGGCCGGGCTCGAACCTGACCGCGGTGCCGGCCGCGATATCGAGGCGCATGCCGCGCGCCGCATCACGGTCGAAATCCAGCGCCGGGTTGGTCTCGGCGAAATGATAGTGGCTGCCAACCTGAACCGGCCGGTCGCCTGTGTTGGCAACGGTGAGGGTGGTTTGCGTGGCGCCGGCATTCAGCGTGATATCGCCGGCGGCAGGCAGGATTTCTCCGGGAATCATGATGCGCCTCCCTGACGGATCGGGTGATGGACAGTGACAAGCTTGGTGCCGTCGGGGAAGGTGGCCTCGACCTGAACGTCATGGATCATCTCGGGAATGCCATCCATGCACTGCTCGGCCGTGATGACATGCGCGCCGGCCTCCATCAGCTCGGCAACGGATCTGCCGTCACGCGCCCCCTCGACCACAAAATCGGTAATCAGGGCGATGGCCTCGGGGTGGTTCAGCTTGACGCCGCGTTGCAACCTGCCGCGTGCCACCATCGCAGCAAGGCTGACAAGCAGCTTGTCCTTTTCTCTGGGGGTCAGTTTCATGGCTTACCTCTTCATTGCCATACGCGCGGCACCTGAACACCGCCTATGGCTGTCAAAATTTTTGTGAGATCCTGTTTGCCGGTCATCGTCTCATCCGCCAGCAGTCGCATGACGACCTTGCCATCCCAGGCAGACACCGCAGCGCGCGATGCGATGCTGCCAAGCGCGCCGCTGACATCTGCATGGATTTGCTCGGCCCGCGACCCGACATAGACGATCACCGCCATCATCTGCGCGCCATCAGCACCGGCGCCATGGGCAAGACAGTGGCCAGGATCGCCGTCAAGCCGCAGCGCCTCGGCATGCACAAGACGGCCTTCGCGGCGAATGCGCCAGCGATCGGTAAACTGGCACCGGGTGAGTGTCTCGCCCATGGCGTGCCGACCAAAAACAAGGGATTCGAGAACCAGGCACTCGCTGTCCCGGTCCATATCGACCTCAATCCGCCGTGCCAGCCGGCTATGGTCAAACAGGATCGTTTCCTGCGGCAGCCAGTGAAGTCTGGAGCCATTCTGCGCGGTGAGTTTCACATCGAGGCACGCCGCGTCGTCGCCGCTGCTGCGATAGGCGCGTTCCGCCGCCTGTGTGGTGACGGTGACATCACTGGCGTCGGCACCAGCTTCATATGTAAATATATCGCCGCCGGTGATGCCGCCGGCGGTGTTGACAAGGACAACCTCGCTTGAGGGGCCATAGCTTCTGGGAAGCAGCGCCTTTGCCGATCCGGTATGGAACAGACATTCAAGCGCGCCATTTCGGAACGTCGTTCTGATCGCGCCGCGTGCCCGCTGCAATGATCGTGAAAATGTGCCGGTACCATCCATCATCGTGACTCTAGACATAAGAACGGACGGCCTTGAAACCAAGCTGTCCGGGACCCACGACGGGGCTAAAGCGGGCAGAGAGGTCGGACGACTTCCAGAAAGACAATACGAAGTCAGGTTGGTGCCCAACACTGCAAAAATCTGGTCACGGCGCTGCAAAAAACGCAGCGCTGTAAGCGGCCGCAGGCTATAGTTTGACGCCAGTTACCTCAGCAATGTCAGCAAAGGCCCGGGATGTCGCCGGATCAATGGGGATTCCATCATCACGGCGTCGCCCGGCCTCTTCCCATTCACGGTCCCCGGGGGCCATGACACGCATGCCCTCTCGTGACGGGCTGTCGCGAAGCGTCGCCAGATAATGCCGCATGCCGGCGCTGAAAATCTCGGCGGTCACAAAGGCCGACGGGTCAAGGGCGATGATGAACCCTCCGAGTTCACGCGGGGTGGACATGTCCGGGTCATCCATCGCCATGATATCAGGGGAAATCCGCATGCCGGTCATCACGGCCGAGAATATCTCGGCGACGCCGCCAAGTCCGGCCCCCTTGAAGCCGAACGCACCACCAAGCGGAGCCAGCATGTCGGCCTCGTTCGGATCTGTCACATCCTTGCCGGAAGCGTTGGACGCAATGCCATCCGGCAGGGTCTCGCCAAGCGATCTGTAGAGATGCACCCGGTTCCAGGGGATTGAGCTTGTCGCCATGTCGAGAAGCCAGGGATTGCCATCAGCCGGGAAGCCGGCTGCGATCGGGTTGGTGCCGTGAAATCGGGTGGCACCGTCATGAAGCCTGACAAGGCTGTTCGAGTTGCCGAAGACCAGCGCGCCAAGGCCTTGCTTTGCAAGTTCCAGAGCGTAGGCACCGGCCGCCCCGTAATGCGAGCTGTTACGGACACCAACGCCAGCAATGCCGGCTTCACGCGCAAGATCGCCAGCGCGGGACGCCGCCTCATACATCGCACGGGCGCCATGCGCATGGTCGGCGTCCAGCGTG
>CBFHRT010000115.1:0-6827 GCA_965658285.1 Puniceispirillaceae bacterium (SeqCode) | reverse complement strand
AATCACGCGCGGGGCAAGGCTGGCATTCTCGAACGCCGCCGCCGCACCGCGCAGCCCGGCATGCGGGTCAAAGGACAGCCAGACAGGCAGATCGGCAAGCAGATGCCCCATCGTGCCCGCATGACGAAGGCGGGCGGCAAAGGGGCTGCCCGCGACAAGGCTGTGAAGCTGGGCAACGATGCCGCCAGCAATCACCGCGCCGCGCCAGCATCCGATGGTCAGGATGGCGTCGGCCATCACCGTGCCGAGAATGCCAAGCATCATATCCACCGCCCGGCGCGCCATCGCATCACCGGCCAGCGCCGCCGCGCCAATCTCCGGCGCCGACAGCACCGCACCGCCTGACAGCAGACGGTACAGTGTCTCAAGCCCGCCGCCGCTGACAAAATGTTCCGCCGAGACATGCGGCGTCCCGGAAGGCGTCCCGGAAGGTGTCTCGGCCAGAAGCCGCTGCAACAGCTCGATCTCGGCGGCGTCCTGCGGCGCAAAGCCGACATGACCACCCTCACCCTCAAGCGGGACCGGTCCCAGCGGTGATGGCACCAGCGCGGCAACGCCAAGCCCTGTTCCCGGCCCGATGACGAGAAGCGGCGCATCATCCTGGCCCACGCCCTCAAGCAATGGCAGATTGCCATGCGCCGCCGGGTCGGTCTGCGCCAGTGCCTGCGCGGTGAAATCATTGACCACAAGCAGCCTGTCCAGCCGCAGCGCCCGCAAAAGGTCGCGCTTGCCGAAACGCCAATGATTGTTGGTGACGGTGACATGTTCGGCCTGAACCGGACCCGCCACCGCGATGCTGGCAGCGCTCACCGGCTGGTTGATGCGATCCTGATAGGCAAGGAAGGCCGCCTCGAGGGTCGGAAAATCACGGCACAGCATGCTGTGGTGGTGCGATAACCCGTCAGGGCCAGCCAGTGCAAAGCGAACATTGGTGCCGCCAACATCAACAGCAACAAGCGACATCGTAACCCTCTAGCGGAATATCTGACCAAATTCGTAAATGACAACCGCCAGTTCGGATTCCAGCGGGAAGGACAGCATGCCCATGACATCATACCCAAGCAAGACGGGCATGATGTAGAAGCGGATCATGAAGATGAACCAGGCGACATAGAGCGGGCGCAGCCTGTCCACCAGAAAGCCCGGCGTCAGCCTGCGCATTGCCCTGATCAGCGGGTCGGTCAATGTCACGAACGCCTTCATGAAGAAGAAGTCCGACTGTTCGGAGACGAAGAGACTCATCCCGAACCGGCCGACAAGCGTCCACATCACCAGCCCCATCGCATAGTCGATCAGGATGACCCAGATTGGAATAGCTTCGAACATTGTCGTTCCTCGATGACCTGTCTCGTTTGTTACTATGCAGCGTAAATCATGCCAGCGTAAATCATGCAGAAAGGAAACGGAGCAGGAAAGTCTCCCTGCTCCGCAATATTTTGTCCTTCATTCATGCCCCATCATCCATGCCTCATCATCCATGATGGCACATGGATGCGGCGTCAGGCGTTGGTAACCGTCTCGCCCTTCGGAACACGGATCGCGTCAACCATCCTCTGGGTTTCCTCGTCCGGCTCCTCGGTCATCAGCGATACGACAACCATCAGCACGAGGCTGACAGGCATACCGATCATGCCAAAGCGAAGACCGTCAAGACCAAGCCACGGCGTCATGCCGCCGAACTGCACCATGTAGAGGTACCAGGCACCGGCGCCAAATCCGCCGATCATGCCTGCCACCGCGCCTGCACGGTTGGCCCGTTTCCACCAGACACCAAGGACCAGCGGGAAGAACAGACCGGAGTTCGCGAAACAGAATGCCCAGGCAACCGCACCGAGAATTCCGGTGAGCTTGGCTGACGCCGCATAGGCAGCTGCCGCCCCGACGGCGAGAAGCAGAACCCGCGCCACGACGAGACGTGTCTTGGTATCCGCCTTCGGGTCGATGATCTTGTAGTACAGATCGTGCGACAGGGCGTTGGCGATGGCCAGAAGCAGACCGTCGGCGGTCGACATGGCGGCGGCAAGACCACCAGCCGCCACAAGACCCGAGATCACATAGGGAAGACCCGCGATTTCCGGCGTCGCCAGAACCACGATGTCACCCTTCATGAAGAACTCGTTGATCTGCAGAAGACCGTCACCGTTACCGTCGATGATCTTCACAAAGCCGACACTCGACCAGTTCTGGACCCACTCGAGCGCGTTCACCTCGGCAATCGACGCACCGATGATGCCGGTCGCCAGATTTGGATCCAGGATCGACAGCTTGGTGAATGTCGCCAGCGCGGGCGCCGTGAAGTACAGAAGGAAGATGAAGATCAGCGACCAGCCGACTGACTGGCGGGCTGCCTTCACCGACGGCGTCGTGAAGTAACGCATCAGCACGTGTGGCAGCGAGGCCGTACCGGCCATCATGCAGAGCACGAGGGTCAGGAACTTCCACTTTGCCATCAGCGTGTCGCTGGCGTCATTGATGCCAACGCTGAGCGCGGCAAGACCCTTCGCCTGCGCAGCGGCTTCCGCGGTCGGCTTCAGCTCACCAACGCCATGCAGGGCTTCCAGCTCCTGCACGCGCAGGACGGCGTCAAACTGGGCGAATTGCGGAATGAGACCGTAATCCAGCTTGTTCGACATCCAGAAGACCGGCAACAGATAGGCGATGATCAGCACGATATACTGCGCCACCTGGGTCCAGGTCACGGCCTTCATACCGCCAAGCATCGAACACACAAGGATGCCGGCAAGACCGAACCAGACGCCAACCTCGAACGGAATGTCGAGGGCGCGTGACGCCACGATACCGGTACCTGTAATCTGCGCCGTCACATAGGTGAAGGACGCAACCACAAGAATAACAACCGCACAGAAACGCGCCAGGTTGCCACCATAACGGGTTCCGATGAAGTCAGGCACGGTGTAGCAACCGAACTTGCGCAGATACGGTGCCAGCAGGCTTGCCACCAGAACGTAACCGCCGGTCCAGCCGACAAGGAACGCCATATAGGGATAGCCCCTGAGATAGATGCCGCCAGCCATCGCGATGAACGAGGCACCCGACATCCAGTCGGCCGCCGTCGCCATCCCGTTGAACACGGCTGGCACCTGTCTGCCGGCAACATAATATTCATTGGACTGCATGGTCCGCGAAAGAACACCGATCAGCGCGTAGATGAGAATTGTGAAGCCGACGAACATGTAGCCGATATAGCGTGGTGCCACGCCGGCCTGTTCGAGAATGGCCATGAGAATGACAAAGCCCAGGAAACCCAATGTATAGATTCCGTAGACCCGGCCGAGATTCTGAATGAATCCGCCTTCAAGTTTTATCATGGTGTGTCCCCCTATTCTTCAGAAACACCATGCTCGTCATCAAGCTTGTTCTGGCGCGAAACGAACCAGAAAATCAGGATGACGAAGGCGATCTGTGAGCCCTGGCCAGCCATGAAATAACCGCCGGGGAATGATCCCTCGGCGCCATTCAGGGCAGAACCGAACCAGTGCACGACGAAAGAGAAGAAGGCCCAGATCGCAAGCGTGATGAACAACAAGCGCTTGGACTTCTCCCAATGGCTGGACGAACCAGCTGTTTCATTTGACATGAAATTCCTCCTGTTTAAGCACCCGCCTCGCGGCGAGTAGCACCTTAGCCCCGGACCCAGCTGAGGAACGCTGGCACCAAAGCCTCTTCTTCCATCGCGGTTTATTGTTGCTTTTACCGCGACTTCAGTAGCGCCCGATGGTAATCAGGTGCGACAAAATGACAACAACTTTTCTGTTTTCGAGAAAAATGCAGCTGCCAGAAACGCTCAAAACGGTCCTTCGCACGCTGGGTTTCATCGGCCAGCCGCCCATCGAATCATACCGACAACTTATTGATCACACATCGAAAAATGCCGCCTATGTGTCCCAAGTCACGCTTTACACCTACATCAAGGCCCGCGCCGGCACGCAATATCCGAAGCTGTTCACGAATGAGGACTTCCTGACCTCTCTTCGGATCGCGCGCTGGCACATTTTCGGCGCCGCCGTCGCCGACATGGCGCTGTTCGCCGCCGCCCAGTTTCACGGGAACGGCGCGCTCGACCATGACCGGAGCACCGCCTTCGCGGGCGGCATCATGGATGAAGTGCTGACCAATTATGAACAGCAGGATGTCGCGCCGCACGTGTTCCTCGACATGCTGGCCGAAGGGCATCGCCGTGCCGCCTTTGCCAACTGGGCCGACATCGCCGACGGGCCGGCCGCCTTCAAGGCAAGCGCGGACGCGGTATTCCACTGGGCGCCGATTGCCGATGAGTTGAAGGCGCTGGATGAGGAAATCCTCCGCAACTCGATCCATCTCCGCTGGATCGGCGTGCGCCGCGATACCAAGGCATCGCTGCGGCATGACGCCATTCTGGCCAGCTGGACACCGCCGCCGCCGACATCGACCATCTGATCCCCGCGCATATCGGATAATCATCACGCGTCGCTGGTCGGCCGTGACGGCGGCCAAAGCGGCATTGTATGGCGCTGTATGGCGCTGCAGATGGCGCGGCGCATCACATGATTTACAGGATATCGGCCATTGTCACGGCAACGCGGTGGCAATAGCGCTTGCATTGCCCGGCGAATCCTGAATACTTTTTGTCTCATGTTGCAACGCTAATTCCAGCTTTGAGCCGGCATTTCGGCTGAGCAGGAGGAGGAAACAATGACTTTGAATATTTCAAGACGGACCGCGCTGAAGACGGCCGCCGCCGCCGGGGCGCTTTCGGTTACCGGCATGCCGGCAATGGCCGCGCCAAAGCATGGCGGCACCTATCGCATCGGCATGTCCGGCGGTAACACGTCTGATACCTGGGACAGCCGCACCCATTCCGACAGTTTCATGATCAACATGGGCGCCGGCTGTGTGTTCGAGACGCTGACCGAGGTATCCTCGGCCGGTGAACTTGTCGGCGAACTGGCGGAAAGCTGGGAAGCCTCACCTGACGCGAAAATCTGGACCTTCAACCTTCGCAAGGGCGTTACCTTCCATAATGGCAAGGCATTCGGTGCCGATGACGTCATCGCGTCGATGAACATGCATGTCGAGGAAGACGCGAGATCCGCTGCCAAGCCGATTGTCGCCGCGGTCGCCGAGATGAAGAAGCTGTCCGACCATCAGGTGCAGTTTGTCCTGAAGTCCGGCAGTGCCGACTTCCCCTATCTGGTGTCCGACTACCATATCTGCATCTTCCCGGCCGGCCAGATCGCCGAGGCGATTGCCAACGGCATCGGCACCGGCCCCTACAAGGTTGTCTCGTTCGAACCGGGTGTGCGCTCGCTTGTCGCCAAGTTCGAGGATCACTGGGATGCCGACAATCGCGGCTATTTTGCCGAGGTCGAGCAGGTCTATATCGGTGACGCCTCGGCCCGTGTAAACGCGCTGATGACAGGCCAGGTCGATGCCATCAACCGGGTCGACTTCAAGTCGGTGAAGCTGCTGAACGCCTACAACAATATCGACCTTATCGAGGTGACGGGCAACATGCACAACACCTTCCCGATGCTGGTCGGCAACGCGCCGTTCGATGATGCGAATGTGCGCCGGGCGCTGAAATACGCCGTCAACCGCCAGGAAATGGTCGACAAGATCCTGCTTGGCCACGGCGCTGTCGGTAACGACCATCCGATCGGGCCGGCGAACCAGTATTATGCCGCCGACCTCGAGCAGACCGAGTATGATCCGGACAAGGCCAAGTTCTATCTGAAGGAAGCCGGCCTGTCGTCGCTGAACGTCGATCTCAGCGTGTCCGACGGTGCCTTCGCCGGCGCGGTCGATGCCGGCCAGCTGTACCAGAATTCGGGCAATGGCGCGGGCATCAACATCAACATCGTCCAGGAGCCGGCCGACGGTTACTGGTCGAATGTATGGCTGAGGAAGCCGTGGTGTGCCTGTTACTGGTCGGGCCGCGCGACCGAGGACTGGATGTTCTCGACCGCCTATGAGTCCGGCGTTCCGTGGAACGACACCGGCTGGGAGAATGAGCGTTTCCAGAAGCTGCTTCTCGAGGGCCGGGCCGAGCTCGACACCGGTCTGCGTAGCGAAATCTACCGCGAGATGCAGACAATCTGCCGTGACGAGGGCGCCACCGTGGTGCCGATGTACCAGAACTATGTCGACGCGAAATCTGACCGTGTGGAGCATAGCGGCCAGACCGGCAACCTCTGGATGCTCGACAACCTGCGCAGCTGTAAGCGCTGGTGGTCGGCCTGATCCTGAATATCTTCCGGCGGGACCTTCGGGTCCCGCCGCTTTCTTGATTTTTCGCTCCTGACATTTTTTACGCCAGAACACCCGGATGACCGTGTGCCATTGTCGTGAGCGGTTCGTGAGGCAGGGATGAACAACGTAATCACCATCATCGGCAAACGCCTCGGTCTCGGCGTCCTGACCATGTTCATGGTGTCGGTGATCATTTTCCTTGCCGTGAACATGTTGCCCGGCGATTTCGCGCAGGCGCTTCTCGGGCAATCGGCAACGCCCGAGGCGGTGGCCGCGATCCGCAAGGATCTGGGGCTCGATAAACCGATCCATATCCGCTATTTCGACTGGCTGATCGGGGCCGTGCAGTGGGATTTCGGCACCAGTTTCGCGAAAGCCAATTTTTCATCCTATGGCGGTACTGCCGCGGCGGCGAATTTCGGCACTGTCGCCGAACAGCTTGCGCCACGTTTCGCCAACACGCTGTTCCTTGCCGGCGTGACAGCGGCCATCGCCGTGCCGCTGTCGTTGATGATCGGCGTGTTGGCGGCGCTGTACCGCTATTCGATCTTCGACCGGATCGCCAATGTCAGCACGCT
>CBFHRT010000114.1:0-6987 GCA_965658285.1 Puniceispirillaceae bacterium (SeqCode) | reverse complement strand
GCATTGCCGCCATCCTTGCCGGCCTCGCGCAATCGGTCTGGCAGCTTGGCGCGGCAATCGGGCTGATCGGCGTGTTTGCGGCCATTTACCACCCGGTCGGGATCGCCATGCTGATCAAGAGCAATCGCAGCATCGGCCTGCGGCTTGGCATCAATGGCGTCTTCGGCAATATGGGGGTGGCGGCGGCACCGCTGATCATCGGGCTGTTGCTGACGGTCGGTGACTGGCGGCTGTGCTTTGTCGCCTCGGGCCTGTTCTGCATTGGCTATGGCATCGTCTTCATCATGGCGCTTGCAGAGGAGGCGGTACCAACAACAAGGCCGGGTGGCAGGCAGGCTGCCGGCTTTGCGCCGGGCTGGCGGCTGGCGCTTGGTGCGATGCTGCTGTCGACGGCAAGTGGCGGCTTCATTTTCGGGGCGATGACCTTCGTCGTGCCGCGCTATTTCGAGATTTCGCTGCCGAACATTTCGACCTCTGTCGCGATGACCGGCTTGCTGGCCGCGATTGTCTATGCGGTGGCGTCATTCACCCAGGTCGGGGTTGGCTGGCTGATCGACCGGGTGGCGCCGAAATGGGTGCTGTTTGCGATCGGGGTCGGGCAGGTGATCTTTGTCGCGCTGGCGGCGCGCTTTACCGATTACGCGCTGTTCTTCGCCATGCTGATCGCGATGTGTTTTGTCTTCGGCCAGATCCCGATCACCGACACCATCCTGTCGCGCTATGTCCCGGACAGCTGGCGGGCGCGTGTTCTCAGCGTGAAATTCATGGTCAATCTGACCATCGGCGCGTCGGTATTGCCGATTTGCGGTGCCATTCTTCAGGCCGGCTATGAAATGTCGACGCTGTTCAGTCTGATGAGTGTGCTGGCGCTGTTGGTGGTGATGGCCGGGGCCATTCTGCCGATCCAGGCGGACTCTCAGCGCCTCGACCGCGTGCCGGCCGAATAGCCACATTTGCGGACATGGACTTTTGGCGTGTCCGGGCGCATAGTTCGCGACGTTTCGCGGATTGTCACCAAGACACCATCTGCCCTGATGATCCGACGATGGCCGAGGTCCCTATATATGGCGCGTACCTATGATCTGACCGAGGGCTCGCTGGCGCTCCATTTCCGGCGCCTTGCCATTCCGGCGGCCATCGGCATGGTGTTCACCACGCTGTATAATGTCGTCGATGTCTTTTTTGCCGGATTGATCGGCACGGCGGCGCAGGCCGGCCTTGCGATCTCGTTCCAGGCCTTTTTCCTGTTCATAACCTTTGGTTTTGGCCTGTCATCGGCGATGACGGCGCTGGTCGGCAACGCCATCGGCGCGAAGAATGACGAGGAGGCGCGCATCGTCGCCGCGCGGGGGATAGGTTTCGGTGTCGCCATCAGCCTTGTTCTGATGGTGGCGGCCTGGTTTATCGGGCCTGAACTGATCAAGCTTGTTTCGACTGAAGGTGATTATCGTGACGCCGGCACGCGGTATCTGCGGGTTCTGCTGCTGTCGATGCCGGGGTTCATTCTGGCTTTCGGGGTCAACGGGGTGCTGCAATCCCAGGGCGACACCGTGTCGATGCAGCGCGGCCAGATTGCCGCCTTTTTCGCCAATATCGCTCTCAATCCGGTTCTGGTATTCGGCATTCCGGGGATCTGGGACGGCATGGGGTTTGACGGCATTGCCGTGTCCACAGTGCTAAGCCAGACCGGGATCATGGTCTATGTGATCTGGCGGCTGTTCAAGACCGAGTTGATGGATGGTGTTACACGGTCCTGCTTCTGGCCCGAAATGGGCACCTACAGCGCCATAGCGCGGCAGATGCTGCCGGTGGCGATGACCATGTTCGTGATGATGTCGGCGGGGTTTATCGTCCAGTTCTATCTGAAGAGCTTCGGCACCTCTGCGGTGGCGGCTTACGGTGTTGCGTTGCGGGTTGAACAGCTGTTCCTGCTGCCGGTGTTCGGGCTTACCGGCGCGCTGCTGCCGATTGCAGCGCAGAATTTCGGGGCCGGGCGGCATGACCGCGTGCGTCAGGCGCTGTTCGATTGCTGGAAATTCGGCTGGATGTTCATGGCTGTTGCCTGTCCGATCCTGTTCTTTGCCTCGCCCCTGCTGATGCGCACTTTCACCGATGATCCCGAGGTGATCAGGATCGGCGTCAGCTATCTCCGCGTCGACGGCTTCATTCTGCCAATCTACATGATGCTGTTTGCCATCAACTCGTTCCTGCAGGCGCTCAAACGCCCTATCTGGACATTCTGGATCGGGGCTTACCGACAGGCATTCGGAGTGGCGTTTTTCGTCTATGTCTATGTGGCGATTTACGATTTCGGCGTCATGGGTGTCTGGTTCGGCATCGCGACGGCTGTCACCTCCGGCTGGTTGATTTCCCTGGTCGTGGCGGAATATGTGGCGCGCGGATCCATTGGCGGTCTGCGTCCTGCAAAGGCTGCTCCTGACACTGTTTAGACGGATTGCCTTTGTTGTTGGCGTGATCGCAGTTTAGGTATAGTCTAATTTAGTGACAGGTTCGGGGAGAGCCGGTCAGGGGGATCAATGAAATTCAGTATTCAGCTATCGGCGGACTACCCCGACAAGTCGTATGGTGGCGACCGCGTCTATCAGGATATGCTGGCACAGGCGGTGCTTGCGGACAGGCTGGGTTTTGATTCTGTCACCATTACCGAACATCATCTGATGAACTGTCTGATGATGCCGGCGCCGTTGCAATTCGCCGTCAAGATCGCGGCGCATACCGAACAGATCAAGATCATCACCGCCATCACCATATTGCCAATCCGCGATATGCGGGTGTTTGCCGGCGAGGTGGTTGTTGCCGATATTTTCACCGAAGGGCGGATGCTGCTTGGTGTTGGCCGTGGCAACTTCTCTTATGAGATGGAAAGTCTCGGCATTCCGATGCACGAGACACGCGAGCGGTTCGACGAATCGCTGGCGGTCCTGCAGGCGCTTCTCAATGAAGAGGAAGTTTCGTGGGACGGGAAGTATTACAAATTCGGCCCGATCACCGTGATGCCGCGCCCGGTGAATCCCGGTGGCCCGCAGATGATGATGGCGGCGGTCAATCCCGACGCCATCTACCACTGCGCGCGGCAGGGATATCACGTCCAGACGACCCCGCAGCCCGGCAACGAGGCCTTCCTTCGCGACCAGGTGGCGGCCTTCAATCGCGGCAAGGAAGAACTTGGCGATTCGGGCGAGACTTCACTGACGCTGCTTCGCGTAGGCTTCATGTGTCACAGCGAGATGGAAAAGCGCGAGCGAATCCAGATGGCGCATTCCTTCCTCGGACGCTTCGAGAACGTCTATGGTGGCCCCGGCTTTGTCGATGGCGGGATTGTGCGCGCGCTGCCGCGCCACCAGCCTATCGACCAGCTGGCAAAGAGCCTTCTGATCGGCATGAAGCAGGAAATGATCGATAAGCTGTCGGCCTATGATGAAATGGGTGTCGACCGCATCATCATGAATGTGAATTTCGGCTGTGACCCCCACGAAACGATGGATTCAATCCAGTATTTCGCCGAAGAGGTCATGCCGCATTTCGCCAAGGGTGATGCGTCAGGCATCGTCGCTGCCTGACGCTTTTTCAGCGAGCCGCCTTCAGCATCTTTCCAGAATAACAGCGCTGCCCTGGCCAACGCCGACGCACATGGTGCAAAGGGCGTATCGGGCCCCGTTCAGGCGCTGCATTTCCTCGGTGGCCGTCATGATCAGCCTCGCGCCACTCATCCCCAGCGGGTGACCAAGCGCGATGGCCCCGCCATTGCGATTCACCCGGTCATCATCATCCGCCATGCCAAGCTCGCGCATTGAGGCAAGCCCCTGCGCGGCAAAGGCTTCGTTGATTTCGATGACATCCATCTGCGCGATGCTCAACCCGGCCCGTGCCAGGGCGCGCTGCGTCGCCGGCACAGGTCCAATACCCATGACGGAAGGTTCAACGCCAGCGGCGGCGGCCGTTACGATCCGCGCCCGCGGCGTCAGCCCTTGCGCGCGGACAGCATCGGCGCTGGCGATGATCATGGCAGCGGCGCCGTCATTCACCCCGCTGGCGTTGCCGGCGGTGACCGACCCGCCCTCGCGGAATGGTGTTGGCAGTTTGGCAAGCTGCTCCAATGTCGTCTGAGGACGCGGATGTTCATCGGCATCAACGGTCACCGGGTCGCCCTTGCGTTGTGGGATCAGCACCGGGGCGATTTCAGCGGCCAGCCGGCCATTCGCCATCGCGGCGCCGGCCTTCTGCTGTGATCGCAGTGCGAAACCGTCCTGGTCGGCGCGGCTGACCTTCCATCTTTCAGCGACATTCTCGCCTGTTTCCGGCATGGAGTCGGTGCCGTAAAGCGCCTTCATCTGCCTGTTCACGAATCGCCAGCCGATGGTTGTGTCATAGATCTCGGCCTTGCGGGAAAAGGCGCTGTCCGCCTTCGGCATGACAAAGGGCGCGCGGCTCATGCTTTCAGCCCCGCCGGCGATGACAAGCCCGCCTTCGCCGGCCCTGATCATCCGCGACGCGGCAATGACCGCCTCCATGCCCGAGGCGCACAGCCTGTTAACGGTGATTCCCGGCACGCTTTGCGGCAGGCCTGCCAGAAGCAGTGCCATCCGTGCGACATTGCGGTTGTCCTCGCCAGCCTGATTTGCTGCGCCAAGGATCACTTCATCCACCGCCGACCAGTCCAGATCGGGGTTGCGTTCCATCAGCGCGGTGAGGGGGTGCGCGGCAAGATCATCGGCCCTCACCCCGGACAGCGCGCCACCGAATCTGCCGATTGGCGAGCGCACGGCATCACAGATAAAAACTTCGGTCATATCGCCACTCACTAGCTGTGGTTGTTCCAACTGTGGCATGGTTACCGCCAGGTGGCTGGCGACGCCACCAAAAAAACCGGTTCGTGCCATGTAAGGTGATCGGGACTTGCGTGGCGGGGACAGGCATGCTGTTTTGTGCCAATACCGCCGGACTGGCGCTAAATTTGTGCCAGATGGGCGCCGGATCGGCGTTGGGCATTGGGGATGCTTATGACAGACAAGACTTCGCAGGATGACATGCTGAAGATTACGCTTCTTGGTACCGGCATCCCCAACCCGCAGATCAACGCCTTCGGTACATCAACGCTGATCGAGGCCGGCGGCCAACGCGTTTTGATCGATTGTGGTCGCGGGACGGCCATTCGCCTCTCACAGATCGGTCTCGGGGTTGGCTGCGTCGATACGATCATCATCTCTCACTATCATTCCGACCATTACTCAGGCCTGTTTGACATGGCGATGACAGGCAGCATCCCGCAGAAATTTGGCGGGCGCAGAGCGCCGCTGCAGGTCTATGGCCCGCCCGGCATCCACGATATTGCCGACGGTGCATGGCTGGCGACCAATCCCGACCGGGCGATCAGGGTTGCCGACAGTGAAATTGATCCCGAACATATGCGGATCATCCCGCATGAATATGCCGAAGGCGTCGTCTATGACCGTGACGGGCTGGTGATCCGGGCCATCAAGGTTGATCATGGTGAGTTCATCCGCCTTGCCTATGGGTTCAGGGTCGAATATGGCGGGCATGTCTTCGTTCACAGTCACGACACGCGCTATAATGAAAACCTGATCGCGCAGGCGCAGGGCGCGGATGTTTTCGTGCATGAGGTTGGCGCGGCGAGCGCCGCAACGCTGGCCAACTATCCGGCGGTAAAAGTGGCCATCGACCATCACGCCACCCCGGCCGAGGTCGGGCGGGTCTTTGCCCAGACAAGGCCGAAGCTTGCCTTGCTGACGCATCTTGTGCTGCTCCCCCCCGACCCGGTGCCGATCAATGATGTCATGACAGAGCTGGCCACCGAATATGATGGCACGGTTCTGGTTGCCGAGGATCTGATGACGATCCAGATCGGCCGTAACATTTCGGTCATTCCTTACCATCACGGCGGCAAGCCCGGTGGCATGGTGTGATCGGTCCACTAAGGTCTGAGAGAAGGTACAGGTCATGAAGGTTTTGGTAACAGGCGCGGCCGGCTTTATCGGCATGCATTGTGTGGAACGGTTGCTGGCGCGCGGCGACAGCGTTGTCGGCATCGATAATCTGAATGATTATTACGAGGTGTCACTGAAGGAAAGCCGTTTGGCGCGGATCGTGGATCATCCGGCCTTCACAAATCATGTGATCTCGATCGAGGATCGGGAGGCGATGGCAGAGCTCTTCGCGCGGGAGGCACCGGACCGGGTCATCCATCTCGCGGCGCAGGCCGGGGTTCGCTACTCGATCGACAATCCACATGCCTATGTTGATGCCAATCTGGCCGGTTTCATGAACATCCTTGAGGGGTGCCGGCACAACGAAGTCGAACATCTTGTTTATGCCAGTTCATCCTCGGTTTATGGCGGCAACGAGGTGGCGCCGTTCAGCGAGCATCACAGCGTCAACCATCCGGTCTCGCTCTACGCGGCGACAAAGAAGGCGAATGAGTTGATGGCGCATACCTACAGCCATCTGTTCGATTTGCCGACGACGGGCCTGCGATTCTTCACTGTCTACGGCCCGTGGGGTCGGCCGGACATGGCATTGTTCAAATTCGCGGCAGCGATGCTGCGGGGCGAGGCCATCGATGTTTACAATAATGGCGAGATGGTGCGCGACTTCACCTATATCGACGACATTGTCGAGGGCGTGATCCGGGTGCTGGACAAGACCGCCACCCCGAACCCGGATTTCGACCCAAAGGCACCAGACCCGCAATCATCACGCGCGCCATTCCGGGTGTTCAATATCGGCAACGGCAATCCGGTGCCCTTGATGGATTACATTGGAGCACTGGAATCAGCGCTTGGTCTCACGGCGAAGAAGAACATGATGCCGATGCAGCCCGGCGATGTGCCGATGACGAGTGCCGACACCTCGGAACTGGCGGCATGGGTCGGGTTCGCGCCCGACACCGATGTGCGTGACGGGGTAAAGCGGTTCGTTGACTGGTATCTGGCCTATCATGGCCGAAAC
>CBFHRT010000113.1:0-7102 GCA_965658285.1 Puniceispirillaceae bacterium (SeqCode) | reverse complement strand
GTCCTTGTCGCCGAGAGCGACGGCGCGGTATGTGGTTATGCCTATGCCGGTCCGCACAAAGCCCGTCATGGCTACCGGTTGACCGTCGAGGACAGCATCTACCTCCACCACGAGGCGATGCGTCGCGGCATCGGCAGCCGGCTTCTGATGGCACTGATCGCCGCCGCGAAAACCCGGGGATATCACCAGATGATGGCGGTGATCGGCGATTCCGCCAATGCATCATCGATCGAACTGCATCGCGCGCACGGGTTTCGCCATATCGGCACGGCACGCGAGATCGGCTTCAAATTCGGTGAATATCTGGATGTTGTCTATATGCAGCTTTCACTCACAGATGAGTGAGTACGTCAGCAGCAGTGAGGCGGGATCAGTGCGTCCAGGCGCCATTCCGTGTATAGGCGAAATTGTCGGCATAGGCCTTCGGCTTTACCCGGCGTTTTTTCGGCTCCGTCACCTGATAGTCGATGCCATGCGCCTCGGCATAGGCAATCGCGCTGTCGCGGTCGGGAAAGCGGACCCGCACCTGACGCGCGGTGTCGGCTGAGGACTGCCAGCCCATCAGGGGATCCGGCTTCACCACCCCGCTGCGCGGATATTCCAGAACCCATTCATTGCCACGCGTGACCGAGGCTTTCCGTCCCGATTGCATGGCGGTCTTGCAAGGTCGGTAGATTCGCGCGCGCGCCATTTCATTCCCCCACGGATGCGTTGATAACCTCTCTTCTATCTTATGCCAGCGCGGCCCCGTCAAGTCTCCAGATTGCCCGCTGACATGACCAGAAGAATTCAGGTTAATCTCAATGGGTATTGTGATAGCTTTTTCAGATAAACCTAATTTAAATTGAGAGGGTGACATCATGACGAAGCATACGGGAAACTGCCTCTGCGGAGAGGTTGAGGTTGAAATTACCGGCGATCCTGTCGCCATGATGGTCTGCCACTGCAAGATCTGCCGGGCCTGGTCGGCCGCCCCGGTCAACGGCGCCACCCTTTTCAAACCCGAAGATGTCACGGTAACCAAGGGTGCCGATTCGCTGCGTTCCTATGCGCAGGCCGAGGGACATGACCGCAGCTGGTGCGAGAAATGCGGTGGGCATGTTCTGACCGACCACCGCAACACTTATGGAATCATTGATGTCTATGCAGCGGTGATCAAGGACTTCACCTTTACGCCGACGGCACATGTCAATTATGAAAGCGCCGTTCTGCCGATAAGGGATGGTCTTCCGAAATTCAAGGATTTCCCGGCCGAAATGGGCGGTAGCGGCGAAATGATGGACGAGTAGCCTGCGCCGCATTGGCAGGGCTTTGATGTCATGGGAAGGGAATGGTCGGAGTGGAGGGATTCGAACCCCCGGCCCTCTGGTCCCAAACCAGATGCGCTACCAGGCTGCGCTACACTCCGACGCGGCTGTTTGTATGAGTTTGACCAGCTTTAATCAAGCCAATTCGCATCTGCGTATGTCATGTCGCCGTGCGCCTACCAGCCATCATTTTCGCCTCTGAGCAGCCGCGCCGTGCCACCAATGCCGTTTGCTGCCATGGTGCCGCCATTCAGCTCCAGCACAAACCGGGCATCGCCCGCCGATCGGCGCGATTGAAGCGAATGCGGGGGGACGTCTTCAAACGCCGAGACAAGCCCGCCCGCATCATCGAAGAACAGCATGTCGAGCGGGATCAGGGTGTTCTTCATCCAGAAGCTGCGCGGCGCCATGTCGGGAAAGACGAACAGCATCCCCTGCCCGTCGGGCATGGAGGTCACATGCATCAGCCCGAATGACCATTGCCGCGGCGTACGCGCAATCTCGACGGTGAACGCAATGATCGTGCCGTCACCCCGGTCGAGCCGGACCATGCCGCTGTCGAATGACGGCCTGTCAGCCGCGCCCGCCGGCAGGACCGGGCTGAAAAGCGCCACCCCCAGCAATAGCAGGGCGGCGAGACGATAACGCGACCTATCCGGCAACGAGATAGCCGACGGCCAGAATGACAATCAGGACCAACGTCTGGATCATCACCGCCCGCCCGGGCACTGTCGGACCGGTAATGGGGGCATGCATCAGGCGCTCCACCACCTCCAGAATGGCGTCACGATAACCGGCAATGGCAGCGGTGAAGCTGTGCCACACCGCCATGATCGCCCACAGGATCGGCCGCCCGATGGCCGGCGCCATGCGGCGATACAGCCAGTCGGTGTTGAGCACGGTCGACCGCACTTCCAGCGGGTAGACTTTGAGCGCCATGAGGAAGGTAAAGGCGAGGATCGAGAAGATCACCAACTGCAGCTGGCCGACCACATGGCTGGCATCATAGGGATTGTAATCAATGCTGTAGGGCAGGATCTGGTAAAAAAGCCCGGGGAATGACCCGATGCCGATGCACAGGACGCTGGCAAGCCCCATTGCCACCAGCATGCCAAAGGGCGCTTCCTTGACCTTGTGCCCGCCATCATGGCCGAAGAAGGCGAAATACGGGATCTTGATCCCCGAATGAAGGAGCGCGCCAGCCGACGCCGCCAGCAGCACCAGATAGGCCGCGACAAGGCCCTTGTAGCCAAGCGCCGACATGATCAGCGACTTCGCGGCAAAACCGATGAACAGCGGAAAGGCCGAAATCGACATCGCCCCGACAATACAGAACACCGTGGTCCAGGGCATACAGCGATAAAGGCCACCAAGCTCTGACGCCTTGATGGTGCCGACACGGTACAGCACCGCGCCCATGCTCATGAACAACAGGCCCTTATAGATGATAGACGCAAAGGCATGCGCCACCGCGCCATTGATCGCCAGCTCGGTGCCGATGCCGATGGCCACCACCATGAAGCCGAGCTGGCTGTTGAGGCTGTAGGCGAGAACCCGCCGCATGTCGTTTTCAATCACCGCGAAGAACGCCGGAAGCGCCGCCATCAGACAGCCGATGACGATCAGCAGGTCGGTGCCGGCAAATCCCCGCGCCAGCGCATAGATGGCAAGCTTGGTCGTGAAGGCCGACAACACCACTGTGCCGACGACGGTGGCCCTGGGATAGGCATCCTGAAGCCAGCCATTGAGAAGCGGAAATGCCGCCTTGAAGCCGAAAGCAATGAACACAAGCCAGGTGGCGGGCGAGCCAAGCTCCATCGCGGTGAAGGCCATGGATCCGGTCTCGCTATAGAACATCGCCGCACCGGACAGCAGCAGCACGCCCGACAACACCTGCACTATCAGATAGCGCATGGCGGCATGGCGCGCGCGTTGCGTCCCCGACGCCAGGATCAGGAAGACCGAGGTGACGGCCGTCGCCTCCCACCAGATGAACAGCGTCAACAGATCACCGGCATGAAGCGCAGCAATGGCAGCACCGGCATAGGCAAGGCCAGCGACATGGTCGGTCACGCGGCGTTCATGCCAGCCATAAAAGACGTTCAGCGCCGCCGCGATATGGAAGATGATGGCAAAGGGAAGGCTGAGGTGATCGGCCCGGTAGAGGACAAGTTCCAACCCCATGAGCCCGGCAACCCAATGATCGCCGGCGCCCGCCGTCAGGCTGTATGCCGACAGGCCGATCACCGCCAGCATGAAGATCTGGCGGAGATGGTGCGGCACGAAAATTACCGGCAGAGCCGCAAGGATCATGATAAAGCCGGGGGGCATGCTGGTCAGGATATCACTCATCATCGTAATAATCCTCATCCCGCATCGCGAACTTCCGCAGCCAGATTCCACCAACCACAATGGCAACACAGATCACGAAGGCATAGACCGCCGGGAACAGCGGAATATCCTCGGCGGCGATCTCGCCATGCCGGTGAATGACGAATTCCAGCACCACAAGCACCGCGCCTGTGGCCAGCAGCACCCGCGTTGCCCATGTCCCCATCAGCGCCAGGCGCGCCGATTCTTCGCTCTGTCCGCTCATCGCCTCACCATCGCCTCTGCCAGCTCAAGGAATGTGCCGGCGAAAAAGAACAGCGCCACGCTGAGCGCGGCCGTCAGCACCGGCGGCAGGATCGTCAGAACATGCCGGTCGATCTTCACCTCCTTGACCTTCGGCTTGAAGATGCCGCGCGCCACGGGATCAAGCAGGTAATAGATATTCAGCAAGGATGACAGGCTGAGAACGGCAAGCACCATGACCAGCCCGGCATCCGCTGCGCCCGCCATCAGATAGAATTTCGACCAGCTGCCGCCAAGCGGCGGAATGCCAATAATCGACAGCGCGCCAAGGAAGAACGCGCCAAACAGCCAGGGCATTTCGCGGCCCTGCCCGTCAAGATCGGAAATCTTCGTGATATGTGCCTGCACATAGATGGCGCCGGCAACAAAAAACAGGGTGATCTTGCCAGCCGCGTGCATGACGATGTGAAGCGCCGCGCCGGTGGCCGCCATCTGCGTGGCAATGGCGGCACCAAGCACCACATAGGACAGCTGGCTGATCGTCGAATAGGCAAGCCGCGCCTTCAGATCATCCTTGGTGATGGCAACGCAACTCGACGCCAGGATGGTGAAACAGGTCAGCCAGACAAGCCATGTCGCGGCGCCGGTATCGGCCAGGAAATCGATGCCGAAGATATAGACAACAACCATCAACAGCGTGAACACGCCGGCTTTCACAACCGCCACCGCATGAAGCAGTGCAGACACCGGTGTTGGCGCGACCATCGCCGCCGGCAGCCAGCGATGAAGCGGCATCACCGCCGCCTTGCCGACGCCGAAGACGAAGGCCGCCAGCAACCACGGCGCGGCGGCGGCGGGAATGGCGTCCTTCAGGATACCTCCGGGCACGAAATCAAGCCGCCCGGTCATCAGCCAGACATAGATCACCGCCGGCAACAACAGAATCACCGAGCTGCCGACAAGAATGCTCATATAGAGGCGACCGGCATCGCGCGCCGCGCGGCTGTCCTTGTGGGTGACCAGCGGGAAGGTCGAGAAGGTCAGGATCTCGTAGAAGATGAACAGCACCAGAAGATTGCCCGACCAGGCAATCGCCATCGCGGCATGCACCGCAACCGCATAAAAGGCGGCAAAGCGCGTCTGGTGCTTTTCATGATTGCCGCGCATATAGCCGACCGAATAGACCGCCGCAAGGATCCACAACCCCGAGGCAACAAGACCGAAAATGGCTCCAAGAGACGTCACCCGGAAGGCAAGGTCGAGCCCCGGCGCGATCTCGGCCGCGACCCATGTCGGCGTGCCGCCTGCCAGAACGTCGGCCGCCACCTCGACAGCGGCGATAAAGGTCACCAGCGCGCCAACAGGACCGGCGATGTCACGCCAGTTCGATCTGACGGCCAGGAACGGCACCAGCAATGCGGTGACAAGCGGCGCCAAGATACCGACCAGCAACGCTGTCTGGGGCTGCATCAGCATGATCACATCCCCCCGGTCATCTGCATGGCGGCGCGCATTGCCGCGTCAACAAGCGGTGCCGGCGCGATGCCGAACCACAGATTGCCAAGCGCCAGGATCCACAGCGGCAGATAGAGTGCCGGCGCCTCGCGCACTGGCGCGGTATCAGCGGCCGGCTTCCACAGCACCTCGACAATCTTCCACAGATAGGCGACTGACAGCGCGCTGCTACCCAGAACCAGTCCGACGACAATGATCATCTCGGCCTCGAGAAGCGCCCGCACAAGATAGAGTTTTGAGATAAAGCCGGCGGTAAGCGGCAGGCCGATGAGGCTGAGTCCGCAGATCAGGAACGCCGTCGTGGTTATCGGCATGCGCCGGCCAAGCCCTGCCATCTGCGCCAGGTTGATCCGCCGTCCCAGCAGCACCGCATAGGCACCGACAGCGACAAACAGTCCGCCCTTGATCAGCGCGTGGTTGCCGATATGGATAAATCCGGCGGCAATGCCGGCGGTCGTCGACACGCCAAAGGCAAGCGCGATATAGCCGATCTGGGCCACCGAACTGAACGCCAGCAGCTTTTTGATGTCATTCTCATAAATGGCGAGGATGGTGCCGACGAAAATGCCACCAAGCGCCAGCGGCACCAGAACGAATTGCAGCGCGAACCCGGTCAACTCGGGCATGCCGGCAAAAACATCGAAAACGATCCGCGCGATAACATAGAGCGCCGCCTTTGTCGCGATCGCGGCCAGCAGCGATGACACCGCTGACGGCGCAAACGCATAGGCAGCCGGCAACCAGACATGAACCGGGAAGATCGCCGCTTTCACCAAAATACCGGCCATCATGAAGCCGAACCCGACCATCACCACGGTTGTCTGCGGCACTTCGGGGATCCGTACCGCTAGGTCGTTCATGTTCAGCGAGCCGGTGACGGCATAGATGAATCCAACCCCGATGACATAGAAGGTCGCGCCAACCGCCCCGATCACCAGATAATTATAGCCGGCGATCAGCGCCCGCCTGTCACGCCCGGCGCCAAGCGCGATCAGGATGACCGAGGAAAGCGCCGAAATCTCAAGAAAGACAAACAAATTGAAGGCATCGCCCGTCATCACGAGGCCGGAAAGCCCCCCGCAGGCAAGAAGCCAGGCGGCATAGGCCTTGCCGGCATCGGCCTCGGCGATCTCGGCAAGCAGCGCCGTGCGCGCAAACAAGGTCGTCACGAAAGCAAGCCCCGACATCACCAGAACGGTGAAGGCGGATGGTGCATCGACGACGAATTCAATTCCCCAGGGTGGCGGCCAGTTACCAAGGAAATAGCTGAAACTCTCGCCGCCTGTCACCGCTCCCTGCAGCAACAGCGCGCACAGAAAGGCCGCACCGCTGCCAGTCACCGCCAGCAGCCAGGCAAGCCCGGCCACCGGGGTCATCGCCGCAACAGGTGACAGCAGAAGGGGAATGGCAACAACAAGCGCCGGCAGGTTGGCGATGATCTGGGCAAGGCTCATGCCGCATCCCCCATGTCATCACCGCGCCTGGCGCGTGGCTCGGCCGCCTCGGCCTTCATCGCCAGCACCTCGTCATCCTCTATGCTGCCAAAGGCGGCGTGAATCCGCAGAACCAATGCCAGCCCGAGCGCCGTTGTCGCCACGCCGACGACAATCGCCGTCAGGATCAGCACATGCGGCAGCGGGTTCGAATACAGCGTCTCGGGCCCGTCCATAAGGATCGGCGCGGTGCCGCCGGCCATCTTGCCGACG
>CBFHRT010000112.1:0-7209 GCA_965658285.1 Puniceispirillaceae bacterium (SeqCode) | reverse complement strand
TATAGTACTGGAGCAGCCATTGGTCCGAAAGGGTAGAGCATATGGCGGATAGGCAGGAATGGCTAAGTCTTCTGGCGACGTCGAACGCGCAGATGCTTGGCACATTGTGGGCTGAGGCCGGTCTTGCCCCTGATTATGTCGTGCTTCGCAAGGCCGAAATTGGTGCGGTCATGGTGCGCGGGCGCGCCGGTAGCGTCGGCAAGCCCTTCAATCTGGGGGAGATGACGGTGACGAGAGCAAGCCTGCGACTCGCCGACGGCACTGTCGGCCATGGATGGTGTCAGGGCCGTGACAGGCAACAGGCCGAAACCGTGGCGCTTGTGGACGCGCTCATGCAGGGGCCGGAGGCAGCCCGTCTCGACCAGGCGGTCCTGCAACCGCTTCGTGATGCGCGCACAGAGCGTCGCCGGTCGCGTGCCGAACGGGCGGCTGCCACCAAGGTCGATTTCTTCACCATGGCGCGCGGAGACGATTGATGGCGGTGACAGGACTTGAGGGCGGCTTTGCCAACCCTGCCATCGATTCGGCGCGTGTCTTCCGGCATGTGCTGGGGGTAATGGCTCGCCCCGGCTGTATTGAGACGGTTGATACCGCCGCGCCGCCAGCGCCGCTTTCCGCCGCCGCCGGCGCGGTGCTGCTGACGCTGGCAGATCATGACACGCCGGTGCATCTGGCAGGCGACGCTGACAGCAAGCCGGTCCGGGACTGGCTTGCCTTTCACACCGGCGCGTCGATCATCCCCCCTTCGCAAGCCACCTTCGCCGTCGGTTCTTGGGCCGATCTGATGCCGTTGGCGCAATACAGAACCGGAACAGCGTCCTATCCCGATCAATCGGTGACGCTGATCGTCGAATATCCCGATCTCGGTGAGGGTGGCCTTGCGATTCGTGGTCCCGGCATTGAAACAACGTCACGTCTTGCGGTGCCGGATGCTGCCTTCTTCGCCTTCAACGCAGCGCGCTTCCCGCTCGGGATCGACATGATCCTCACCAACGGGACGCGGCTTGCCGCTGTCCCGCGTAGCACAAGACTCGCCGAACCGGAGGGCTGAGCCATGTATGTAGCGGTCAAGGGCGGGGAAAAGGCAATCGACAACGCGCATCGCTGGCTTGCAGAGATGCGCCGCGGTGATCAGTCGGTGCCCGATCTGGGGCTGGACCAGATTGCCGAGCAGCTGCAACTGTCCGTTGCCAGGGTCATGGCTGAAGGATCCCTCTATGACCCCGAGCTGGCCGCGCTTGCCATCAAACAGGCGCGCGGCGACCTGATCGAGGCAACGTTTCTGATCCGCGCCTTTCGGACTACGCTTCCACGGTTTGGCGGCACGACGCCGATTGATACCGGCGCGATGCTTTGTGCGCGGCGCATTTCGGCAACCTTCAAGGATATCCCCGGAGGCCAGATACTGGGCCCGACCTTTGACTACACGCATCGGCTGCTGGATTTCGATCTTGTCGAACAGCAGCCACCCGCCCCGGCCATTTACGCCGAAACGGGCGATGCCGCGAAACCGCATGTGCTGGGGCTGCTGGATCGTGACGGGCTGATGCAGGCGGAGCCCACAGGAGATGCGGATGCGGACGTCCCGGATCTGACGCGCGCGCCGCTGAGCTTTCCGGCTGACCGCAGCCTGCGCCTGCAGGCACTTGCCCGCGGTGATGAGGGCTTTCTTCTCGGCCTCGGCTATTCGACGCAGCGCGGCTATGCCCGTAATCACGCCTTTGTCGGTGAATTGCGGATCGGCATTGTCGAGGTGGAGATGGAGATTCCCGAACTCGGCTTTGCCATCACGATTGGCGAGATCGAGGTCACCGAATGTGAGACGGTCAATCAGTTTCAGGGCTCGAAGAGCCAACCGGCGCAGTTCACGCGCGGCTATGGGCTGGTATTCGGCCAGCAGGAACGCAAGGCAATCGCCGTCGCTCTGGTCGACCGCGCGCTGCGTTGGCAGGAACTTGGCGAGGATTATGTCGGTGCGCCGGCGCAGAACGAGGAATTCGTGCTGTCGCATTGCGACAACATACAGGCCACCGGTTTTGTCGAGCATATCAAGCTGCCGCACTATGTCGATTTTCAGTCGGAGCTTGAACTGATTCGCCGCATTCGAAATGACGCAATGGCGGCACGCGACGGCAAGGAGGTGGCGGAATGAGCCCCGACAACAGCATTCCTGACCAGCCGGTCAGCAACGCGGAGACTGCCTACAACTTCGCCTATCTTGACGAGCAGACGAAGAAGATGATCCGCCGCGCCCTGATCAAGGCAATCGCCATTCCGGGATATCAGGTCCCCTTTGCCAGCCGTGAAATGCCGATGCCCTATGGCTGGGGTACCGGCGGTGTCCAGGTGACGGCCGCCTGCCTGACGCCTGATGATTGCCTGAAGGTCATTGACCAGGGTGCCGATGACACGACCAACGCGGTGTCCATTCGCCGCTTCTTCCAGCGCACCGCGGGTGTTGCCACAACCGAGGCAACCGGCGAGGCCAGCATCATCCAGACACGCCACCGCATTCCGGAAAGCCCGCTTGGTGAGGCGCAGATTCTTGTCTATCAGGTGCCGATCCCGGAGCCGCTGCGCTTTCTCGAGCCGCGAGAGACGGAGACCCGCAAGATGCACGCGCTCGAGGAATACGGGCTGATGCATGTGAAACTGTATGAAGATATCTCGCAGCATGGCCATATCGCCACCGCCTATGCCTATCCGGTCAAGGTCGAGGAACGATATGTGATGGACCCGTCGCCGATCCCGAAATTCGACAACCCGAAAATGCACCGCTCGCCGGCGATCCAGCTATTCGGGGCCGGACGTGAACAGCGGATCTACGCCATCCCGCCCTACACCGAGGTGGTCAGTCTCGACTTCGAGGATTACCCGTTCGAGGCGATGCGCGCCGACCAGCGTTGTGCGCTGTGCGGGGCCGATGATTCCTATCTCGACGAGGTGATTGTCGATGACGAGGGGACGCGCATGTTCGTCTGCTCGGACACCGACTATTGTGGGGGACGGCTTGAGACCGCGATAATGAACGGCGATGAGGAAGGCAGCCGATGAGCCCTCTTCTGCAGGTTGACGGATTATCGAAATCATACGGGCGCCAGGTCGGTTGCGCCGATGTCGGGCTTGAACTTCATGCCGGCGAGGTGCTTGGCATCGTTGGTGAATCCGGTTCCGGAAAGACGACCCTGCTGCGGTGCCTGGCGGGCCATCTAGGCGCGGACAGCGGCACCGTGTCCTACAGCATGCGGGATGGCGCCCCCCGCGACACGCTGGCCATGGACGAGGCTGAACGTCGCCACCTGATGCGCAGCGACTGGGCGTTCGTCCATCAGAACCCCCGCGACGGTCTTCGCATGTCGATTTCTGCCGGCGGCAATATCGGCGAGCGGCTGATGGCCGTGGGCAATCGTCATTATGGCAATATTCGCCAGACGGCAACGAAATGGCTGGAGCGTGTCGAGATCGATCCGATGCGCATAGATGATCGCCCCTCGACATTTTCCGGCGGCATGCAGCAGCGGCTTCAGATCGCGCGCAATCTGGTCACAGCCCCGCGGCTGGTTTTCATGGACGAACCGACCGGTGGCCTTGACGTATCGGTGCAGGCGCGGCTTCTGGACCTGCTGCGCAACCTTGTCGCCGAACTCGACCTCGCCGTCATCATCGTGACGCATGATCTGGCGGTGGTGCGCATGCTTGCCGACAGGATGATGGTCATGCGCCATGGCAGGGTTGTCGAGTCCGGCCTGTCGGATCAGGTGCTGGATGATCCAAAGCATGAATATACCCAACTTCTCGTCAGCTCCGTTCTGCAGGTGTGATCATGATGCTATCCGTCTCGAAACTGGAAAAATCCTTCCATCTGTATCAGCAGAATGACGCCCATATCAGCGTACTGAGCGGCGCCAGCTTCGAGGTTGATGCCGGTGAATGTGTCGCGCTTACCGGCCCTTCGGGCTGCGGCAAATCCTCGTTGATGCGGATGATCTACGGCAACTACCGAAGCGAGGGTGGCAGCATCCTGATCGGCGATACTGATATGGTCACGGCAACCCCGCGCCAGGTCATGGCGATGCGGCGTAGCGTGGTTGGCTATGTCAGCCAGTTTCTGCGGGTGTTGCCGCGCATCCCGACGATCCGCGTGGTGGCGGAACCCTTCATACGGGCCGGTGGCAGCGAGCCCGAGGCCGAGGAACGCGCCGCTGCGCTTCTGGCGCGCCTGCGGATTCCCGAAACATTGTGGGAGCTGTCTCCGTTGACCTTCAGCGGAGGTGAACAGCAGCGGGTCAATATCGCGCGGGGCTTTATCTATCCGTATCAGCTGCTGCTTCTTGACGAGCCGACAGCCAGCCTTGATCCGGCAAATCGGCAGACGGTTCTGGAGCTGATCACCGAGGCAAAGCAGACCGGCTCGGCGATGGTCGGGATCTTCCATGATGCCGATATACGCGACCGGGCGGCCGACCGCGAAATCGACGTCAGCACCTTCAACAACACGTGACGGGGGAAAGAGTGTGAAACAATCAGGCGTCCTGATTGCTGTTGTTGGTCCCTCCGGTGTCGGCAAGGACAGTTTGCTGAGCGGGGCGCGGGAGCGGCTTCCGCATGTGCATTTCATGCGGCGCACCATCACCCGGCCGGCAGATGCCGGCGGTGAACACCATCTTGCGGTGACGCCGGACGAATTCCGGGGGCTTCAGGAACGTCGGAAATTTTTGTTCCACTGGGAGGCGCATGATCTTTCCTATGGCATCCCGATCGACGCAGAAAACCTTGTGGTGAATGGCCATACAGTTGTGTTTAACGGGTCTCGTCACGCGCTTGCGCAACAGCGCGATGCGTGGCCGGACCTCAGGGTGATATGGGTGACCGCCGACATCGACATTCGGGCCGAGCGTCTGGCGCGGCGTGGCCGCGAAACTGTTGCGGACATCAGGAACCGGCTTGCCACCTCACGGGCGGAGATGCCGGCTGATGCGATTGTCGTCGAGAATGATGGCAGTCTTGCAACCGGGGTTCAGCAGATGCAGGCAGCGATCAGCACTCTGGCGTCCCGGCACCAAGTGGCAACCACCGGACAACCCTGAACCGTCCGTCATCGCCGTCCTTGACCAGGGCCAGCCGTTCAATCCGGAACGGGCGCGGCACGACCGGCCCGATCCATGCGGACAGCATGTCCCGTGCCGCAGCGATATTATCTTCATCCAGCCGGCCCGAAAGGGTCAGGTGAAAACGAAATTCGTCCAGAACGTAAGGATAGCCCCACGCGACGAGCATCTCCTCCTGTCGCGGTGTCAGCCCGGCGGCGCGCCGCCTTGCGAGTTCTTCAGGGCCGGCAGGTCGTCGGCAATGATCAAGGTCGGTCACAAAGCGCGCCGCAAGATCGTTCAGGGCCGTGCTGGATGCCCTCGGCACCAAGGCCAGGAAACCGCCTATCCTGCGTATCTCCAGCCCGTCCAGAACAACCGGCTCAAGGCTTGTTGCGATCGCCTGAGCCTGTTCACAAAGCGTCGCTTCATCAACACCCTCCGCAAGCGAAAAGGGTGGTTTGATGGTGCCGTGGAAGCCATATTTTCGAGGGGTTGCCGAAACGTCCCTGATGTCCAGGTCAGCCGGGTTGGCAAGCTCTTCCTCCGACGGCGGGCCCAGCGCTTCAGCCGCCACGCAGTCCCATCCAAGCCACTGACTTGCGCGCCGGAACAGGGGGTTATCGTCCGGCACAACATAGATCGCATATCTTGAGGACATATCGGTCTTTCCTTCCAGACGACAACCCACACGCGATTGTCCAACGATGGACAGGACGGATCAACCGGTCATTTGCGGGAACGTCAGTATCTGTGACCGGGTTAACGCAGCAGCTCAACCAGCATGTCAAAATGTAATTGTCTTGCAGGAATTCTGTAACGCAGCCGTAAATCTCCGGGGTGACAGTTATTTGCTAACTTTGGAGGTGTATTATGAGCTTCGGACAGGATTTCATCGACAATCTGAATAAAGCGCATGCGACCGGCGACATTCCGGCCGGCTTGTCGGACGCCATGGCTGATGACCTCACATGGACGTCCCTTGCCAAATCCAGCCTTGGCAACCAGTCGCGCGGCAAACAGGAATGGCTGGACTTTGTGAAGAATGACCGCACGGATTATGTGTCGTCAGTCATTTATGAAAATGACGAGATCGTTGTGTGGAAGGGCACCGGTGATTTCAACGGCGTTCAGCAGGTGTTTCTGTTCTGCATGGAACTTTCAGATGGCAAGGTCTCGAAAGTCCAGCATGTGAGAGGTCCGGCAGGCTGAGGCATTGAGCCGGTTGGCGGTCCGTCAGCCTGCGATGCGGCTTTTTTGAGGCGCAGACGTCACGCTGCATATGCACGCTGCATAGGGAAGTGAAACGGCGTCGGCGTGCCCGATATTGTTGCCCGCCCAATAAGGGTGCTTAGGATGAAAAAAATCTCGGTTAAAAGGTTCAAGCCGAGGCCTGAATGTTTTGCCGAATTTCTTGCGAATATCAAGGAGCGGTCGTGAGAGAGCGAGCAGGCGGAGAGGTCAACCGTTGGCGTGGACTGGTTGGATACACAACGGCCCCTGTTGGTCGAGTACAGCGACCAGGACCTTCACGCCAAACCCCTGACCGGCAAAATGGTTACTTACCAAGACTTCAAACAAAGGGAGACTTCAGAGATGCATTTCGAGAAAATCGAGACGGCCATCAAGGATATGGCAAGCGGCATTCCGGAAACCTTTCGGGATATGAGTGCGGAAGATATCAGCGTCGAGTCCCTGCACAAATCCTCCGTCGGCTCAAATGTAAAGAACCGGCATGAAACCTACGAAATGCACAAAGGGGTGCCACAGGGCAGCATCGAAATCCGGTGTCTGGTGGATACTGCTGATCTGTGCCTTGTGTGGCACACCTTCCCGCAGGATGACATGATTGCTTACATGTGTGCCTATCATTTTAATTCGGACGGGAAAATCGCGGCTTGTTACTACGCAAAAACCAGCAGGTGATTGTCGCTGAGAGACCTGTGTGGAAGCGCGGCTTCCACACAGCAGCATCTTTGCCACCCCATCACCCGCCCGAGGTCCAAGGCTCAACGCCCACGGACCGCGGCTCAGGGTCCGTCGACCACGGATCTTTGTGTTTCGATTCTTGTTCTCGGACCACAGACCAAAGTTCAGGCAAGATTCCGACAAACCAGAATGA
>CBFHRT010000111.1:0-7216 GCA_965658285.1 Puniceispirillaceae bacterium (SeqCode) | reverse complement strand
ATATTTAGTCACGGTGGTGGCCCACACCGCAACCACCTGAACCGTCACTCAGTGACATTCTGACTGACTGATGCACAGACATGCCGTGTATGGCTCTAGGAGAGCCACTGAGAGTCTTTCGGTGGTGCAGAAATGTTTGGTCATTGCAGATTTATCACGGGCGGGTTTTAGGAGGCTGGAAAGGATGCGGGGCCATAAATCCATTAAATCATGGAGATGGCGCGGATGGGCGTGATGGCTGTACAGGGCCACCATAAGCATGGTGATCGCCCTTGATTTCTTTGATTACACCTACAAGCAAGCCGAAGGCCAAGGTCGCTAAAAAACACTTAACCATCAAATCTTCATCATTAGTCAACTCGATGACAAAACCTATGTCACCCCAATTGGCCAGCGCCCACGTGGCCGCAAAGAACGGTGCCGGTGGCAGGATTGACCTCCTGTGGACAGCACCGATGTGCCCGGCCCGTCTTGGGCAGCCCGTGAAGTGGGCGCCGATCTGCGCAATCGGTGTGGTCGATGACACATCGGCGCCAGCCACCTCGCGGATCGCCACGATGTCCTCGCTTTCGCCGAACGTGTTGATGTAGGATGGGGCCTTGGCTGGACGCGGGCGGCGTCAAAGCACCCCGCATTACGTCACCTGTCGGCGACAAATTCGGACACAACCACACCGCGGTTGTTCTGATGTTTCATCGCGAACCTTGTCAGGAAGGGCGACTTCGCGACCTCGCCATCCCATATCTCCTTGCATCTCAGGAACGCCTCCTGCGAGCGATATTCAAACACAACCGACAATCTGTGCTGGTCCTTGTTCCAGACCTTTGACACCACCTGGCGCGTCAGGCCGGCCTTTGCCAGCCTGTCATAGAGAGCCGGTGTCATCATCTCTTCCCGTGTTTTCAGGTAGAGTTCCAGATCATTCTCCGACGTGAAATCAATCAGCATGCAATTGACGAAAAGGGGTGGTTTTGCTTCTGGCATCCTGTCCTCTGACATAAGACCGACCTCCAACTCCGCGGCGCCAGCTACGCGTCAGGATATTCTCGCGGAATGCCGGATGACATTTCTGCTGGCCTCGATAACAGCGCCCGTCGATTTGATTTCGTCCATCAACGGCACCGTGAATGCCTTCATTATATCCTGACACGCCTTGAAGGCCTCGGGGCTTTCATATTCATACATCACCGATGTCTTGAACGTGCCGGGGCTGTTCCAGACCTGATTATAGGAATAGGCCGTGCAGCCCTTTTCCTTCAGCTTTTCAAACAATGCCGGGAAATGAACTTCCCAAATTTTGATGTGGAGGAGCATCTGCGCCTCTGACGGGAAGGTGAAAACATTGTAACTCATCAACGCTGAAGATTTCGTCATAACCTGTCACCACCTGATCACCGTATCGCCAGCCTCCCATCTGGCAGGGGCTGCGTCAACGCGCTGTTTCGAGGTGCAAGGCGAATGGCTGACCGGTGGTGTGGATGACAGTCCAGCAGGCGATCAGGCAGCAAGTGTGAGGCCGGATCGGCCCGCGGATTGATCGGCAGCAGATCGGGGCAAGAACACCGGGGCAAGAACACCGGGCCAAGAACACCGGGCCAAATTGGCGCGTCAGCTATAGTCGTACTGAACAATCCCGCGATGGGGCGCAATTTTCGCGGTGATGCTTGTATTTCGATGAAAGACTTCAGCCACAAAAGTTTTCCACACTTGGTCGCAGGCTACATAGGCGTCTTGATTCTTGTATTCCAACCAATTGCCAACCGTAAATTTACCATCCTTATTGAATACGCGCGTGATGTAGAATTTTACCATGCCATTGTCGCGAAGGTCATTAGCAAGCTGCTCATAATTCTGTTCAACAAAAACAAAAAATGCGGTTAGGTCGCTCTCCGTTGGAAAGTCTATTAGCGTATAGCTGGTAATCACCGCTTCTGTCATAACAAACCCTCACCTACGATGTACGATATCTGTCTGTTCTGGAGATCTCTTCGCATTGGGGAACACACCCTGTGCGGATGTTAGCCTGTCACCCCTCAGCATGCCAGCACGCATGCAACGGGCACCGCCCGATTGACGATATGATCACCCCGATCAGCCGCCAATAAAGCGGATTTTTGCCAGCTTCACGAAATACTGAAATGCAAAAAAATGGTGTTTTGGACTGGACACTTTGCAAATTTGCGCTATCTAAACAGTATTCTGCGCGGTTGCAGAACGGTTTCCACGATTTTCTCACCAGAATTGAATGGCTTACCTAATCCCCATTCACAGGAGAAAATTATGAGTGTTGGGACAGTTAAGTGGTTTAACACCACCAAGGGCTATGGCTTCATTGAGCCAGAGGACCAGTCTTCGGACGTTTTCGTTCACATCACGGCCGTACAGGCCGCCGGCCTGACCGACCTTCAGGAAGGCCAGAAAGTCTCATTTGAACTTGAGACAGGCAAGAACGGCAAGACGTCGGCAGCCAACCTGGTGCTTGCCTAGCAATAGCCGGTCCGTGCCAATAATCGATCCGTGCAGGGGGAGGTATCGCTTCACCCCTGCACTTTCACATCTAAGACATCAATGTCTCTAATCTGCCGCGCCTGACCGCGCAGTCCCAGATCGACTTTTGCAGTGGTACAGCCACGGCGTCGATTTAACGGTTGCTCATACCCGCAACCGTTGGCTTTTTCGATCAGCAGTCTATTTCAATTTATTCAGGATTTTTACCGCGGCGCTGAGGCGGCGTGTCAGCTCTTTCTGTTGAGCCTCGATATCCCTGATCTCGGCCTTCAGCTGGTTGAGAAGCTTCTCCTGCCGACCGCGCGAGGTTGCCGTCGGATTGTTCGACTGCCCCTCCTCAGCCATCAGATGCGTCGGGCTGACGCCGAGAATGCCGGCCAGATTGACAAGCTTGTTCACCCGCGGCGCGCTCCTGTCCCGCTCCCAGTCACGCAGCGTCGCCGGTTTCACACCGGCAAGATGAGAGGCCAGCGCCAGCGACAGCCCGGCACTCTCTCGCGCCTTCTGCAATCGCTCACCAAGCGTCGTTTCCGGCTCGGCCGGGGACAGTACGTTTGAACTTAGATTCGCAACCAAAATGTGCGCCCCTCTAAAATATCCTCATTCCGTCATGTCGTCGAAATTAAGACATTTTAAGGGTTTTTGTCAATGATTTATCCGTTGGCCTGCGTGAGATGCTGGTCAATACGGCCGGGTTGGACATAGGCCTCATTGATCGAAAACACCACATGGCCGGTGGTGCCTTCCGCGGGGTCAGCCCTCGGCCCCTTCAATGATCATCAGATCCGTGTCCGAACATTCGTCGCGCACCGCCTTGGCGGCCTGATATTCCTCGCTGAAGTAGAAAGTTTCGGCAGCCGCCTTGCTGGCGAATTCGATCAGCATCACGGTGCCGGTCACGCTTCCTTCATGTCGGTCGGCGTCGGGGCCGCGGGCCAGCACCGTGCCGCCATATTTCTGGATCGCCGGCGCAGCCATACCGGAGAAGGCCTTGAATTTCTCCGCATCCGTGACCCGGATATTCGCAATCAGATAACCTTTTGCCATGCAACCCTCCCGAGGCTAACGCCTCTGCTGAACTCACCTGCTGATCTTGAAGCCAAGCCGCACCCTGTGTCAAACGCACATGCCGGTCCCATCGCGGGACACGGCTCCAGAAAATTGAAACTGGCGATCCACAGATGCCAAAGGATGTGATGGTTCTGGGTGACGCCTGGACCGTCGCTGATCAAACCTCGGCGGCGGCGGCGCACATCACCTTCAGCTTGGCGACCGCCAGATCGCGGGTCAACATGCCAAGCCCGCAATCAGGCGCGACGACCAGCCTGTCACGATCGATATGATCAAGCGCCTGACGAAGGCGGGTCATCACCTCCTCGACGCTCTCGATACGGCTACGGGCCACGGCGACGGAGCCGAAGATCACCTGCTTGCTGGCGAACAGGTCGAGCAGCGCCAGATCGTTGCAGCAATGCGCGTCCTCGATCGACACCTGATCAAACGCCAACGCGTCCATCTCGCCGGCAAGCCGGTGATAGCTTGACGGATCGGCCTTCTTGTAATCCTCGTCATCCAGATGGTCCGGATAGCCGCAGCAGATATGCACCGCGCGGGTCACATGCGCCGGCACCTTGTGAAAACACCTCTCGATACCCTCAAGGCCGAATGCCAGCGCATCCTCGACCTGGCGGGCGAATAGCGGCTCGTCAAGCTGGATGAATTGACACCCGGCATCGACCAGCGCCAGAACCTCCTTGTTCACCGTCGCCGCAAGGTCACGCGCCAGACGCGGACGGTCATGATAGTGACAGTCGGCCGTTGTATCCATGATCGTCAGCGGCCCCGGCAGGGTGAATTTGACCGGGTTCCTGCTGACTGACTGGCTTGCCTTGAAATCATGCTGGCTATAGGGCGCGGCATCATGGCTGACATCCCCCCTGATGGCCGGCAGATCGGTTTCATAGGCACCGTCGCGCAGCACCCGGTGTTCCAGATTCGCAAAGTCAAAGCCTGTCACATGCCGGCAATGGTAGTGGATGTAGTTCTCGCGGCGCACCTCGCCATCGGTCGGCACATCGATGCCAGCGTCAACCTGCAGCGATATCACCTCTCCGGCAGCCTGCACGAACAGCGCCTCATCGGCGGCTGACATGCTGTAGGCCGAATAGCCCTGCGTGACCTCGGGCGCGTTCATCGTCCCGCGGTCACGGGCCGAATCGAACCAGTCGCGGATCGGCAGATAGTCTGGCTTCGGGAAAGATCCGATGACGGTCGTCGGAAGTTTATCTGGCACGGCTACCCTCCTTGATCCCAGCCTTCTGGATACCGGAGATCAGCTGTTGCCTGATGCCTTGCCAGATGCCTTGCCAGATGCCTTGCCAGATGCATTGCGTGATGCAATGCGTGAGATGCAATGCGTGATGCGAGGCGTAATCGGCAGCGTCAGCCTTTGCCTTTTTCAGCCTTGTAGTGGCTGAAATTCTTCCGGTTCTTCGAAGCAATATACGCGCCCGCGGCGATTGGAGGAAGACGGTTGATGTCAGCCTCCGGATCGAAATCACGCGGGTCGACCATCGCATCGCTTGACGGGTCGCAGAAGATCGGAATCGAGAAGCGCGACTTGCCGGATCGGTTCAGCACCCGATGCGGCGTCGAGACAAGACGGCCATTCGTCCAGCGTTCCAGCAGATCGCCGATGTTGCAGACAAAGGTGTTCTCGATCGGCATCGCCTCGATCCATTCATCGGACCGGTTGCGCACCTGCAGCCCGCCAAGACCATCCTGTTTGAGGATCGTCAACACGCCGAAATCGCTATGTTCGGCAGCCCCGAATCGCTGCGCCGCGACATCCGCCTCGCCAAGTGCCGGGTAATAGACAAGCTGTCCCCGGCCAAGTGGCCTGTCATAGGCGTTCACGAAGACGCCCGGATCAGCGCCAAGCCCCTTCGCAAGGCAGGTCAGGATTCGCAAGCCAAGCGCCATCACCGCCTCGTAATAGGGAAGGATCCCCTCGCGAAGGAACGGCGCGGCGCGGTCAGGCCACTGGTTCGGATGGACAAGCGGCAGGCCGGCCGCGACATCGGCATCATCTGGCGTCACCTCGCGGCCCCAGAAAAACACCTCCTTGGCGTCATGTGTTGCCGCGCCTTCGAGATTGGCCAGCCCCTGCGCCATCCAGCCGCGCTGGTGGCTGTCGATGGTGATGTCGCTTTTCGCTGCCTCATCAAGCGCGAAAAAGGCCCGGCTTGCCGCCATCGCCTTTTCGCTGAGACGTGCCGGGATCCCGTGCCCCGAGACATAGAAGAATCCGATCTCGGAGGCGGTCTTGACCAGCGTCTCGGCAATCCGCGCCTCGCCGGCTTGCGTATTCATCGCCAACAGGTCGATCACCGGGATCTCGCTGAAATCGACGGTACGCGCCGCCGCATAGGCCGGCGTGCCGGTCACGGCTGACGCGCCAATGTCCCGGTTGCCGGTCCGTTCGATGGTCTGTTTGGTGGTCTGGTTTTTAGGCTGTTTAGTCTTGCCGGTCATTCTGGCCTCCCTTTTTGCCGACTGTTGGGCCTCGACAACCCCGAAAAGACGCACGGCAAAAAGGGGCTGCTCCTCTACAGGAGTGCCAAATCAATAATATCAGGATTCATAAAATGGATTTGCGTCAGGATATCGAAAACCTCAATCTCGAACCGTTTTTTCAACGCCGCCTTGTAGGGTGGTAAATTTGTGCATTCCAGCAACAGCGCCCGAACCGGTCTTTGCGCCATCAGGTCGGCCACAAGATCAATCATCTCCGCCTCGGCGCGCCTGGAATCAAGCTCCGGAAGATCCTGTGCAATCACCTGTTTCAGATGCGAGGATGACGGCAACCCGATGATCGGGCCGGCGAAACCGTTCAGCAGCGGCGCGAAGGCCGGTGCCGACAGCGTCTCGGCATCAAAGGTGAGGATTGCCAGCTCGTCCGGCCCATAGCGGGCCATCAGGTCCGGCAGGCCGTTCAGTGAGGATGCAATGAACGGCGCCGGCGCCGCGGCGGCAAGCCGGTCCTGCCAGATGCCGAGGAAGCCGCATGATGTGGTGATGACATCCCCGCGCGCGGTGACCAGAACAGCTTTGACACCGGCGATATCATCTTCGCCCGGCGTGGCGGTGATCACCGTCTGCACCGACAGGTCCGGCACCACATGCGTCTCGAGCGTCGCGCGGTAGGTCTCAGGGCTGCCGACATCACCGGCAATGCGGGGGAACTTTGTATCAAGCTGCAGCAGGCTGAGCAGGAAGGAACCCTGCCGAAGGTGGTGGTTCCTGTGCATCTCACTGGCAGCAGTTGCGATATGGCGGCGATTGGAGTGTTGGCCGAGCGCTATGGATTTGAAGTTTTGGAGGATGCCAGCCATGCGATTGGCGGCCTCTATAAGGGCGCGCCGGTGGGCAACTGTCGCCACAGCGCCATCACGGTATTCAGCTTCCACCCGGTGAAGATCATCACCACCGGCGAAGGCGGCCTGGCTACGACGAATGATCTGGAATTGGCCCAGCGCATGACTGAGCTACGCAGTCACGGCATCGTGCGCGAGGCTGAGCGTTTTGAGCAACCCGCTGCTGGCCCTTGGGCGTATGAGCAGCAGCACTTGGGTTTCAACTACCGGATCACTGACATCCAGGCAGCTCTTGGGCTAAGCCAGCTGCAACGGCTTGATGAAATTGTGGC
>CBFHRT010000110.1:0-7223 GCA_965658285.1 Puniceispirillaceae bacterium (SeqCode) | reverse complement strand
GAAACCCGCTGTCGGCGATGCCTGTCACCTCGGCGACATGGGCAATCATGCGGGTGAAGGCAGCCTGTTCCGCGGCCGAGGCATTGGCGGCGAAATCCCGCCAGTCGACATAGGCACCCTTGGGGATGACCAGCACATGAACAGCGCGGGCCGGATTGATGTCGGCAAAGGCAAGCGTGTGTTCATCCTCGGCAACCTTGTTGCAGGGAATGTCGCCACGCAGGATCCTGGCGAAGATGTTCTGGTCGTCATAGGTTGTCTGGTCGTGATGGGCCATCACGTCAGCTCCTTATGGTAATAGAAACCGGACACATAGTCATTTTCAACGCGGGCATAATAGTCATTCACCGCATAGCGGACAAATCCGCGGGCCTCGAATGACTGGATGGCGCGATCCTGGGTCGAGCGGACATCAAGGCTGATCATTGTGAAACCCTTGGATTTTGCCAGCGCCTCGGCCTCAGCGACAATCATCTGGGCCAGACCATGTCCCCGC
Organism: Puniceispirillaceae bacterium (SeqCode); assembly: GCA_965658285.1. GTDB lineage: Bacteria > Pseudomonadota > Alphaproteobacteria > Puniceispirillales > Puniceispirillaceae > UBA8309. The sequence goes on along the minus strand of CBFHRT010000110.1, from coordinate 6,727 downwards.
GCCCAGGGTGCCACGAAGAAGGTTGTCATTTGGCACATGAAGGCCTGTGCCTCGTTGTTGCGCGGCGGGCTGACGATCTGGCAGGATCCGGCAATGACCTTGTCGAGCCGTGCCAGAATCAGGTGCCGTTCCGGGATCATCTGCACGCCGCGCCAGTAATCCTCCATCACCGAGCGTGGCGGCGGCGTCAGCCAGCCGAAGCCACCGCCGGAGCGGATGCCGCTTTCGGCGGCATCGCACAGCTCGTCAATGTCGACACCGCTCAATCGCGATGGGCTTTCGACCGAAATGCGGGGCACATGGGTGGACAGTTTCTTCGGTGTCATCTTGACCGGCAACCTCGGCGGATGGATTAAAGGGCGGCGGGCGCTCTTCGCCTGTCGGCGCTTTCGTAACACAAGTTAGAAACCCGCAAAAGCCATCTGTTTTGACCCGGCCCCGCCGACTTGGCCCCACAGATCCGACCCCACTGATCTCAACTGCCTTCGGCAATCGCTATCGCTCACGCCGCTGCAATTCATCCTGCAGCGCATCGATCAGGCGTCGGCAGGCTGCTGCATCGAGAGAGCCGATATGTGTCGCCGTGAGATTGGCAAGTTCAACGGCGGCGGCGTGCGAGCGGCTGGTATCGATGGTGGGTTTCGGATGTGACAGCGCGGCAAGCGCCTTCAAATCCTCGGCATCATCCCAGATCAGGCCAAGCCAGGCGCATATCTGATCGACAAACGGCGCCGACGGACGTCCGCGGGCGCCGGTCTCCAGCGCCGAAATATAGGCCTTGGACACGCCAAGCTGATCCGCCTGCTGTTGCTGGGTAAGGCCGCGGGCGGCACGAAGGGTGCGCATTCTTTCGCCAAACGGGGTCATGGTGCCTGGCGGCGGCGGCGGAGCAGGACATAGAGGGCGCCATCTCCCCCATCACCGGGGCGGGCCGCCGAAATCGCCAGAACGAACGGTGCCAGCGGCGGTGCTTTCAGCCATTGCGGGACAAGCCGGCGCAACACGCCGGTGCCCTCAACACCCTTGCCGGTAATCACGAGGACGCAGCGCGACCCCTGCCTGACCGCGCTGTCAATGAAGCCCGAGAGGCGCCGTTCGGCCTGAGCGGCGGTCGCGCCATGAAGGTCGAGCCGTGCCTCGATGGTTATCTGCCCCTGGGCAAGGCGGCGGCGTGTTGCCTTGTCGATGCCGGCATGTTCACCAGCACGCAGATCGACCGGATCGGGAGGTGCCGGTTTAGCGGCGGCAGGTGCTGTTATGGCCGGCGGCATTGCCGTGACCTTGCGGCGGCGCGGCGCCGGCGGCGATGGTTTCGGGCGGATTGGTGCGGGGGGGTCGCTACGGTAGGCCTTGACGCCGGACGTCAGACGTTTCCAGACAGCGGTATCATCATCCCCGGCATTATCCCCGGCCTGTTTGTCACGATGATTGGTCATATCCCCATTCGCCATGATCCGGTCGTCAAGATCCGGCCCTCATGACCCGGCCCTCATGACCCGGCCGGAATGTCACTCCTCGTCGGGTATCTCGGTTTCGGCCAGCTTCCAGTTCGGATCATCAAGCGTCAGGTCGCGCTCGAAAGTCCAGATATCGATCAGATCACGCGTCCCGGTATCCTCATCCTCGATGACGTTGCCATCGTCATCGGTCAGGATGCGGGTCTGCGTACTTTGATACTCAACTGTCACCGAGGCGATATTGTCGAAGACCTTCGCATCGATAATTCGCAGCTCGCGAAGTTCATCAAGCGAGATGTTCAGCGTTTCGCCATCGGATGACCGTTGCTGTACCGACTGTGTGAAGCTTTGCAGCAGATCATAGCTGAGCAGGCGCTTCAGCTTTGCAAGATCGCCCTCGGCATAGGCGGACAAAATCATCTCGAACGCGCCGGCGGCGCCATTCAGGAACTGTTTCTCCGAGAATTGCCGGTCTGCCTTCTTGAGCGCGGCAATCCCATGGCCGTCACCGGCATCGGAGCGTCTGCCCGAATCGATGGAAATAACCTCGGCCGAACCGTCATCCGACTGCTCGCGGCGGGATGGCTGCTCGTCATAGCCTGTGCGCTGCCCCAGAACGGATCGCAGGCGCAGGACCAGAAGGACGGCTATTACGGCAAAAATGATGATATCAATGAAAGGCACGGGATCCCCCAGCGGGATGATTTGGTCTTCTCTGCAAAGCCTCTTACAATGCAGAGTCATAGGATACATATGTTGCCTTGAGAATCCAGCAACCTGCGAATGGTAATTTTTTCCTGAATCGGACGGAATACAAGTGGCTTTTGTCTACCTGATCACAATTATCCTCTGGATATGGGCCGAAATCATGATGTTCGGCGCCGTCGGCAGTGCTGTCGGCGTGCTGCTGACGCTGATCGGCATTTTCGTAACCGGAATGATCGGGGTCTCGCTTCTGCGCTCGCAGGGGCGGCGAATCACCGGATCACTGCAGGCGCAGCTGGCGCGCGGCGAAGCGCCTGTTGCCTCGCTTGCGGCCGGGGTTTCGGTGCTGGTTGGCGCCGTGCTGATGCTGATTCCAGGCTATCTGACCGACGCCGCCGGGCTGGTGCTGTTTCTTCCCGGGATTCGCACCCTTGTCGGCGCGTTGATCCTGACGCGGATCGCTGCGCGCGGCAGTTTCATGATGAGCGGGCGGATGCCGTTTGGCACCGGGGCGCCTTTTGGCCGGTCACCGGGCAACCGGCAGAACCGACATGCCGGTTACAGGCCAGAGGACAGGCCAGGGGACAGGCCAGAAGAGCGGCCGGGTGACAGCACGGACGACATCATCGAGGGTGATTTCGAGGAGCGTCCAACCCGCACCACATCGATCGACAGGAAAGACTAGTCGCGACCACCGGAACCGTGCTATCGCGGCGGCTGACCGAGGCCGGAAACACTGCCATAACGACCCCATAATGATAGCCACATGATGAAAGAAGGATCAAAGCATGTCGGATAACAGCACCGAGACACAGACCGAGACATCAACTGGTGGTAACGGTCAGGCCGAGGCGGCAGGCCGGCAGATCATCGTCCATGCGCAATATATCAAGGATCTGTCCTTCGAGAATCCGAACGCGCCCGACATTCTGATCGACCCGCCCCAGCAGCCCGACGTCCAGATTGGCGTCAATGTTGGCGCGCGCGGCCTGAACAGTGAGCAATATGAAGTGGTCCTGTCACTGTCCGCCAACGCCAAGACCGAGGATAAGGCGCTGTTTCTGGCCGAACTGACCTATGCCGCCATCGTGTCGGCACCGGGCGCGTCGCGCGATGATCTCAACCCGCTGATCATGATCGAGGCACCGCGCCTGATGTTCCCCTTTGCGCGCGCCATCATCTCGGACATGACACGCGATGGGGGTTTCATGCCGCTCAGCATCCAGCCGATTGATTTTGTCGCTGTCTACCAGTCCAATATCGAGCGCCAGAAAGAGGCACTGGCGTCGGGCGAGGCTGACGGCGAGGCCTGACAGCCGATTGATCTCACCGATTCCAGATCGGATCCTCTAGGCGCTCGAGAAGCGCCCGGTGCGCTGCCAGTTCATCATCGCTCGGCCCATGTGGCCGGTCGAATTTTGCCGGATCGCCCTTCAATGTGAAAGCCGGCGTGGCACTTTCAACCGCTGGCGCCCCAGTGGCGGTCTGGCCGGTGTCCGGCTCCAGTGACAGATGGCGCTGCCGCCCGCCAAGAAGTTCGATATAGACTGTCGCCAGAAGATCGGCATCGACAAGCGCACCATGAAGGTCGCGATGGCTGTTATCGATCTCGAACCTTCGGCACAGCGCGTCGAGGCTGGCCTGCGCGCCGGGGAACTTGCGCCGTGCCATGGTCAGCGTGTCGACAGCCCGGTCCATCGGCAGCGCCGCCATGCCAAGGCGCACCAGCTCGGCATTGATAAAGCCCATATCAAACGGGGCGTTGTGAATCACCAGCTGTGACTCGGCGATAAACTCCAGAAATCCGGCCACCACATCGGCGAAGACTGGCTTGTCGGATAGAAATTCGCTGGTCAGGCCGTGGATATTGACGGCCCCGGCGTCGATCTCGCGTTCCGGGTTGATATAGATATGGAACTGTTCGCCGGTCGGTGTCTGGTTGAACATCTCCAGCGCGCCGATCTCGATGATACGATGGCCGGCGGACGGGTCGATGCCTGTTGTTTCGGTATCAAGGACGATTTCACGCATTGGGCCTGCCTCCCGCCCCGGTTTCACACAACTCTCGCACCGGGCCATCGAGAATGGCCATAAGCGCCTGCCGCGCCGCGTCGACACCGTGACCAGTCTCGATCACAGCGTCGGCTCTGGCGCGTTTTGTGGCAAGCGGCATCTGACTTTGCAGAATGGCGTCAAGCTTGTCCTCGGTCATGCCGGAGCGCCGTAGCGCCCGCTGCTTCTGGGTGTCGGGATCGACGCTGCACAGGATGACGAAATCGCACAGATCCTCACCACCGGTCTCGAACAGCAGCGGGATATCAAGAACGACCAGCGGCACATCGATTTGTCTGTTTGTCGCCAGAAACCTGTCCCGTTCGGCGGCGACAAGCGGGTGGATGATCGATTCCAGCATTTTCCGTAACTTCGGCGCGGCGAACACCTGACCGCCCAATTTCTGCCGGTCGATCGACCCGTCCGGCGCCAGAATGTGGGGGCCGAAAGCCGCCACCACCTTGCCGATCGCGAGGCCCCCGGGCGCCATCAGCTCGTGAACCGCGGCATCGGCGTCATGAACCGGGATATCTAGCTCGCGCAATAGGGCCGCCGTGGTCGATTTTCCGGATGCGATGCCGCCTGTCAGGCCAATGATGATCACGACGCCCCACCTCCTGCCGGATCAGTCAGACGCAACCCGTGTTCACGGAGAAAGGCGGTGATCTCGAGAAGCGGCAGGCCGAGGATGGTGTAATGACAACCGTCGATGCGGGTAAAAAGATGCATGCCGACGGATTCGATCTGGTAACTTCCGGGGCTCCACAATGCCGCCTCGCCAAGACCCGCGAGATAGGTTTCGATCTCGGCCTGAGAAAGTGGGCGCATCTTCATCTCATTGACGCCAAGATGGTGCCAGATCCGCCCCCCGTCACGCATGAACACCGCCGCCGTATGGAGGCGATGTGTCTGTCCCTGAAGCCGCATCAACTGGCGCGCTGCGGCAGGGTGATCAGCCGGCTTGCCAAGCATCTCGCCATCAATCTCGAGGATCTGGTCAGCAGCAAGAAGAAGCTGTCCGGGGGCAGGAGATAGGCGCGACAGCGCGGCCTGCGCCTTCATTTCGGCCAGAATGACGGCCACCTCGCCGGCGGGAATCCCCTCTGCAGCGCAACTGCCACGGATGGCCTCCTCATCAATCGCAGCGGCGCAGCTGGCGATCTCGAAACCGGCATTTTCCAGAAGCCGCCGGCGGGTCATGCTTGACGAGGCAAGCAACAGGGGACCGGTCGGCAGTGTTGCTGAGGGCGCGCGCATGATCACGCTGTCTGTTCCTGCCAGCTCGTGTGAAGCTGGATCACCGCCGCCGCGGTTTCCTCGACCGAGCGTCTTGTCACATCGATCACCGGCCATTGATTCTGGGCAAACAGACGGCGTGCGTTTCGAACCTCTTCGGCGATCCTCTCAAGGTCGGTATAGGTCACGTTGCCTTCATCCGATTGGACGATCTGCCGGGTCTTGCGGACAACACTCAGACGTTTTGGATCGTTGGTCAGACCAACGACGAACAGCTTCAGCCCGTCGATATAGTGGGCCGGAAAAGGAACATCCGGAACCAGCGCATAGTTTGCCACCTTGTAACCGCGATGCGCGAGATACATCGATGTCGGGGTCTTTGACGTTCGTGACACGCCGACAAGCAGGATATCGGCGTCATGAAGCTCACCCATATTCAGACCGTCATCATGACGGACGGCGAAATCAACCGCGGCCATGCGGTCGAAATATGCCGTATCGAGCTGGCGCTGGCCACCGGGACGGTTGCGCATTGGCTTGCCGAGAATGCGCCCAAGCAGATCAACAACAGGATCGAGGACCGAGACATGCGGAATGCCGCGCTCGGTACAGCGGCGCTCGAACTCAGCACGAAGCTCCTCATCCACCACACTCATCAACAGCACCCCCGGATTGCGGTCGACCCCGGCAAATACAGCATCGACATGATTGTGGCTTCGCACCAGTGTCCACACATGTTCGGTCGTCCGCACATTGGAAAACTGGGCAACGCAGGCGCGGGTGATCTGATGCACCGTCTCGCCGGTGGAATCAGACACAAGATGGATATGCAGGGTCGCGTCATTCATGAGGTGAAATTAGGATGTAGGATGAAGGCTGTCACGGGTTTTCACCAAACGGCTGTTGGTATGTGACACCAGGCGGCAGACTCACCCGGCCTGATCGCACGCCAAACTACTGGGGGTTTCATGTGCGCCAATTCCGGGTTCTGGGGATCAAAGGCGCCAGCTGGCAGCCACATGTGAAGAAGTGGCGATAATTCCAAAGGTGGTCCCCATCTGGAAAACAACAAGCCGCTCTGCCAGAGATGATGGGGATTATCTGACTGAACCGCCATCTGCCTGCGATACGGTCATACAGGCCTGTGAATAAAACGGGGGACTGAACGGGGATAGCGCTGTGATATGAATTTTCCACAGGCCCTACCTATCCATCATTCTCTTTATATATATCTATCTATTGTATAGAGAGTATCGTCATGACAAATCTCTTCCTCG
>CBFHRT010000109.1:0-7254 GCA_965658285.1 Puniceispirillaceae bacterium (SeqCode) | reverse complement strand
CCCCGCCAGCCTGCGTCCGCAGATTGAGGCGGATTGCCGGTATGCCGGCTATATCGACCGGCAACAGGCGGATATTGACGCGCTGCGGCGTGATGAAGCCATCATCATTCCTGCCGGTTTCGACTATGCGCAGGTTGGCGGCCTGTCGGCCGAGGCCTGTGATGTGATGATGCGGTTGCGCCCCGAGACAATCGGCCAGGCAAACCGGCTGCCGGGATTGACGCCGGCGGCGGTGGTGGCGGTGCTGCGGCATCTGAAGCGCCAACAGACGGCCGAGGCGCGCCCTGAAGCGGGGCGGGCCAGGGAAGGGCAGGGGTGAACATCCCCGAATTCATCACGGCAAAGCTTGATGTTTCACGTGAAACAATGGGCAAGCTGGAAAGCTATGTCGCGCTTGTCGAGAAATGGCAGCCGCGTGTCAATCTGGTGTCACCAGCAAGCCTTGCCGACATCTGGGACCGGCATATCTGGGATTCGGCGCAGCTGGCCCGTTATATCCCGAGTGGATCGCCGCGTCTTGTCGATGTCGGCAGCGGTGCCGGTTTCCCCGGGCTGGTGCTGGCAATCCTGACCGATGCGGAATGCCATCTTGTCGAATCGGATCAGAAGAAGGCGATTTTTCTCAGCACGGTGATCCGCGAATGCGGCCTGACGGCGGTTGTGCATAATCATCGCATTGAAAACCTGCCCTGTTTTGAGGCCTCTATCATCACCGCGCGGGCGCTGGCCCCGCTTGACCGGCTGCTGCCGCTTCTGGCCACGCAGCTGCGTTCTGGCACACGCTGTCTGTTCCTGAAGGGGGCACAGGCGGAGGCCGAGCTGGCGGCGCTGGCGGCGGCAGATGACGAGGCGGCGAAACTCACCTGGCGCCTGCATCCAAGCCTTACCAACCCCGACGGTTCTGTGATAGACCTGTTGGTGTCCTAGACCGGAGCCGTGCCATATCATGTCGCAAGCCCAGCGTATCATCGCCGTCGCCAACCAGAAGGGCGGTGTGGGGAAAACAACAACCTCGATCAATCTCGCCACGGCGCTGGCCGCCTGTGGGCGCTCGGTGTTGCTCGTTGATTTCGACCCGCAGGGCAATGCCAGCACCGGCCTCGGGATTGAGGACCGGGTGCATAACAGCTACAGCCTGATTGCCGGCAGCAGTGATGCAGATGCAGCGATCCAGGCAACGCAGGTGCCGCGGCTTGACATCATCCCGACGATTGTCGATCTGTCGGCTGCCGAGGTGGAATTGTCGGACATGCCCGATCGGGAATTCAGGCTGAAAAGAGAAATAAGGAAAATTTCCAAACAATATCAATATATTATAATAGATTGCCCGCCTTCACTCGGGATGCTGACGGTGAATGCGCTGACGACAGCGACCTCTGTCCTGGTGCCGCTGCAATGCGAGTTCTACGCGCTTGAGGGCCTGTCGCAGCTGATGCGCACGATCGAGGCGGTCCGCGCCGGCCTGAATGGTAATCTGCAAATGCAGGGCATCGTGCTGACGATGTTCGACACCCGTAACAAGCTGTCGGCGATGGTGGCGAATGACGTTCGTTCGCATTTCGGTGAGCTTGTCTATAACACCGTGGTGCCGCGCAATGTCCGTGTCTCTGAGGCGCCATCCTTTGGTCAGCCGGTCCTGATCTATGACCTCAAATGTCCGGGCTCGCAGGCCTATGCCGCGCTGGCGGCGGAGCTCTTGCGCCAGGAGGCCGAAGCTGCCTGACACCGCCTTGGCTGGCGGTAGACGATAGAATGGAGACATCGAGAGATGGCAAAGACAAGAGCGCCCCGCACCGCGTCAGCATCGCTGGCAAAAGATGCTTCGGCAAAACGTGCTTCGGCAAAGGGCACCCCGGCAAAGGGCACCCCGGCAACAGGCAAGACGCAGGCTAAATCCGGTGCCAAAGAACCCGCCGCCCCGTCTGTCGGCAAGGCACGGGGTCTTGGCCGCGGCCTGTCATCGCTTCTTGGTGATGCCGGGATCGCCGCAACAACGGGCACCGCAATGGCCGGCACCGCAATGTCTGGCGCTACACCGGCCGGTACATCGGCGGGCGCACCTTCCCAGACAGGTCTCACCGAACTGCCGATCGAATGGATCAATTCCGGCCCCTGGCAACCCCGCCGTCGCTTTGATACCGGATCCCTGTCAGAATTGGCGGAATCTATCCGCAGCAAGGGACTTGTCCAGCCGATCCTGGTCCGTCCGCGCGCCGGCGCGACCAACCGGTATGAGCTGGTTGCGGGCGAGAGACGCTGGCGTGCCGCGCAGATGGCACAGCTCCACGCCATACCGGCGATCATCCGCAACCTTGAGGATGAAGAAGCCTATGAGCTGGCGCTGATCGAGAATATCCAGCGTGCCGATCTGAGTGCGGTCGAGGAAGCCGAGGGATATCGTCAGCTGATCGACAGTTTCGGCTATACGCAGGAACAGCTTTCCGAGATCATCGGCAAGTCGCGAAGCCATATTGCAAATCTTCTGCGGCTTCTGTCCTTGCCGGCCGAGGTCAGCGACATGATTGTGGATGGCACGCTGAGCATGGGCCAGGTACGGCCCCTGATTGGCCATGAGAATTGTGTGGTGCTGGCACGCGAAGTGGCCGCGAAGGGGCTGTCTGCCCGTCAGGTCGAGGCGATGGTCTCGCGTGGGAAGAGTGGTGCCGACAACCCATCGAAAGCGGCAGCGCGGCGTGAGAAATCCCCTGATATCAAGGCCATAGAGGTAATGCTGGAGACGAAGCTGGGGCTGCGAGTCGATATCGACTGGAACGAGGCAGCCAATAACGGTCGAATGTCGGTCAGTTTCAAGAGCCTTGAGCAATTCGAGGCGGTGATGGAAAAACTCTCAAGAAGCTAGCTGCGAAGCGCCCGGGCGCGAAGACACAAGCCAAGTAAGGTCTGGGCGCAGATGGCGGTGTCGTTGCCGCCGCCCGTTTTCACAGCAAGCTCGGCGTCCTGAAGGCGGTTAACAGCATCCATGAGGGCCTGCGGAGACCAATGCCGAAGCTGTGATGTCAGCCGGTCCTGAAGCCGGAAATGTACCGGCGGGCGGAGTGACCTGACAGCCTGCTGGGCAGACCCGCCATTCCGCATCGCGCGCGCGGCCTGGAGTAATTGCCGGAAATAGGCCTGTGATCCACGCAGCACCGTGACGCTGGCCTGCTGTTCGCTCCATGCCTTGTCGATGGCGCGTTCAAGATCGTTGACCTTGCCATCTGCTGCTGCCAGGGCGATGTCGGAAATGGCAAGTGTGGCACTGTCGCCAAGGGCGATGCTTACATCCTCGAAGCTCAGTGACCCGTCCGGTCCGGCTAGAAGCGCCAGCTTCTCGATTTCGCGGCGTGTTGCCGCGCGGTCACTGCCAAGCCGCATAATGACGGCGGCGCGGGCATCGTCGGAAATGCTGATATTGTCCCTGGCCAGCACCTCGCCAAGCAACGCGCCGATGTCGCGCGCCTCGTCAGGATAACAGCCGATGGCGGCGGCGTGATCATTTGTTTCAAACAATTTTACCAGCGCGTGACGCGTGGTGGTTTCGGTCGCCTCGACAATGATGAAGGCATTTTCGAGGTTGCGGACGAGGGCCAGCTTGCAGGATTCAAGCATTTCGGTGCCGCGCCCCCGTACCAGCACCAGTCGGCAGGCGGCGGTCATTGCAAGTGCCTCTGCCGCGTCACCAAGAGCGGCCGGATCGGAGGCCAGTGTCTCACCATCAAGCCGGGTGACCGAAAAAACATCGTCCGGATCGTCGCTGAAATGCGCGGCTATTTTCCGGGCGCGTTCGCTGATCAGACCGATGTCGCTGCCATGAAGAAGCGCGGCGCGGATGGGCGTGGGAATGGCAGACAGGAAGCTCTGGATCTGTCGCGGCGCGACCTTCATCAGGACCCGCTGCTGTTCAGGAAATAGAGCTGGACACGGGCGGCGACACGGTCAGCAAGAAGCATCGCGAGGCGCTCACTGCCATGCCGGTCAGAGCGGGTTTGCGCAAAATAGGCGGACACCGCGCCAAGCGTGGCGGTGGCGGACACAGAATCCGACAGCACAATTTCACCTGTTGTGCGGTCAACAAGGGTGATCTCCGCTGTCATGGTCATTTTCTTCAGATTCGAGCCGGTGCCGCGAACCGAAACGACCGAACTCGAGGACTGGCTAAGATTTGACGACAAATCATGCGACACGGGAGCAGCGGAGTTGAGCCGGTCGCGAAGCTGCCGGCTATAGAGCTGGCCCTTGCGCTCACCGCTCTGCACGACATTGATCCCGACATCCTGCTGGCGCAGCACGTCACCCACTGTCTGCATCTGCGTGCCGGCGCAGGCCGCCAGCAGGCAAAGCCCGGCAATCAGGAATGCCCTAGACAACAACATTGATGATCCTGTTCTGCACGACGATGATCTTTCTCGGCTCCTTGCCATCAAGATATCGGATTACCCCGGCCGAGGCCAGCGCGGCGGCGCGGGCCTCATCCTCGGCGGCATCACGCGGAAGCGATACGGTGTCGCGAAGCTTGCCATTGACCTGAACGCCGATTTCAACGCTGTTCTCGGTGATGAGCGTCGCGTCGGCTTCCGGCCAGGGCGAGGCGGCCAGCATCGTCTCATGGCCAAGCGCGCGCCACATCTCCTCGGCGACATGCGGTGCCATCGGGGCCAGAAGCCGGGTCAGTGTTTCGATGCCGAACCGGCGTGCCGCGTTAGCCTCGTCCGAGCTTTCCTGCAGATCGGCGATGGCGTTGGCAAGGGTGTAGAGCTGTGCCACAGCCTTGTTGAAGCGGAACGCCTCGATATCCTCGGAAATCGCCTTGATGGCGCGATGCGCGGCGCGCACCAGATCGCCGGCGGCGCCGGATGTCGGTGCCGGGCTGCCAACAAGTGCCAGATCAGCACCCCCGGCCATGCGATAGAGGCGCTTCAGAAAGCGTGATGCGCCCTCAACCCCGGCTTCGGTCCATTCCATGTCACGTTCCGGCGGTGAGTCCGACAGCATGAACAGCCGCGCGGTGTCGGCGCCATAGGTCGAGATGATCAGTTCCGGGTCGATGACATTGCGTTTCGACTTGCTCATCTTCTCGATGCGGCCAGCGGTGACGGTGGTGCCGGTCTCGATCTCGCGCCAGTCGTCGCCGTCACGCTCGACCTCTGTGGGAAACAGCCATTTGCCCTGCTGGTCCTGAAAGGTCTGATGGCAGACCATGCCCTGCGTCATCAGCCCGGCGAACGGCTCGTCAAGCTCAAGATAGCCGGTTTCGCGCAGCGCCCGCATGAAGAAACGTGAATAGAGAAGATGCAGCACGGCGTGTTCGACCCCGCCGATATACTGGTCGACAGGCATCCAGTAGGCAGCCGCCTCGCGGCTGAACCCGTCCGGATGCCCCGGATCGGCATAGCGCAGGAAGTACCAGGAACTTTCAAAGAAGGTGTCGAACGTGTCCTGCTCGCGAATGGCCGCCCCGCCGCATGTCGGGCAGGTGGTATGTTTCCAGGTCGGATGGTTCGACAGCGGATTGCCGGGTGTGTCGAAATCCACATCCTCGGGCAATTCAACCGGCAGTTCGGCCTCAGGAACCGGGACCATGCCGCAGCTGTCGCAATGGATGATCGGGATCGGGCATCCCCAATAGCGCTGGCGCGATACACCCCAGTCGCGCAACCGGTAGGTTGTCTGGCCGGTGCCGGCAGCGCGCGACTCCAGCGCGGCGATGGCGGCGCGTTTGCCATCCTCGACGCTCAGCCCGTCCCACTCCCCCGAATTGAACAGCTTGCCTGGCCCGGTATAGGCGATATCGGTGACGGAGAAACTGCCGGCATCGGCGTCATCCGGCAATACCACCGGGATCACCGGCAGGCCATAGGCATTGGCGAAATCGAGGTCGCGCTGGTCATGTGCGGGGCAGCCGAAAATGGCGCCGGTGCCATATTCCATCAGCACGAAATTGGCGATATAGACCGGCAGCCGGTATTCCGCGATCAGCGGATGCTGAACGAATAGGCCGGTGTCATAGCCTTTCTTCTCGGCGGTCTCGACGGCCGCTTCGGAGGTGCCAAGCTTGGCACATTCGGCGATGAAAGCGGCTGCCCTGGCATCACCCTCGCCAATCGCCACCGCCAGCGGGTGGTTCGCTGCGATGGCCAGAAAGGACGCGCCGAACAAAGTATCCGGCCGCGTTGTGAAGACATCGATGCTGCCTGTCGCGTCCGGTCCGGCTGCGGTCAGCGCAAAGCTCACGCGTGCGCCCTCGGACCGGCCAATCCAGTTCTGCTGCATCAGCCGCACCCGGTCAGGCCAGCGATCCAGCCCGGAAAGCGCGCCAAGAAGTTCATCGGCGAAAGCGGTGATTTTCAGGAACCATTGCGACAGCAGGCGGCGTTCAACAGGCGCGCCCGATCGCCAGCCGCGGCCATCGACAACCTGCTCATTGGCAAGCACGGTATTTTCAACCGGGTCCCAATTGACCCAGCTTTCCTTCCTGTAGGCCAGCCCCTTATCAAGGAACTTCAGGAACATCCGCTGTTCATGCTGGTAATAATCCGGTGTGCAGGTGGCAAGCTCGCGGTCCCAGTCATAGGACAGTCCCATCGCGCGAAGCTGTGTTCGCATGGCACCGATATTCTCGGTCGTCCACTGGCCGGGATGAACGCCGCGTTCCATCGCCGCGTTTTCCGCCGGCAGGCCGAAGGCGTCCCAGCCCATCGGATGCAGGACATTATATCCGCGGGCCCGCCGGTATCGTGCCACCACATCGCCAAGCGTGTAGTTGCGGACATGCCCCATATGGATGCGCCCCGACGGGTAGGGGAACATCTCGAGAACATAATATTTCGGCTTGTCAGACCCGGTTTCGGCGACAAAGCACTGTTCGGCTTCCCATCGTTCTTGCCATTTGGCCTCGACGGCGGACGCGTTATATTGATCCATGAATGTCACCCTGACGGCGTGTCATGAAAGCTTGAGTGAATGGCCTGATTATTCGACCACTTCGGTAATCGACTCGGCACGAATCTCGCGGGCGCGGTTGAGGACAAGATCCTCTAGGCGTCTGGCGAATGCATCATCACGAACGCTGCCGCCCCAGGCGCCATCAATGCCATCACGGCTCTGCACATGAACGGTGATCCGCACGGCGTCGGAGCGGAGTTCGCGTCCGGAGACGAAAATCGTGATCTTGATCCGCTCATTCGGTTTGTCCGGCAAGGAATACCAGTCAGACACGATGGTCCCGCCGAAGGTGTCGACATCGGCAATCGGGAT
>CBFHRT010000108.1:0-7261 GCA_965658285.1 Puniceispirillaceae bacterium (SeqCode) | reverse complement strand
GCTGGGATACAACGTCCGGCGGCGTCAGGATGGCCGCGGCAACGAAGGCAATGACAATGGCGACCTTGCGTTTTTCCGCCAGCCCCTCGGGCGAGACAAGACCTGCCCGCACCAACAGCAGCAGCACGACCGGAAGCTCGAACGCCAGTCCGAACGCGAAAATCAGCCGCATGATCAGCGACAGATATTCGGAAATCCGGGGCTCGATCTCGATCGCGAGGGAGCCTTCAGACCCGGCCATCTCGAACCCGACAAAAAAGTTCCAGGCCATCGGTGTGACGATGTAATAGACCATCGCCGCGCCAAGGGTGAAGAGGACCGGCGTGGCAATCAGGAAGGGTAGAAAAGCACTCTTTTCATTCTTGTAGAGAGCCGGTGCGATGAATTTCCAGATCTGGATGCTGAGGATCGGAAAGGTCACACAGATCGACGTAAAGAACCCGACCTTGATCTGGGTGAAAAAGCCTTCATGCAAGGCGGTGAAGATCATCCGCCCGCCGCCCTTCTCCTCAAGGATCTCGGCAAGCGGCGCCTGCAGGAACATGAAGACATGGCTGGCGATGCTGTTGTTCATGCCGCCACCCGGCATCGGCGCGACGGTGATCAGGAACAGCACGATGAAGGCCAGAAGCGCCACCCCGAGCCGGTTACGTAACTCGGTTAGGTGGTCGATCAGCGACATTTGCGCGCCGTCACCCTCGTTTTCCTGTTCCTCGGCCATGCGTCGTCAGCTCTTGTCTGCTTTTTTATTGGCTTTTTTCGGCTTCACGTCTTGCTTGGCATCAGCGGCGATGCCGTCACCCGCCTTGGAAGCCATCTCGCCGATTTCCCTCATTTCGTCAGACGCGCCGGCCCCGCTGACACTGTCTTTCACCTCCCGAACGGACTCGCCAACCGTGCCATCCGGATCAATGACCTCTGCAAGTTCGTCAAGATCGCCGGACTTGGCCTTGTCCATCGCCTGTTTAAGTTCCGCCACATCAGCGTCAGCTGCGATCTGGTTCATGCCATCGGTGAATTCCCGCGCCATGCGGCGCATCTGCCTTGTCAGATTTGTAAAACTGCGCAGCATTTTTGGAAGCTCCTTCGGGCCGACCACCATGATCAGCACGAAGGCAACAACCAGAAATTCCCAGCCACCAATGTCCAGCATGACGTGGCCCTATTTAGCTTTTCTTGGCAGCTTTTTTCTTCGCGGCTTTTTTCTTCGCGGCGGCCTTTTTCGCAGGGGCCTTTTTCGCAGGGGCCTTTTTCTTCGCTGCGGCCTTTTTCGCAGGAGCCTTATTCTTGGCGGCGGCCTTTTTCGCAGGGGCCTTTTTCTTCGTGGCGGCCTTTTTCGCCGGCGCCGGGGCTTCTTCGATAACCTCGACCTCCTCCGCCTCTTCAGCCTCCGCGGAGTCGCCGTCGCCCTTCAGGCCGGTTTTAAAATTGCGCAATCCCTTACCGAAATCGCCCATGATTGCCGAAACCTTGCCGCGACCGCCGAAAAGCAGCAGAACGACTGCAAGTACGACAAGCCAGTGCATGATGCTGAACGTACCACCAAACATTGTATTCCCTCTGGGTTATGAAGCGGCACGGATAATCTCCGCGCCACGCAGAATTCTCGGAGAATATAGACAGGGAGTGACAGATGAACAAGCGATCGTTACACCCCCAGCGGCAAGAACGCCCAGCCGCGAACCGTGGCGGCCTGCTGGCAGCACTGAAACGACATCATTTCATTCGTTGGCCGGGAAAACGAACGCCTGCGCGGTATCGACGGTAATCCTGACCGGACTGCCGGTTTTCAGCGAATTCAGCCCGGGAACACGGGCATGGAAATGCAGTTCCTCCGTGCCGGCCGGAACCGACAGATGAATCAGCGAGGCACGGCCCAAAAGGCGGGCCTCCATGACAAAGGCGTTGGTTTCCGCCTTCGACCCGTTCGGTTCGATATTCAACGCTTCATGCCGGATGACAATACTTGCCGGATCGCCTTCCCGCATCGTTTCCGGCGCTTCAAAGTCACCAAGAACCGTTTTAATACAGCCGCTTGTAACCCGACCCTCAAGTCGATTTACCTCACCGAAGAATTCCGCCACAAAGGCGCTGTTCGGCTGGCAATAGAGATTGACCGGGCGCCCGGCCTGCTGCACCTCGCCATCACGCATGACAATGATGTTGTCCGACATGAACATCGCTTCCTCGGCGTCGTGCGTCACCATCAGCGCGGCGGTGCCGGCAGCCTTTAGAACATGCAGCATCTGATCCCGGATCCGCTCGCGAAGGCGGCTGTCCAGACCGGCATAGGGCTCGTCCAGCAATATCACCGATGGCCGCGGTGCCAGCGCCCGCGCCAGCGCCACCCGTTGCTGCTGCCCACCGGACAATTCATGCGGATAGGAATCGGCAAGGGCTTCGATATTGGCCTCGGCCAGAACATCAAGACCGCGCCGTGTCGCCTCGCTACCGCGTTGACGAAGGCCAAACAGCACATTTTCAAGCACACTCAGATGCGGAAACAGCGCATAGTCCTGAAACATATAGCCAACACCGCGGGTTTCGGGTGGCACCACCTGCCCCGGATCCGAAACCAGCCTGTCATCAAGCCAGATTTCACCGGATTTCGGACGTTCAAGCCCGGCGGCAAGGCGCAGCAGGGTTGTCTTGCCACATCCAGACGGGCCAAGCAGCGTCACAACCTCGCCGGCATCTACGGAAAAGCTGACATCCTTGACCGAATCATTGCCGTTATAGGCATGCGAGATATGGCGGAATTCAAGCATCAGCGTGATCTTCCCCTTCATCCTCGATGCCAAGCCCGGCATCAATCATCGCCTCTTCGAGAAGGTCCGGCCCCTCCTCGTCAATCATGTCATCATCCTCGTCATCACCGACAGTCACACCATCCACAAGGCCGCCGATGACCTGACCCTTGCGCAACAGGCCCGCCGCCTTGAGATCATCCAGACCAGGCAGATCGCTCAGCGCCTCGAGGCCGAAATGATCAAGAAAGGCTGGACTGGTGCCCCAGGTCAACGGTCGCCCGGGCGTGCGGCGACGGCCCCGCGGCTTGATCCAGCCAAGTTCAAGCAGGATATCGATGGTGCCGCGCGACAGGCTGATACCGCGGATTTCCTCGATTTCTGCGCGGGTAATCGGCTGGTGATAGGCGACAATGGCAAGCACCTCCATCGCGGCGCGCGACAAGGGCCGTTCGACCTGTCGGTGGGTGTTCAGCCTTTCGGCAATTTCAGCCCGCGTCCTGAAGGCAAAGGCATCTCCAACACGGCAGAGTTCGATGCCACTGGTGCCATCAAACCGCGCCTCTATCAACGGCAGCAGGGACTCCAGCTCGATGTTATCTGGAAGCTGTGCCTGAAGCTCGCTGCCACGGACCGGCTTTGGCGCCGCGAAAATGACCGCCTCAATGGCGGCGGCCCACTGGGTAAGCGATACCTCGCCTGTCATGCTTGATCCCTCGATCTGAGAAAAAGAGGTGCGAACCGGCTATCCTGACGCAAACGTACCATGCCTTCGCGGGCCAGTTCCAGCGACGCAACGAAATGCGAGGCTGTTGCCGAGCGGCGGTCAAGCTCGGTCTTCAGATTGGGCGGCAGGAAGGTCTCGAGGACCGTCCACTCCGGAACACCGCCAATCAGCGAGCGCAGCCTCTGGGTTGCCTCCTCGACCGAGAACAGCCTTGTCGCCGCGATGGTCAGCGTCCGGTTTTCAACCCCGGACTGAATGGACCCGTAACAGGCAAGAAGATCATAGAGCGTTGCCGTCCAGACAGGCTCGGTCACGCTTTCAAATGTTTCCGACTCGCCGCGGGCAAAACGCTGTTGGCCAAGCCGTGGCAGAGACATCAGGCGTTTTGATGCCTGCTGCATCGATTCAAGCCGCAGCAGCTGATATTTCAGCGCATCGGTCATGTCGAAGACCTCTTCGGCCTGCTCCGGTTCCGGTTCGGGAAGCAGCAGCCGCGATTTCAGATAGGCCAGCCACGCCGCCATCACCAGATAGTCGGCAGCGATCTCGAGATCGAGCCGCCGCACCGTGTCGATATAGCTGAGATATTGTTCGGCCAGCGGCAGAATGGCGATTTTCGACAGATCGACCTTCTGTTCACGGGCAAGCGACAACAGCAGGTCGATCGGGCCCTCGAACCCGTCGAGGTTGACGAATAGCGACAATTGTTCGGGCGCCACGCGTGGTGGCTGGCCTTCGTCAAACTGCTCGGTCGTGGTTTCGTTTTCGTTCATGCTGGCAGATTGTCCGCGTTCTTCATGATGAAGAAGGTTTGTCGAATTTGCGAAGAATACAGTCCTGTCCGGCCCGTTTCAGCGCTGAACACAGGCTGTCGGCATCGTTGCGTTCCAGCGGTTCGGTGATCACACGCCAGAAGATACCGTTTTCACCGGCGTCGACCTTCATCGTACCGAGTTCGACACCGCCAAGCCGGGTTACATGCTTGCCACCAAGCATCGCCGCCTGTTCGCGGGCCGTGTCAGCGTTCCGAAAGGCAGCAAGCTGAACGAGATAGAGCGGTTCGTCACCCTCGACGGATGGGCCCTTCCGCACTGCCGGCACGTCCGGCTTCGGCTGCGGAACGGATTGCAGCGATGCCGCCGGGGCGGCATCGGTATCGGGGTCGTTATCCTGGGCGCTATCTGGGGCGCTATCTGGGGCGTTATCGGGGGCGGCATCTGTTGTGGCGGGCACCGTCTCTGCGGCGCCTGTGCTCGCGTTGGAGGCGATGTCGGTTTCCTTCATCTTCGCTTTGGCGCCGGCATCCCCGGCCGCGGCCATCTCCGTAGATGTCCCTTCGCCGGCTTCCGCGCCGTCAGTCTTTTCTGACGAGACTGGCGCCGGTGCCGGTGCCATCACGATCGTCTCATCCCCGGCTTTGGGAAGTGGCGGCATTTCCGGCACATCGGCTGGCGGAAGCAGGATTTCGACATCCTCATCCGTCTCAATCACGCCACCAAGCATGCTCATCACCGTGCTGTCGGTATGAGGGATTTTGGTGCCGCCAGGATCCATAGGTTTTTCGCGGAAAGGCCCGGGCTCGGCCTTGATCAGCGCGACATCCGAAGATGGGGCGCCAAGCATCGGCTGCAGGATCACGGCACCGGCACCGATGCCGCCAATGGCAAGCACCCCGAAAATCAGCGTTTTCAGCCAGATACCGCCTCTTTTCCCAGCCTGATTGCGTGCCATGCGCCTTACATTTCCTCCCGCGCGTCGATCGCCAGAACGCCAAGCCCCGATCTAATCACCAAAGCTGTCGCCTTGACAAGGCGGAGGCGTGCCGAGGTCAGGCCCGGCGCATCTTCACGGATGAAGCGCAGCGACGGTGTCTCGCGTCCGGCGGTCCACAGCGCGTGGAATGCGGCGGCAAGCTCCATCAGATAGAAGGCAATGCGGTGCGGTTCATGCGCGCGCGCGGCAGATACCACCAGTCGTGGCCAGCTTGCCAACTGGCGGATCACCGCCATTTCGGCCGGGTCGGTTAGCTGGTCAAGCGCCGCATCGGCGGGCAGCTCCTCGCCTGTTTGCCGCAACACGGAACAGGCGCGGGCATGCGCATATTGAACATAGAAGACCGGGTTGTCGCGTGACTGTTCGGTCACCCGCGCATAATCGAAATCAAGCGTCTGCTCGCTGCGGCGCGTCAGCATGATGAACCGGATCACGTCGGCGCCAACCGCATCGATCACGTCCCGCACGGTCACGAAATTGCCGGCGCGTTTGGACATTTTCACCGGCTTGCCATCGGCCATCAGATTGACGAGCTGGCACAGCTGTATATCAAGCTGGCCCTTCTGTCCCGACAGCGCCTCGACAGCCGCCGTCATTCGTTTCACATAGCCGCCATGATCAACACCGAAAATATTGATCAGCGGGCCGCCGGTACGGTCGAGCTTGTCCATGTGATAGGCGACGTCGGAAGCGAAATATGTCCAGTTGCCATCGGATTTCTGCAAGGGCCGGTCAGTGTCGTCACCAAAGGCCGAGGCTCGGAAAAGCAATTGCTCGCGCGGCTCCCAATCCTCCGGCTCCTTACCCTTCGGTGGCTCGAGGATACCGCGATAGACATGTCCCGCGGCCTCCAGCCGGTCGATGGCTGTTTTTACCGCACCGCTGTCGACAAGGGCGCGTTCCGATGAAAACCTGTCCATCTTGATGCCAAGCGACTGCAGATCCTCACGGATCCCGGCCATGATGGCCTCGATGGTGAAGCTGCGTACCGGGGCAAGCCACTCCGCCTCGTTCTTGTCGAGGAAACTGTCACCGAACTCCGCCACCAGGGCCGACCCGACCTCTATCAGATAGGCGCCGGGATAAAGTCCTGCCGGGATTTCGCCGATATCCCGGCCCTGCGCCTCGCAATAGCGGAGATAGGCCGAGCGGGCCAGAACATCGACCTGCGTGCCAGCATCATTGATGTAATATTCGCGGGTGACTTTCCAGCCGCTGAAATCAAGCAATCCGGCCATCGCATCGCCAAGAACAGCGCCGCGCGCATGCGCCGCGTGCAACGGACCAGTCGGGTTGGCTGAAACATATTCGACATTCACCGTCAGGCCGGCACCACTGTCGTTACGACCATAATCAGCACCGGCAGTGATGATGGCATCGATTTCCTGCGCCCAAAGGCCTGCTTCGACGCGCAGATTGAGAAAGCCCGGACCGGCAATCTCGACATCCGTCACCCCGTCGATGCCAGCCAGCGACGTAGCCAGCATTTCGGCAAGATCGCGGGGTTTCATACCAACCTGCTTGGCCAGCACCATCGCCGCGTTGCAAGCCAGGTCGCCATGCGATGCATCGCGCGGCAATTCAAAGACGACGCGGCTGGTGTCAATCTCCAACGGTATGGTGCCGGCCGACTGCAACGTGGCGACAATCGTCTTGAATTCAGCTTCGAAGAGGGAAAAAATATTCATTCTTTTCTCAGGGTTGGTCCATCTCAGGGTTGGCCCATCTCAGGATCGGCTATCTCAGAATTGGACCAGGTTCGAAGAGACGCTGATATTCCAGGATGGCATACCGATCGGTCATGGAGGCGATATAATCGGCGATCACCCGGGCGCGCACGCTTTCGGGCACCGCGTCGATCCCGACTTCACCAACCGTTTGCCACTCATCGGGAAGGGTGTTGGTCTCGGACATAGACAAGTTGAACAACTCTGTCACCACCCGTTTCGCCTTGCTGGTCATGCGGTTGACCTTGTAGTGCCGCCACATATTCGTGAGCAGAAACCCGCGGATG
>CBFHRT010000107.1:0-7340 GCA_965658285.1 Puniceispirillaceae bacterium (SeqCode) | reverse complement strand
TATCGTCGGAGACAAGATCACCGCGATCCATGATTTCCTTGGCCTGACGCCCAAGCTCGGTACCGGCGTCGATCGCCGCACGCAGCATGTCGCCCGTCGACAGCTGAACCATGCCGCGCTCATCGACCAGACGCTTGGCCTGTGTTCCCTTGCCGGCCCCCGGGGCACCAAACAGAATGATGTTCAACGTCCGCGCCCCTTCAGCTTCGATTTCTTTACCAGCCCTTCATATTGGTGCGCCAGAAGATGCGACTGCACCTGGCCAACCGTATCCAGCGTCACCGTCACAACGATCAGAAGCGATGTGCCGCCGAAATAGAAGGGAACCGAATAATTGCTGATCAGGATTTCCGGCAGCAGACAGACCGCTGACAGATAGGCAGCACCAAGGACGGTCAGGCGGGTCAGCACGCTGTCGAGATAGTCGGCCGTCGTCTTGCCGGGGCGAATGCCCGGAATGTAGCCGCCATACCGGCGCAGATTCTCCGCCGTGTCCTGCGGGTTGAAGACAATCGCCGTATAGAAGAAGGCGAAGAAGACAATCAGCCCGATATAGATGCCGAGATAGAGCGGCTGGCCACGGCCAAGCAATGCGTTC
Source organism: Puniceispirillaceae bacterium (SeqCode) (assembly GCA_965658285.1). Taxonomy (GTDB): domain Bacteria; phylum Pseudomonadota; class Alphaproteobacteria; order Puniceispirillales; family Puniceispirillaceae; genus UBA8309. The sequence goes on along the minus strand of CBFHRT010000107.1, from coordinate 6,742 downwards.
AGCGTGACAAGCCATTCGGCGCCACCCTCCTGACCGCCGGTCAGGTTGATGATCGACACCGGCATCAACAGCAATGACGAAGCGAAGATTGGCGGGATCACCCCGGGAACATTGATCTTCAGCGGCAGGAAGGACTGGTCGCCGCCAAACACCTTGTTGCCATGCTGGCGCTTTGGATATTGCACGACGATCTTGCGAACCGACCGTTCGATGAAGACGATGAAGGCAATCACGGCGATCGCCATTGCGAACAGCACCACGATCAGCAGCGCCGACAAGGCGCCCGTGCGGCCAAGTTCCAACGTTCCGGCAAGCGCCGAGGGAACCTCGGCAATGATACCGGCAAAGATGATCAGCGAAATGCCGTTACCGACGCCGCGGCTGGTGATCTGTTCACCAAGCCACATCAGGAACAGCGTGCCGCCAACCAGCGTGGTGACCGTGGTCACGCGGAAGAACAATCCCGGATCGCCAACAACCCCGGACGCCGCCTCGAGACCGACGGCGATGCCATAGCCCTGGACCGTCGCCAGCAATACTGTCAGATAGCGCGTATACTGGTTGATCTGCTTGCGACCGGCCTCGCCATCCTTCTTCAGCTGTTCAAGCGTCGGCACGATGGCCGTCATCAGCTGCATGATGATCGAGGCGGTAATGTACGGCATGATGTTCAGCGCGAAGATCGTCATCCGCCCCAGCGCCCCGCCAGAGAACATGTCGAACATGCCAAGAATGCCGGAGGATTGCTGCGAGAAGATGTCGGAAAGCGCGTCCGGGTTGATCCCCGGCAGTGGCAGATAGGTGCCAAGCCGATAAATGATGAGCGCGCCAAGCGTAAACCAGATACGCTTTTTCAGCTCTTCGGCCTTGGCAAACGCCCCAAGTCCGACGCCGGCTGCCATACGATCTGCGGATGTTGCCATCGCTGCGCTCTACCCTGCTTGTTGCTCTAGGCTTCGTCGGCCGTGGCGGCCGGAAGCACAATCTTGCCCCCGCCAGCCTCGACAGCCGCGATCGCGGCCTTCGACGCACCGGCGGCGTGGATTTCCACCTTCTTTGCCGTCAACTCGCCCTTGCCAAGGATGCGCACACCGTCGCGCGCCTTTGAAATTACGCCGGCGCCAATCAGCGCGGCCATGTCGACAGGCTTATTGGCATCCAGCTTGCCAGCGTCGATCGCGCTCTGCAGGCGGCCAAGATTAACCTCGACATATTTCTTCCGGAAGATGTTGGTGAAGCCACGCTTCGGCAGACGCCGATGGATCGGCATCTGGCCACCTTCAAATCCGTTGATCGACACGCCCGAGCGTGCCTTCTGACCCTTATGGCCGCTTCCCGACGTCTTGCCCGTGCCGGAACCGATACCACGGCCAACACGCTTGCGATCGCGGGTCGAGCCCGGATTGTCACTGATTGCGTTGAGTTTCATCTTACTCTCCTGCACGGCGCCGTATCCGGGCGCCGGATTGCCCGTCGGGGCTTATTCGCCCTCGACGCGGACGAGATGTTTCACCTTGTTGATCATGCCGCGGACCGCTGGTGTGTCTTCCAGCTCACGGGTACGGCCAATCTTGTTCAGACCCAGCCCGATCAGCGTCTGGCGCTGCGAGCCCAGACGGCCGATGGCGCTTCTGGTCTGCGTCACGCGTACTGTTTTGCCACTCATCTCACCTCTCCCTGTCAGGACGCCGCGGCCTGATCGTCGCTGCTGCGCTTGCCGAGGATATCGCCGACGCGCTTGCCACGCTTCTGCGCGACATTGCGCGGCGCCTGCATGGCTGTCAGAGCCGAAAAGGTTGCCTTGATCATGTTGTGCGGGTTGGACGAGCCAATCGACTTGGCGACAACATCCTGCACCCCGAGAACCTCGAACACCGCGCGCATCGGGCCACCGGCGATGATGCCGGTACCAGCCGAAGCCGCCCGCAGCAGGACATTGCCGGCGCCATAACGGCCCTTGATGTCGTGATGCAGCGTGCGACCGTCACGAAGCGGCACACGAACCATGTTGCGTTTGGCACCTTCGGTCGCCTTGCGGATCGCCTCGGGAACCTCGCGTGCCTTGCCGGTGCCGAAACCGGCGCGGCCACGACCGTCACCGACGACGACCAGAGCGGCAAAACCGAAGCGGCGGCCACCCTTGACGACTTTTGCGACGCGGTTGATGCCAACCAGCTTTTCGATCAGTTCAGGCTCCTCGCGCGAATTGCCGCGATCCTGCCTGTCGTTATTGCGTGCCATCAGTCACTGCTCCCTAGAATTTCAGGCCGGCTTCGCGCGCTGCCTCGGCAAGCGCCTTTACGCGTCCATGATAGATAAAGCCGCCACGATCGAAGACGACACTCTCGACGCCCTTGGCCTTGGCACGTTCGGCGACCAGCTTGCCGACGGCAGCCGCCGCGGTGCTGTTGCTTGTGCTGCCGGCACCCTTGAGATCAGCCTCGAGGGTCGATGCCGCAGCCAGAGTCTGGCCAAGCTTGTCATCGATGATCTGAGCATAGATATGCTTCGACGAACGATGCACGGACAGCCGGACCTGGCCCGAAGATACGCGCTTCAGGGCGGTGCGGTTGCGCGCCCGGCGGCGCGCGAAAAGTTGGTTCGATGAAATCATCCCGTTGCCCCTACTTCTTCTTGCCTTCCTTGCGGACGATGTACTCGTCGGCATATTTGACGCCCTTGCCCTTGAAAGGCTCCGGCGGGCGCTTCGCGCGAACCTCGGCGGCGAACTGGCCAAGAAGCTGCTTGTCGGCGCCGGTCATGGTGATGCTGGTGTTATTCTCGACATTCACCGTCAGCCCGGCCGGCACATCCATCTCAACCGGATGGCTGAAACCGAGTGACAGCACAAGCTTGTTGCCCTGCATGGCCGCACGGTAACCAACGCCGTTGATCTCCAGCTTGCGGGTGAACCCGGCCGAAACGCCAACAACCATGTTGCTCAGGTTGGCCCGCATTGTGCCCCATAATGCCTTTGCCTGGCGCGTGTCACGTGCCGGCTTCAGCGTCGCAACATTGTCGGCAAGCGACAATTCGACATCATTATGCAACGGCGTGCTGAGCTCGCCATTCTTTCCCTTGACGACCATCACACCGCCGTCCTGTGACACTGTCACATCGGCCGGGATGGTGATCGCACTACTACCTATTCTAGACATGCCAGCACTCCCCTTAGAATACGTGGCAGAGAACCTCGCCGCCAACATTGGCGGTGCGAGCTTCGCTGTCTGAAAGAACACCGCGCGGCGTCGACAGGATGGCAATGCCAAGCCCGTTATAGACACGCGGAAGGTCACTGATGCCGTAATACACACGGCGTCCAGGACGCGAGACACGCTTGATCTCGGAGATCACCGGCGTGCCGTCATGATATTTCAGCTCGATCTTGAGCTCCCGAATACCGGGGCGCACATCGACACTGGAATAGTTACGGATATAGCCCTCGCGCTTCAGAACCTCGAGAACATTGCTCCGGAACCGCGAGGCCGGGCTCGACACTACGGTCTTGCCGGCGCTCTGGCCGTTCCGGATGCGAGTCAGCATATCGCCGAGAGGATCGCTCATTGCCATGATTTAATTCTCCTCGCTTACCAGCTCGACTTCACGACACCCGGAACCTGGCCCATCGAGGCAAGGTCACGGAGCGCGATGCGCGACATTCTCAGTTTGCGGTCATAACCACGCGGACGACCGGAGATTTCACACCGGTTACGAAGACGGGTCTTCGCGCTGTCACGCGGCTCCTGCGACAGTTTCATAACTGCCTGGAAACGATCTTCCATCGGCAGTGAGCGGTCACGGATCGTTGCCCGCAGGGCGGCGCGGCGGGCGCCACGCTGGGCGACCATACGCTTGCGACGGTTGTTCTTTTCTACAGCGCTTTTCTTAGCCATCTGTCGGGTCCTTACGCTTTGACGAACGGGAATTCGAAATTCGCGAGCAGCTCGCGAGCTTCATCATCCGTCCGTGCCGAGGTTACGACGATGATGTCCATGCCGCGGACCTCATCAACCTGGTCATAATCAATCTCCGGGAACACAATCTGCTCGCGGACGCCCATGGCATAGTTGCCACGGCCATCAAAGCTCTTGCCATTCAGTCCGCGAAAGTCACGGACGCGCGGCAGCGCGATGTTCACCAGACGATCAAGAAATTCGTACATACGCTCGCGCCGCAACGTCACCTTGCAGCCAATCGGCATACCGGCACGCAGCTTGAAGGCGGCGTTCGCGCGCTTTGCGCGGGTCACGACTGGTTTCTGGCCTGTGATGGCGGTCAGGTCACGTGTTGCATGCTCGATCTTCTTCGAGTCACGCACCGCCTCACCAACGCCCATGTTGATGATGACCTTTTCGATCTTCGGCACCTGCATATTGTTACTGTAGCCGAATTTCTCCATCAGAGCCGGGCGAACAGCCGTCAGATAATGTTCTTCCAAACGCGTTTTCATCTCAGCTTTGTCTCCTTACCCCGGTTAGTCCAGGGCTTTCCCGGACCGACGGGCGATCCGGATCTTCTTGCCATCCTTGACCTCGTAACCGACACGTGTGGCCTGGCCACTGTCAGGATCGATCAGGGATACATTCGAAATGTGAAGCGGGGCTTCCTTGTTGATGATGCCGCCGGGGTTGGTCTGCGTCGCGCGGGTATGCCGCTTGACGATATTACACCCCTGAACCAGAACCCTGTTCTCGGTCCGGCGAACTTCCATCACCTCGCCACGACGGCCCTTGTCACGGCCTGTCGTCACGACGACCTGGTCGCCCTTCTTGATCTTGAACTTCTCGGCCATTACAGCACCTCCGGTGCCAGCGAAACGATCTTCATGAATTTCCGGCTGCGCAGCTCGCGCGTGACCGGCCCGAAAATACGCGTCCCGATCGGCTCATCCTGCTTGTTCAGCAGAACCGCGGCATTGCGGTCGAACCGGATGGCACTGCCATCGGGGCGGCGGATTTCCTTGGCGGTGCGAACGATGACGGCGCGGTGCACGTCACCCTTCTTCACCTTGCCGCGCGGAATGGCTTCCTTCACCGATACGACGATAACATCGCCAACACCGGCAACCTTGCGACCGGACCCGCCAAGCACCTTGATGCACTGCACGCGGCGGGCGCCCGAATTGTCGGCAACCTCAAGATTGGACTGCATCTGGATCATATTGATCTCCCTCAGTTCGCGGCGGCGTCTTCGTAGATGACTTCGTAGTTCTTCGACTTCGAAATCGGCGCGCATTCACGGATACGTACTGTGTCACCCTGCTTGCAGCGGTTCTCGGCATCATGCGCCGCGAACTTCTTCGACTTGGTGATGAACTTCTTATAGACCGGATGCATGATCCTGCGCTCGACAAGAACGGTTACCGTCTTGTCGGTCTTATCGCTGACGACCGTGCCCTGCATGATACGCTTCGGCATAACTTGTCTTCCTTACTGTGCCGCACCAGCCGCGCTGGCTTTTTCGCCAAGAACGGTCATGATACGCGCAATTTCACGGCGGACGGTGCGTGCACGCGCCGGGTTTTCATTCTGCCCACCGGCCGTCTGGAAGCGCAGATTGAACTGCTCCTTCTTCAGATCCACCAGCTGGTCCTTCAGCTCATCGGCTGTCTTGGCGCGAAGGTCTTCGGCCTTAACGGTTGCCATCAGACTCTCCCTTAATCAGTATCGCCGAGACGGCGAACGATACGCGTGTCGAGCGGCAGCTTGGCGGACGCCAGCGTCAGCGCCTCCTTGGCAAGCTCCCACGGAACACCGTCGATTTCGAACATGATCCGGCCGGGCTTCACCCTGGCCACCCAGAATTCCGGCGAGCCCTTACCCTTACCCATACGAACTTCGGCAGGCTTGGACGAAACAGGCACATCCGGGAAAATCCGGATCCAGACACGACCGGCACGGCGCAGGTGACGCGTGATGGCACGACGCGCAGCTTCGATCTGGCGCGCGGTTACCCGCTCCGGCGTCACGGCCTTCAGACCGTAAGCCCCGAAATTCAGCTGCGTTCCGCCCTTGGCATTGCCATGGATGCGGCCCTTATGGGCCTTCCGGAACTTGGTTCTCTTCGGCGAGAGCATCTACCCAACTCCTCTCGATTAACCGTTGGCCCGCGGCGCCGGACCGGATTGCTGTTCAGCAAGCCGCTTGTCCTGTGCCATCGGATCATGGGCCATGACTTCACCCTTGAAGACCCATACCTTGATTCCGCACACCCCGTAGGTGGTGAAGGCAGAGCCTTCGCCATAATCGACCTCGGCACGGAGCGTATGCAGCGGCACACGACCTTCCCGATACCATTCGGTACGGGCGATCTCGGCACCACCAAGACGGCCGGCGCAGTTGATCCGCACACCCTGCGCGCCAAGGCGCATGGCGGATTGTACGGCGCGCTTCATGGCGCGGCGGAAACCAACCCGGCGCTCCAGCTGCTGTGCGATGTTCTCGGCGATCAGCTTGGCGTCAATCTCTGGCTTGCGGACCTCGACGATGTTGAGGCTGACCTCACTGCCGACGCGCTTTGACAAGTCGGCGCGCAGGCGCTCGATGTCCTGGCCCTTCTTGCCGATGATCAGACCCGGGCGACCGGCATGGATGGTGACGCGGGCCCGGCCTGCCGGACGTTCGATCACAACGCGGCTGATGGCGGCCTGCTTCAGCCGGTCCATCAGATAGCTGCGAAGCTCGATATCCTTGTGCAGCAGCTCACCATAGTTGCGGTCTGCATACCAGCGCGAGTCCCAGGT
>CBFHRT010000106.1:0-7550 GCA_965658285.1 Puniceispirillaceae bacterium (SeqCode) | reverse complement strand
CACAGCTTCGCACCGTGACGCATTTACCGCTGCCGGCGCGCCACCGTCCACACCTTGCGCATCAGCGTTGGCAGGCTTGCCGGGCGAACAGCGTGCCATTCGCCTGACGATGCCGTCTCCTGCCATTCTGCCACCGCCACATCCATGTTTAGCGAGAAATGCGTGAAGACATGGCTGACGCTGTCCCCGGCCATTCGCCAGTCGGCCGCAAAGGGCGCGCCGGCAAACGGGTCGTCTGCATCATAGGGACCATCATCCTGTGTCCATCCGGCAGAGGGAAAGGCCAGCATACCGCCCAGCATGCCGCGTTCGGGACGTGTCACCATGAAGGCCCGTCCATCGCTGGCTATGGCGACAAAGGCAATGCCGCGGCGTTCCGGCTTGGTCTTTTTCGGTGCCTTGACCGGCCATGCCTCTGGTGTGCCGGCACGGCGTGCGGCGCACCCCTCGCCAAGCGGACAGCCCCCACAGCCGGGATTGCGGGGGGTGCAGACGGCATTCGCGAAATCCATCAGCGCCTGCGGGAAATCCGATGGACGTTCGGATGGCAGGATGGCGTCATAGCGATCACCGATTTCCGGCTTCGCCGCGGGAAGCGGCGTGGTGATGGCGAAATAGCGCGCCATTACGCGTTCGATATTGCCGTCAACAACGGTGCTGCGGCGGCCAAAGGCAATCGCCGCAATCGCGCCGGCCGTATAGGGACCAATCCCGGGAAGGCCGCGTAGTCCGGTCACATCACCGGGGAACTGCCCGGCATGTTCGCCGCAGACGATCTGCGCCGCGCGGTGCAGGTTGCGCGCCCGTGCGTAATAGCCAAGACCGGCCCAGGCCGACATGACCTCATCCTGCTCCGCCGCGGCAAGGTCGCAGACATCTGGCCAGCGACGGGTGAATTCCAGAAAATAGGGGATGACGGTGGTCACGACCGTCTGCTGCAGCATGATTTCCGACAGCCACACATGATAGGCCGGCGCCAGGTTCGGCCAATGATGCCGCCAGGGCAGGCTGCGGCCGTGCCGGTCATACCAGTCGAAGATGGCTGTGGCGGGAAAGGTGGGTACGGTCATGGACGGAAGAGTGGCATAGCCTCTTCGCCCATTCAATCACCGGCCAGCATCACACCGATATCACACCGATATCGCACCGGCATCATCATGGTCGCACCCGCATCTGTGTGCTAACCTTCGACGATATCACCGCCGCCAGCCCAGGACACCCGCAGATGACAGCCGACCGCCGCCACCGCATGACACGTCTTTCAAGGCTGGTTGATGGCATGGTGGCGCCGAGCGTGCGCGAACGCGGCTTTGTGATCAGCCGGCTTGTCTCGAACTGGCGCCAGATTGCCGGTGATATGGCGACGTGGAGCCGTCCCACCCAACTCAACCTGTCACGGCGCGGCGGCGGCACACTGAAAGTCGCGATTGCCAGCGGTTACGGGCCCATTGCGCTGCAGATGAAACAGCCGATCATCGACCGCGTGAACGCAACTTTCGGGTATCGTGCGGTGGCCGATCTGGTGTTTGTGCAGACGCTTGCCCCGCAGCCGGCCCAGCCCGCCACGCCGGATCTCGGCCGGACACCGGCGCCCGCCGCGCTGGCGGAGTCGATCTGGGAACTCGACGCCAGGCTCGAGAAAATCAAATCACCTGAAGTGCGCGCCGCGCTGCGCCGCCTCGGCCGGGCCGATCGCGGCTGACAAAAGCGCCGAAACCGGGTTTTCAAACCGGGTCTTCAAACCGGGTCTTCATTGTGTGAATCTGCATTGCCCACCAGCCGCGCTTTGGCTATTGTGACGCCATGAAACAGCTCACCCCGCAAATACCGCTCATGCCGCGCCGCCGCTTTGTTGCGATGAGTGCTGGCGCGGGCGCGATTCTTGCCAGCGCACCGCATGCGTTGGCCAGTGATGATTTGATCGAACATGCGCTGTCACCGCGCTTTATGGGCAGCGATGAGGCGCCAATCCGGGTGGCCGAGTATTACTCGATGACCTGCGGGCATTGCGCCGATTTCCACAACAACACCTTTCCCAAGGTGAAGGCCAAGCTGATCGACGAGGGAATCGTCCGGTTCGAGATGCATCCGTTCCCGCTGGACGGGCTGGCGCTCCGCGCACACGCCCTCGTCCGCGCGGTGCCGGAAACGAAATTCTTTCCGCTGGTGAAAATGCTTCTTGCCAAGCAACCTGTCTGGACGCGTGCCGCCGACCCGGTCGCCGAACTTCAGAAAATGGCCCGGCTGGCCGGCGTCAGCGCGGATGAATTCAACAACATCATGCGCAACCGGCCCTTGCTGGAAGGTATCGTCGAGCTGCGCCAGCAGGGGATGGATGACTGGAAAATCAGTTCGACGCCCTCATTCGTCGTGAATGACGACCTGTTGATTTCCGGCAACAGGGACTATGAGGAATTTGCCGAGCAACTCAGCGCTTTTGGCGCGTAAGATGCCGTCAACCATGTTTCCTGCGCAGGTTTGGTAGCCACCGTTGATTTTCCGAACCCTGAAGATGACCGGTTTCAAATCCTTTGCCGAAGCGGCGGAGGTCGAGATCGAATCGGGCATGACCGGCATCGTCGGGCCGAACGGTTGTGGCAAATCCAATATCGTCGAGGGTCTGCGCTGGGTGATGGGCGAAAGCAACGCCCGGCAGATGCGCGGCGCGGAGATGGATGATGTCATCTTTTCCGGCACCGAACAGCGCCCGGCCCGCAACCTGGCTGAAATCACGCTTCATCTCGACAACAGCAATCGCAGCGCGCCGAGCGAGTTCAACAACGAGGACGAGCTTGAGATCACGCGCAAGATCGAGCGTGGCAAGGGAAGCAGCTATTTCGTCAATGCCAAGCCGGCGCGGGCCAAGGATGTACAGCTTCTATTCGCGGATTCCGCGACCGGCGCACGCTCCTCGGGCATCGTCTCACAAGGGCGGATCGGCGCCATTGTCGGTGCGCGGCCGGTGGACCGCAGGGCGCTTCTCGAGGAAGCCGCCAATATCCGCGGCCTGCACGCCCGTCGGCACGAGGCCGAATTGCGGCTTCGCGGCGCCGAAACGAATCTGGAGCGGCTCGATGATGTCATCGCCGGGCTTGTCGAACAGCGTGACTCACTTCGCAAGCAGGCGCGCCAGGCAGCACGCTATCGGTCTGTCGCGGATCGTATCCGCAAGGCCGAGGCACAGCTTCTCATGGCCCGCTGGCACGCCGCCGAATCGGCGCGTGAGGACGCGCAGAACGCGCTGAAGGTGGCACAGGCCACCACTGCCGAATTGACCACCGCCGCCGCCGCCTGCGCCACGGTCCGTACCGAACGCGCCGCCGCCCTGCCGTCATTGCGCGAGGCCGAGGTTGCGCGGGCTGCGGAATATCAACGCCTGGCCATCACGCGTGACGAACTTGACCGCGAGGAAGCACGGATCCGCGATGCCATTGAGCGTGGCGCCCGCCAGCAGGACCAGATGCGCGATGATATCGCCCGCGAAACAGGTCTTCGCAGCGATGCCGATGATGCGATGACCCGTCTTGCCGCCGAGGCCACCACCCTGCAAGCGCAGATCGATGATGCCACACCACAGCGTGACGCGGCGGCACAACAGCTCGCTGCGGTGCGGGACCAGGCTGGCGCGGCAGAGGCACAGCTTGCCGACGCCGCCGCACAGGTTCGCGCCGCCGCCGCGACGCGTGAGGCGCTGTCAACAAGGATCACCGATCTGGAAGGTCGGCTTGCCACCGCCACGGCGGCGCTTGCCGACATCTCGCTGGACTCGCTTGAAGACGAGGCCGCGCAGACGCAGACCACCTTCACATCCGCAAGCAAGGCCGCGGACGCCGCACGCCAGCAACTGGACGCCGCCGAGACCGCCTTTGCGGACGCCCAGCAGGCCGCCGAAATCGCCCTTGTCGCGAGGCGCGACGCCGCCACGGTGACAGCCAGGCTGCAAGCGGAAATCGACGCTCTTAGCTATCTGCTGACCGGCCCGGATGACAGCGCCGACACCCCGATCCTCGACAATCTGACCGTGACCGATGGCATGGAGAAGGCGTTGACAGCCTATCTGGCGGAGGAACTGGCAGCACCAGCGGGCACTGGCGAGACAGCCTATTGGCGGGGCGGCACCGACGCCGGATCATTGACGCCGCCGGATGGCACAACACCTCTGGCAAGCTTCGTCACTGGCGCGCCGGAGCTGGCGACGGCACTGGCCGGTATCGGCGTTGTCGACAGCGCATCCGAAGCGCAAATCATGCAACCGTCGCTGCGCCCGGGTCAGGCGCTGACAACCCGGGAGGGCGGCCTGTGGCGCTGGGACGGGTTTGTGCGCCGCAGCGCCGCCCAGGACAGCAGCGCTGAACGGATCCGCCAGCGTCAGCGGCTGGAAACCCTGCAGACCGAACTCGCCGCCGCGACCGCCGCTGAAAGCACGCGGGCCGATGCCGCGACCACGGCCGAGGAGTCACTTCAGGCCGCACGCCAACAGCTTGCCACGCAGCGTGTCGACACCGAGGGTGCCGAGGCGGCCCGAGCCACCGCGCGCCAGAAAGAGGAAAGCGCCCGCTTGCGGCTGGATGCAGCGCGCCAGCGCGCCATTGAACTGGACGAAGCCATCACCGGCATGCAGGCCGACCTCGCCACCGCCAACGAGGATGCGGCGAGACTTGGCGATGATGCGGCACTGGCCAAGACCGAGGCCGAGAGCCGCCGAAAAGCCGAGGCGGCGCGTGGGCTGCTGGCCGAGGCGATGCAGGCCGAATCACGCCTGGCGGAAACGCTGCGCACAGCGCGCGACAGGCTCGCCAGCTGCCAGCAGGAAACGCTGCAATGGCAGCAGCGACAGTCCGGCGCGGCATCACGCGTCGACCAGATGCAGGCCCGCCTTGCCGAGGCGGAGGCGGAGCAAGCGCGGCTTGCCGTCATGCCGGACGAAATTACCGCGCGCCGGCATGAAATGGGTGACAGGCTGGACGCCGCCGAGGCCGAGCGTCAGGCCGCGGCCGATGCGCTCCACCTTGCGGAAACCGCACTCGCCGAGGCGGAGAGCGCGCAGCGTGACGCCGATGGCGCGCTGGCGGAGGGCCGCGAGCAGCTGATCCGCGCCGAAGGCATGCGCGAGCGTACCGATGAAGGCAGGCGGGTCATCCTCGAGGTGATCAGCGAGAAACTGGGATGCGCGCCGGACGGTCTCCCCGAACTTGCCGAGGCCGAGGATGCCAGTGCGCTGCCCGAACTTGGTGTGCTGGAGGAACGGGTGCAGCGCCTGATCCGCGAGCGCGACAATATCGGCCCGGTCAATCTGCGTGCGGAAACCGAAATGGCAGAGGTCGCCGCGCGGATCGAATCGATGGAGGCCGAGGCGGAGGATCTGGTCGCCGCCATCGAAAAGCTCCGCGCCGCCATCGCGAAACTCAACCGGCAAGGCCGCGAACAGCTTCTTGGCAGCTTTGCCGACGTCAATGCGCATTTCAAGGATCTGTTCAAGATCCTGTTTGGTGGCGGCACGGCAGAACTGCAATTGACAGATTCCGATGATCCGCTTGAAGCCGGCCTTGAAATTCTTGCCCAGCCGCCAGGCAAGCGTTTGCAATCGCTGTCACTGCTGTCCGGCGGTGAGCAGGCGCTGACCGCGCTGGCGATCATCTTTGCCGTATTCCTGACCAATCCGGCGCCGATCTGCGTTCTTGACGAGGTCGATGCGCCACTTGACGACACGAATGTCACCAGATTCTGCGATCTGCTGCGGGAAATCACCAACAAGACAAGCACGCGGTTCCTCGTCATCACACATCACCGGATGACAATGGCGAGGATGGACAGGCTGTTCGGCGTGACAATGGAACAGCGCGGCATTTCGAAGCTTGTCTCGGTGGATTTGCAGACCGCCGAGCGAATCCGTGACGCCGCGGTTGCCTGATCCGGCACAACCCTGCATCAAAGCCACTTTGTCACAAGCGCAAACCCACGGATTTGCTGGCGAAATCATCCCTGATTGAAAGCTTGACAAATATCGAGCCGCACCCCTATTTTGGGCGCGATTTCGGGCTCCGGATGGTGTCGCCCTTGGCGGTAACAATCGGGCCCGGTCACATGGACATCAACCGCACGGGATGAGCAACGGTACACTGTCTTTTCTTTTGTCTTATGGCCCATGGGCATGACGCCGCCTCGCGGTGTTGGCTCCGGTCACGACCGGCCCCTCTGACGATACTGACATGAACGACAATGAACGGCACCGCGGCGATGACCGCCTGCAGGACCTAGACCGCCGCATTGACCGCATGCAGGAAGAGAGGGACGAGAAGGCACGCGGACCGGATCGTCAGGGCCTGCCCCCCGGGGCTGGTGCCATTCTGGGGCGGGTTGCGACGGAACTTGTCGCCGGCGTGATCGTCGGGTCGTTCATTGGCTGGGTGCTGGATCGCTGGTTTGGAACATCACCGCTGTTCCTGGTGCTGTTGTTCTTTCTTGGTGCCGCCGCCGGCATGATGAATGTATGGCGAATGGTGTCGGGACGCGGCATGGCCGCCGGGTATTTTGACGAGCATCGGCAACAGGCCGATGACAAACGGGAGACAGACGGCGACTAGCCGTTGGCGAGCAAGGGAAGACTGAGATGGCGTCTACTGGCATGCACTCACCCATCGAGCAGTTCAGGATCAAGCCGATCTTCGAACTGTCTGCCGGCGGCTATGACATCTCCTTCACCAATTCCAGCCTGTTCATGCTGTTGGCGATGCTTGTCGGCGGCCTCTTCCTGGCGACTGCCATGAGCAAGCGCGAGATGGTCCCTGGCCGCTTTCAAGGCGCTGCCGAGATGATGTATGAATTCGTTGCCGACCTGGTACGCAGCAATGTGGGTTCCGAGGGGCGGGCTTATTTCCCCTTCATTTTTACCCTCTTCGTCTTTCTTTTGTTCGGCAACCTGCTCGGTATGGTGCCCTACTCCTACACGTTCACCTCGCAGATCATTGTCACCTTCGCCATGGCGGCCTTCGTCTTTGTCGGCGTGACCATTGTTGGGCTGGTCAAGCACGGGCTGCATTTCTTCACGCTGTTCGTCCCGGCGGGCGCGCCAAAGCCGCTGATCCCGTTCCTGATTGTGATTGAGGTGATTTCCTATTTCGTGCGTCCGGTCAGCCTGTCGGTTCGTCTGTTCGCCAACATGCTGGCAGGTCACACCATGCTCAAGGTGTTTGCCGGCCTTGCTGTGATGATTTCAGGTGCTGGTGGCATCGCGATGACGGGATCTATTTTTCCCTTCGCTGCAATCATTGGCCTGACCGGACTTGAATTTCTGGTGGCGGCCCTGCAGGCCTATGTTTTCACCATCCTGACATGCATGTATCTGAATGACGCGCTGCACCTGCACTAGGCGCGGCGTGGCGTAACGTTGACCGCTGACGTTCAAGAGCGGCCCTGAAAGACAAAAGTGAACTGATATTTCAAAACCTACGGAAGGACTAGGAAAATGGAAGTAGAAGCTGCAAAGATGATTGGTGCCGGCATTGCTGTGCTCCCTCTTCTCGGCGTTGCACTCGGTATCGGCAACATCT
>CBFHRT010000105.1:0-7577 GCA_965658285.1 Puniceispirillaceae bacterium (SeqCode) | reverse complement strand
GTCATCGAGGTCGATCGGATTCGGACCAACATCACCAAGATCGGCGCAGTTCACCATGTTAAAGGGTGCCACGCCGGTGACCGGATTCATCGCCCGGATCATCGTCGACAGATCGCGAAGCTGGCGCGGGCCGTGCCGCGGGCCCGGCCGGTTTGTCGTGCCGGCATCCCACGGAACGCCGACAAGCGCCATCTGCACCTCGTCGATTCGCGGTGAGTCCAGCGTCAGATGCGGCAGCCGCATGAAGTTCGGCATGCCGGCGAAACGCGGCATCTCGAGCGCCGAAACAGGGGTAAAGAAATTATCATCCGACATCGGACACCTCATCAGTGGTCAGGTCTTGCGGCAGCGCCTGCGTCAAGGGCTGCACCGCGAAGCTGGATTCAATCCGTACCGCCAGCGCCGGATCGACAAGCTGGCGCGGCGGTGCGGCAAGGCGCTCCTTCACCCGCTGATGCGCCCGCTGCCAGCTGTCCGGCCGACCATCATCCTGCCATTCGCCAATGCTGCGCCGGTCGCCGATCGCCGGATACAGAAAATCGCTTGTCATCCGCGCCAGCGTACTGGCCTCGCCAAGAAAATGCCCGGCACCGGTGGCGGCGTCATGGATGGCGGCCGCGTCCAGCGTGTCATCTGACACCTCGATGGCGGTATGCGCGCTGAGGATGGCACCAAGCATGTCATTGTCGATGACATAGGATTCAAGCGACGTTCCCATCAGGCTGGCCTGCGTTCCGGCCGCCTGGGTGATGAAATGCGCGCCTGCCTGCACCGCCATCGTGACGGCAAGGCATTTTTCGTGGCCAGCCTGCGCATCGGGCCATTTTGAATCGGTGGCACCGGCGATGGTCGAGCTTGGCAGGCCATAGAACCGCGCCATCTGGATCGCCGCCGCCGTCAGCTTGGCCTGTTCCCCGCCGCCGCCCGACATCGCGCCGGTCCGCAGATCGGTGACCATCGGACGCGGCCCGAAAATCGCCGTTGCCTGGGCGTCGGCAAGCCAGGCAAGCACCATCCCGGCAAGCGTTTCCGCCGTTGTCTGCGCCACACAGCCGGCGATGGTGACCGGACTGGACGCGCCAAGCTGGCCGAATGTGTTGACCATGACCGGGATGCCGCGTTCGACAGCGCGCAGCAGCACGGCAGCCGAATCACCATCGAAACGCAGCGGCGGAACGATGTGATTGACGTTCAGCGACAGGAAGGGCGCGGCACGAAATGCCGCCTCGGACCCGGCAAGCATATAGACAAGCTCGGCAATCTCATCGACCGCCTGAAGCGAGGACGCGCTGACCATGACATGCTTGCCAGTGCCGGCAAGGCAGGCCCAGGCGGTGTTCACCTCCATCTTCAGGGGCGACTCGATATCGCGCGCCACCATCGGACGGCTGAAGAAATGGATATGTTCCAGACCATCGACAAGCCGCGCCGCAAGATGGATGTCATCGAGCGTCGAGGGTCGGTACTGGCCGCTGGCAAGGTCGAGGATTTCAGGCGAGGCACCGCCGGTGCCGACATGCACGGTATCGCCACCAAGAACAAGATTGCCAGCATCACCGCGGCCATAAAGGGTAATCTCACGCCGCAGGCCGGCAAGCGCCGCTTCAACCAGCGGTTCCGGAAAACACAGCCTGCCATCCTCGCCAAGCGTCGCGCCGGCGGCAGTGGCAATATCGATCACCTCCGGCGGGGCCTCGGCAATGCCGGTGCGCGCCAGCAGTGCCAACGCCGTCTTGTGGATCCGCTGCAATGCGTCCTCATCGAGAAGCCGCAGCTTGCCACCGACAGGTGCCAGCACCGGCGCGGCGGCTGTCGACGGCGTTTCACTCTTGCCGCGCCGCCCGCGCCGCTGGCGGTTTGCAATGTTGCTGTCTGACATGCAGGAACGTCCCGGATGATCTGTCTTTATCATCCAGCATCGCGGCTTCGCCGCCAACCGGCAAGGGTGAAATACGCCGCGCTATTGCAACGCCGTCGGCTTCGCCGCATGATTTCGGTGGGCCTGATTTCGGTGGGGGGGAGACATGACGCGATGACGGGTGAGGTAACAGACCCCCTGCTGCAGCCATACAGGCTGGGCGCGGTGACGCTTCGTAACCGAATCATGAGCACAAGCCATGCCTGCGGACTTGGCGAGGGCGGCATGCCGGCAGACCGCTATCAGGCCTATCATCTTGAAAAGGCGCGCGGCGGCATCGGGCTGACGATGTTTGGTGGCTCATCAAATGTCTCGGTTGATTCGCCATCGGTGATGCCGCAGCTCAATCTTGGCGTTGATGAGGTGATCCCGCATCTGACGCGGTTTTCATCACAAATCCATGCGGCCGGAAGCGCCCTGATGTGTCAGATCACGCATCTTGGGCGGCGCGGCGAGTTCGACAAGGACGCGATGTTGCCGACCATCGCGCCATCGGTGATCCGCGAGACGCTGCATCGCAGCATCCCAAAGGAAATGGGCGATCAGGACATCGCCCGGGTGACAGCCGATTTTGTCGCCGCCGCGCGGCGCTGTCAGATTGGCGGGCTGGACGGGATCGAATGCCTGTCAGGCGCGCATCTGATTGGCCAGTTCCTGTCGCCGGCGATGAACCAGCGGACGGATTCCTATGGCGGGTCGCTGGAGAATCGCTGCCGTTTCGGGATCGACATATTCAAGGCCATCCGCAAGGCGGTCGGGCCTGATTTCCTGCTTGGGTTCCGTTTCATTGTCGATGAGGGGCATACCGAGGGGCTTGGCTTCGAGGAGAGCCTCGCCATCGCGCACCGGTTCCAGGCGGAAGGCGTTCTCGATTTCTTCAACGCCATCTATGGCCGCATGGACACCTATGCCGGGCTTGCCATCGACAACATGCCGGGCATGGCCTCGCCGACCGCGCCCTGGCTGACCAAGGCCGCCGCCTTTCGCGAACAGATCGACCTGCCGGTGATGCATGCGGCGCGGATTTCCGATGTGGCGACGGCGCGCCACGCCATCGCCGAGGGGCTGATCGATCTTGTCGGGATGACCCGTGCCCATATCGCCGACCCGCATCTCGTCGAGAAGATCGCCGCCGGCGAGGAACACCGGATCCGGCCCTGTGTCGGGGCCACCCATTGCATGTCGCACCGGCGGCCAACCTGCCTTCACAACCCGGCCACCGGGCATGAAGCGATTCTGAACCACCGCATCGAAGCCGCGTCATCATCACGGCGCGTGGTCATTGTCGGGGCCGGGCCGGCCGGACTGGAGGCGGCGCGGGTTGCTGCCGAGCGTGGCCATCAGGTGACACTGTTCGAGGCCGCGCCGCGCGCCGGCGGGCAGGTTCTGCTGGCATCGCGTGCCAGCTGGCGGCGCGACATGATCGGCATTGTCGACTGGCGCATTGCCGAGATCGAACAGCTCGGCGTCGATCTGCGATGCGGGGTGTTTGCCAGCACCGGGGATGTCATGGCTTGCAACCCGGATCTTGTGATCATCGCCACCGGCGGCATTCCGAATATCGACTGGGTGCCGGGCGGCGATGAACTGACCAGCCCGTGGGATGTCATTCAGGGAACCGTGGCACCGGCGGCGGATGTTCTGGTCATCGACGGCACCGGGCGGCATGTGGCGATGAGCGCGGCCGATGTCGCGCATGCCGCCGGCGCGCGGGTCAGCCTTGTGACCATTGACGAGACACTGGCCATGGAACAGGCCTATGCCGAGCGGGTCATCTGGCGCAAATGGGCCGCCGAGGCAGAGATCGAGACGACCACCGAACATGCGCTTGTCGGGGTCAGGCGTGAGGGCAACAGGCTGGTCGCATCACTGCAGAGCGAATTGACAGGCACCCGTAGCGAGAAAAGCGCGGCGCAGATAATCTTCGATTACGGCACAGTGCCGGCGGACGCGCTGTTCCACGATCTGGTGCCACTGTCACGAAATGCGGGTATCACCGACCTCGGCAGGATGGTGACCGGCGACGCGCAGCCAGAATCCACACAGCCAAAATCATCAGGGGCAAACGGATTCGAGCTTCACCGGATTGGCGACGCGGTGGCCAGCCGCAATATCAACGCGGCGGTCACAGACGCGCTGCGCCTATGCCAGAATTGCTAGCCGGCAGAACTGCTAGCCGGCGCGGTCCTCATTGCGGAGCAGCATCACCAGCGCCACCACCGTGGCGACAAGGCCAAGCAGCATCGGCAGCGGTGGCAGGGCGTTGCCAAAGCCGACTTCCCAGATCATCACCCAGGCGGGGGTGAGATAGGAATAGGCCATGACCTTGGCGCTTGGCAGTCGCAGCGTCGCATATTGCAGCAGGAAGAAGGATGAGGCGGTCGAGAAGATCGTCAGATAGCCGATGGTGATCCAGACCAGCGACGGCAGGTTGAACCAGTCGGTGGCGCGGATTTCATCGAACGCGACGACGCCAAGCAGGATCGAGCCGGCTACCAGCATGCCGAAGGTGAAGACCGCCGCCCCCTCGCCCGCATTCAGTTTGCGCACCATCGGCGTGTACAATGCATGCGCAATGCAGCCGACGAAATAGATCATCTCGCCACGCCCGATATCGAGCGTCGTCAGCGCCGCGATATCCCCCCGGAAAATCACCCACAATGCGCCGCCGCCGGCAATCGCGAGTGCCGTTGCCATGCGCGGCGTCGTGACCTGGCGCAGCAGCACCCAGCCAAAGACAGCCGACATCAGCGGCATCAGCGTGAACACCGCCGCAGCCGAGACCGGCGTGGCCGTCTTCAACCCCTCGAACATCAGCACGAAATACACGGTAAACAGGCCACCAAGGATGAAATAGCGCCAGGGCCTGCGAAGATAGGATGGTTTCAGGTCGCGCTGCAGGGCGGCAACAAACCCCATGACAATCGTCGCCAGAACAAACCGTGCCGCGGTGATGGCCTGGGGGTCGATGTCATTCGCCACCATCGTTCCAAGGCTGAAGGACCCGGCGACAAGCGCCGAGAAGCCAAGCATGGCAAGATGGCCGCGCGCCTCGTCAGGAGTAAGCCCGAACCGCCCCATCAGCCGCACCGGCCGAGATAGTCGCGCGCCAGCCGCGCCGAGACAGACGCGAAATGCGGCGCCTGAGACCGGGCAAGTTCGGTGTCGGCATGCGAGCCGATCCACGCCAGCAGCGCCATCCGGCGCAGCATGATGAAACTGTCGATTTCCGCCTCGTCTTCATCACTCAGCGGTCGCACGGCACGATAGCCGTCAAGCCACGCCGCGCGCAGCGCCGGCACCTGCGGGTCGTCCTCCATGAAACTGATGCCAGCGGCGAAGTCATACATGAACCATCCAAACCCGCAATCGTCGAAATCAATCAGCCGCGTCCTGCCACCATCGATCAGAAGGTTGGCAAGCCGCATATCAGCATGGATCAACCCATAGCTGTCATCCCGCCTACCATAGGCGGCAAGCCGCGCGCGCACCAGTGCCTCGGCATCGGCAAGGGCTGTTTCACTGTCCGCGTCGAGGCCGGGCGCGTCGCGCCAGTTACCCCAATTGGCATTCGGCCCGAAGACCGTCTCGTCATTCCATACCAGCCTTTCGAACGGTTCGGGCCGCGCCCAGGAAATGCTGTGGAGATGCGTCTTCGCCGCGATGGCACCAAGCTGCCGGAACGGCGCCACCAGATCCTGATCGAAAGCCGGCTCCTCACCGTCAAGAAATCCGAACATCACCATGCGGCGCGGCGACAGCCCGGCACCTGCCTGTTCCTGAATCAGCGCCCCGTCACGGCCGGGGATGGGCCGCGGCGTCTCGACACCGCCCTCGCGGTCAAGCGCCGCCATCCAGGCAAGTTCGCATTCAATCGCACGTCGGCTGTGATACCCCTCGCGGTGGAGCCGTAGCACGCTGCGGTGACCGGATGGCGATTCGACAAGATAGGTGGCGTTTTCCGACAGGTTGATCAGCCGCGCCGTTGCCTCCGCTGGCACATCCCACAGCGAAAGCGCGGCCGCGGCAAGGCTGGCAAGCGCCTCGATCTGGTCGGTATCGGGAACTGTCACCGGTGGATCTCCGTGGCAGATGGCAACGCCGGACGGCGCCGCGTTATCTTGCTGAAGACAGGGCGAAAGGCAAGATCGCACCTTGATCATTCAAGCAGGAAAATGACGGTATCTGATCCGGGGTGCCGGTGAAACCACCAAAACCAATCTCGAATCATAATTGACATCGGCGAGAATTGCACCGCACTATGATCTTATGGACGCGCCGTTTGCCGGCCGTCCAGCATACCTCACTTTATATAGTATTCGTGCTTTGCAGCACGACAATTGGCTTATGGAGGTACATCATGAATATGGGTTTAGCCCCCCGTCCCGCAAATGAGGACCTGCGCGCGCAGACTGTCGTCAAGACAGGCCTGATTGACGCGCCAAACCCCGATCTGTTCCAGATTTACTGTGATCTGGCCAAGGACATCACCGGGTTCGAGACAGCCACCTTCAGCTTATATGACGGCGAGATGAAATGTTCGATTGCCGAGGCAGGCAGCGATGATTTCGTGCCGGGTTCGAAATCCGAGCGGAGTGAGTTCAACGTCTGCTCCTATGTTCTACTCGACACCGAACCACTGCTGATGGAGGACATGCTCAAGGACCCGACATGGAAGGACCATCCGCATTTGCAGGGCATGGAACAGGGCCCTGGCTATGCCGGGTTTCCTGTCATCAACAGCGAGAATTTCGCGCTTGGCACGCTGTGCATGCTGAACCCGTCAGGGCCAAAGGGTCTCAATGACGAGCAGGTCACCCAGGTCAAGAAGATCACCCGCAGTATCGCCCATATGCTTGATCTGCAGATCAAGCAGAAGGAGCTGACCTCGCAGCGAATGCTCGACGCGCTGGCGCATTTCCAGAAAGTCGATGAGAGCTTCGGCCTCGGTGACTTCAAGATGTATGTGTCGCTTTGCTCCGAGCTGAATGTGTCCGACGAGGACGCCGAAGGTATCATCGGGGTCGGGCTTGCCGAGATTGATGACGCCGGCAGGGTGCAATTGACCGAAGCCGGCCGGAGGCTGCAATTCGACATGAACCTTCAGCAGAAGGCGATGAAGCGGATCAAGATGGATGCCGGTGAGGCCGATGCCATGCTGGACGAAATGTTTGCGGAGATTGACTGACCATGTTTGCGAAAATTTTCAATTTCAAATTCAATGGTGTTGCTGAAGCCAAGGTCGCCGCATCTTTCATTTCCGATGCGTTCGGAAAGCTCATTGTCGACAGCAATATGCGCTCTTTGAACATCTCGATTGGCAAATGCGGCAGCCTGTCGATCCAGACAAAGTTCGAATCAAGCGATGATCTGAAACGCTTTGAGGGCAAGGCCGCGGAGGTGTTTTCGGATCTCAAACAGACCTTCGTCTACAAGGAAGATAATTACGCCGGTGTGTATATCTTCAATTACGAGGCCGAAGCCATCAAGGCAGAGGTCGCGGCAAACTGACGATTTGCGGTGCCGGCTGACAGGGTCTTTGCCCGGCACCGTTTAATTTTCGGCACCATATAATTTTCGGCACCATATAATTTTCGGCCATAATTTTCACTGGCAGCCCGACTGACCAGCTTGCTTGCGCCCGGAGTGATTGCGCATC
>CBFHRT010000104.1:0-7584 GCA_965658285.1 Puniceispirillaceae bacterium (SeqCode) | reverse complement strand
GTCTTGTTCTGGCGGCCGCGCGTCTTGCCGGTGGTGGCCAACTGCCCGATGGCGCGATGCAGGTCGCAGCGGCTATTGAATGTCTGCACGCCTATTCGCTGGTCCATGACGATCTTCCGGCAATGGATGATGCCGATACGCGGCGGGGCAATCCGGCCTGTCACATTGCCTTTGACGAGGCGACGGCCATCCTTGCGGGTGATGCGCTGCAGACGCTGGCATTCGGCATCCTTGCCGATCCTGACGTGAGTCAGGACGCGGTCATCCGCGCCCGGCTTGTGGGCGAACTTGCCGCTGCTGCGGGTGTTGCCGGCATGGCCGGCGGCCAGATGCTCGATCTCGAGGCGGAGAGCGGCACGCCCTCGCTGGACGAGGTGCGGCAGATGCAGGCGATGAAGACAGGCGCCCTGATCCAGTTTGCGGCCGTCGCTGGCGGTATCCACGGCGGTGCATCAGCAAAGCTTGAGGCTGCGCTTGCCGATTATGCGCGTGATCTGGGGCTTGCCTTTCAGATTGCCGACGATCTGCTGGATTATGACGGTGATGCCGCGGCGCTTGGCAAGCCCGCCGGTCAGGATGCCGCGCGCGGCAAGGGAAGTTTTGTCGTGCTGATGGGGCTGGACGCCGCGCGGCAGACAGCGGCGGAGCTGATCGCGGCCGCCGAAGCCGCGCTGTCTCCCTGGGGCGAGGTGGCCGGCGACCTGCAGGCGATCGCGCGATTCGCTATTGAGCGTCGGTCATGATAGATCATATATCGGTAAAAGATGAATTAGAAAGGCCGGTCCGAATCCTCGGGCCGGAGGGCGAATGACAGCAACCCCCCTGCTTGACAGCGTCGCCACCGTTGGTGATTTGCGGCGCCTGCCCGAGGGCGATCTGCAGCGCCTTGCGGCCGAGCTGCGAACGGCGACGATCAACGCTGTGTCGAAGACCGGTGGCCATCTGGGGGCCGGGCTCGGTGTTGTGGAACTGACAGTTGCCCTGCATTACGTCTTTCAAACCCCGGATGACAGGCTGATCTGGGATGTCGGCCATCAGGCCTATCCACACAAGATTCTGACCGGTCGTCGCGACCGCATCGAAACGCTGCGCCAGAAGGGCGGGCTTTCAGGCTTTACCAAGCGCAGCGAGTCGGAGTTCGATCCCTTTGGTGCCGGCCACTCATCGACGTCGATTTCCGCCGGTCTCGGCATGGCTGTGGGAAGTGATCTGCAGGGGCACAAGCGCAATGTCATTTCGGTGATCGGCGATGGTTCGATGAGCGCCGGCATGGCCTTTGAGGGGATGAACAATGCCGGGGCATCGGATTCGCGGCTGATTGTCATTCTGAATGACAATGACATGTCGATTGCCCAGCCCGTCGGCGCGATGAGCAGCTATCTGTCGCGTCTCATCACCTCCGAGCCGTTCCATTCCATCCGCGATCTGATGCGCGAGGTGGCAAGCCGGTTTCCTGCCGAGATCGAGCGCACGGCGCGGCGTGCCCGCGAGGCGGCGCGTGATCTGATCAGCGGCAATTCGGTGTTCAGCCAGCTTGGATTTCTTCATATCGGGCCGATTGACGGTCATGACATGTCGCATCTTCTGCCGGTTCTGAAAAACATCCGGGACGGACATGCGCGCGGACCGGTTCTGGTCCATGTTGTTACCGAAAAGGGCAAGGGCCATCCCTTTGCCGGCCCGTCGGCGGAAAAATATCACGCTGTCCCGAGATTCGATGTGATAACCGGCACGCAGCAGAAATCGGTTGGCAATGCGCCAAGCTATACGTCGGTGTTTGCGCAGGGGCTGTCGGCGGCGGCCGAGGCCGATGACAGGATTGTGGCGATTACCGCGGCAATGCCGTCCGGCACCGGCCTCGACAAGATCAAGACCCGCTTCCCGAACCGGGTGTTCGATGTCGGGATCGCTGAACAGCACGCCGTGACCTTCGCCGCCGGACTGGCGACTGAGGGGATGCGGCCGTTCTGCGCGCTCTATTCAACCTTCCTGCAGCGCGGCTATGACCAGATCGTGCATGATGTGGCAATCCAGAATCTGCCTGTCCGCTTTGCCATTGACCGGGCTGGTGTGGTCGGCAATGACGGCGCGACGCATGCCGGCGTCTATGATGTCGCCTATCTGTCCTGCCTTCCCAACATGGTCATCATGTGCCCGTCCGATGAGGCCGAACTCCTGCATATGGTCGCCACCGCCGCCGCCCATGATGACGGGCCGAGCGCCGTACGCTATCCGCGGGGTGAGGGTGTCGGGGTTGATCTGCCTGACGCCGGTGAGGTTCTGCCCATAGGGCGTGGCCGGATTGTTCTTGAGGGTGAGGGCACGGCCTTGCTGTCTCTTGGAACGCGGCTTGCCGATTGTCTCGCGGCAGTGGATGAACTGGCGGCGGAACATGGCAATTTCACGGTTGCCGATGCCCGCTTTGCCAAGCCTCTCGACACCGAACTGATCGACCGGCTGGCAACGTCACATGACAGGCTGTTGATCGTCGAGGAGAACAGCCCTGGCGGGTTCTCGGCGCATGTCATGCAGTATCTTGCCAATGCCGGGCATCTTGATCGCGGTCTTGTGGTGCGGTGCATGTCGCTTCCCGACCGCATGCTCGACCATGACAGCCAGGCTGGCCAGATCGCCTTTGCCGGGCTTGATGCCGACGGTATCGCCGCGACGCTTCGCGCGATGCCGGGACTTGCCGGTGCAAGCGCCGGATCCGGCGGCAAATCACGCGGCGGCAAATCACGCGGCGGCAAGGCCACCTCCTGAACCGATGACGGATGACGCACCGGTTCGTGCCGATATGTTGTTGGTGCGTCGCGGGCTGGCGGCATCACGGGATCGGGCACGCAACATGATCACCGGTGGTTTGGTCAGCATTGACGGGGCGGTGATGACGCGCCCGGCCAGGCGCCTTGCCCCCGACGTTACCATCACTGTCAGCGCTCCCGACATGGCATGGGTCAGCCGCGCCGCGCTGAAGCTTCTTGGCGGTCTGGATGCCTTTCCGCAGCTCGACCCGTCAGGCCTTCATTGCGTCGATATCGGGGCGAGTACGGGCGGCTTTACCGAAGTGCTGTTGTCGCGCCGCGCCGCGCATGTGGTGGCGGTCGATGTCGGACATGGTCAGATGCATCCAAGGGTGGCTGATGATGCGCGTGTTGATTCGCGCGAAGGCGTCAATGCCCGTTCGCTGACAGCTGATGATTTCATCACACCGCCGGAGCTGATCGTCTGTGATGCATCTTTCATCTCGCTGACCAAGGTTCTGCCAGCGGTGATGCAGGTGGCCGCCCCGGGGGCCGGCCTGCTGGCGCTGATCAAGCCGCAATTCGAGGTTGGCCGTGCCGCCATTGGCAAGGGCGGGGTGGTGCGCGATGCACGGGCGGTCAGGGACGCGGTGGCGATGGTTGAGAACTGGCTTGCCGCCGATATGGGCTGGCAGTTGCTTGGCACCGCGCCATCGCCGATTGACGGTCAGGACGGCAACCGGGAATTCCTGCTGGCCGGCCGTAAGGCCTAGCCGTCAAGAAGACCGCATTGCGCGCGGTGGCGCATCAGCGCATCAAGGATTGTCACCGCCATCATCGCCTCGGCAACAGGCACACCGCGAATCCCGACACAGGGGTCATGACGGCCCTTGGTGACGACATCGACATCCTGGCCATCGACATCCACTGACTTGCGCGGCGTCAGGATCGAACTTGTCGGCTTGATCGCGATGCGGACGACAAGCTGCTGGCCGGTGGAAATGCCGCCAAGCACACCGCCATTATTGTTGCCGATGAATTCCGGCCCGTCATCGCCGGCGCGCATCTCGTCACCGGCCTCACGCCCGTCAAGCGCCGACAATGCGAACCCGCCACCAATCTCGACACCCTTGACCGCATTGATCGTCATCATCGCCGCCGCAAGGTCGCTGTCCAGCTTGCCATAAACGGGCTGGCCAAGTCCGGCCGGGATGCCGTCGGCGACAATTTCGAGAATCGCACCGGCGGAACTGCCGGCCTTGCGTACCTCATCGAGATAGGCCTCCCACGCGTCGGCCGCCACCGGATCAGGGCAGAAGAACGGGTTGTTCGCCGTCTCGGCCCAGTCAAGCCGCGCCCGGTCAATCTGGTGCGGGCCAATCTGCACGACGCCGCCACGGATCCGGTAGGGTGCGCCAAGCGCCGCCTTCAGAACCTGGTCGGCAACCGCACCTGCGGCCACCCGGACCGCCGTTTCGCGGGCTGATGACCGACCGCCGCCGCGATAATCGCGGATGCCGTATTTCTGATAATAGGTGAAGTCGGCATGGCCGGGTCGGAACTGCCTGGCGATCTCGCTGTAATCCTTGGATCGCTGGTCCTTGTTGCGGATCAGCATGGCGACAGGCGTACCGGTTGTCATGCCCTCGAAAACGCCGGACAGGATTTCGACCTGATCATCCTCGCGGCGCTGCGTGACGAAACGGCTCTGCCCCGGTTTGCGCCGGTCGAGGTAGCTTTGGACAAGGTCTTCGGAGAGCGGCACACGCGGCGGCACGCCATCGACGATGCAACCGATACCGGGGCCGTGGCTTTCACCAAAGCTGGTGAAGGAAAAAAGGGTTCCGAAGCTGTTGTCGCCCATATCAGACGACCGAGATATCCGGCGCGTCGACAGCCTTCATCCCGACAACGTGATAGCCGCAATCAACGTGATGCGTCTCGCCGGTCACGCCTGATGCCAGGTCAGACAGCAGATAGAGACCAGCCCCGCCAACATCTTCAAGCGTCACATTGCGCTTTAGCGGCGAGTTGTATTCGTTCCATTTCAGGATATAGCGGAAATCGCCGATGCCCGAGGCGGCCAGCG
This sequence comes from Puniceispirillaceae bacterium (SeqCode), assembly GCA_965658285.1. Lineage (GTDB taxonomy): Bacteria > Pseudomonadota > Alphaproteobacteria > Puniceispirillales > Puniceispirillaceae > UBA8309. The sequence goes on along the minus strand of CBFHRT010000104.1, from coordinate 2,751 downwards.
TCTTCATCGGCCCGGCGGACAGGCCATTGACCCGGATATTGCGCCCGCCAAGATCGACAGCGAGATACCGCACCGAGGCCTCGAGCGCCGCCTTGGCAACGCCCATGACGTTGTAATGCGGCATTACACGTTCCGCCCCGTAATAGGTCAGCGTCAGCAGCGCCCCGCCATCATTCATCATCGCGGTGGCCTTGCGGGTGATCTCGGTAAAGGAATAGACCGAGATATCCATCGTGCGGCGGAAATTGTCACGCGATGTGTCGACATAGCCGCCCTTCAATTCTTCCTTGTCCGAATAGGCGATGGCATGAAGCACGAAATCCAATGTGCCCCACTCCGATTTCAGCCTGTCAAACACGGCATCGACACTGGCTTCATCCGTCACATCGCATGGCAGGACAAGGTCGCTGCCAACCGAAGCGGCGAGGGGAACGACGCGCTTCTGCAGCGCCTCACCCTGAAATGTGAAGGCCAGGTCGGCCCCCTGTTCGGCCAACTTTGCGGCAATGCCCCAGCCAATCGACCGGTCATTCGCAACACCCATGATGAGGCCGCGCTTGCCGGCCATGACGCCAGAGGAACTCTGTTCGGACATGTGATTCACCTCTTCCGGAACACGCATAATTGATCGTGCGCCAATATGGCACGGCTGATATTCCAGAACAAGATGCCGCCGCACCGATCAGGGCGCGGCGGCAGGTAATTCATCCAGGAGAGGGCGCACCGGTTACGGCGCGGCGGCAGGTAATTCATCCAAGAGAGGGCGCACCGATCAGGGCGCGGCGGCAGGTAATTCATCCAAGAGAGGGCGCACCGATTACGGCGCGGCGGCAGGTAATTCATCCAAGAGAGGGCGCACCGGCTGCGGCGCGGCGTTACGTCAATGATGCGGTGCCGGCGAAAATCAGCGCAAGCTGTAGCTGGTCTTGCGCGTGATCTCGATGCGTTCGCCATCGGCCAGCGGCCTGTTGGACTCGATGGTGATGATCCGGTTGTCGACCTCGATACGGTGGCGATAGCCGGTGACTTCCTCGACAGTCTCCTCGATCATCACCTTGCGGACATTACAGACTTCCTGCTGGCGGTAGCCGATCACCTTCTGCCCGCCGGACTGGTTCTTCTTGGCATGCTCACGGCCAAGGATGGCGCCGACAACGGCACCGGCGGCGCCGGCCCCCTCATTATCGGAGGCCTTGTTGCCGATTGCCGAGCCAAGGACGCCGCCAATGATCATGGCGCCGAGGTCCGATCCATTGTTCCCGGCGTTAGCCTCGCCATAAACCGGAACGTCCTGCGTCTCGCAGACCCGCTGGTCTGATGGTGTCTTACGGATATAGCTTGCCATGATCGGGTCCGAACGGGTGACGGTCCCGATGACGGTCTCAACGCGGGTTTCCGCTGCCGCGGCAAGCGGTGCGAAGGCCAGTGTGCCGGCCGTGGCCACAGTCGCGAGCATCGCGCCAAGTGCCGTTGAACGAGAAAGACGTGCCATGATGTGTCTCTGCCTCTGAATTTGATTGATGGAATACATTAAAACCAGAATCGTACCAAATTGTGGCAGACCTGAATGTGTGGATGATGCGGCGGTCTGCGCCATTGTCAAACCGGCGTCCAATGCCCATCTCCGGTAGGCTGGCGGGAAACGCCGGACGTGCCGATTCCATCCGAGGACAAGATCATGCATATCGAAACGGGAACCAATCCGTTCACCCTGTTCCAGACCTGGTATGACGAGGCGGTGGCCTCGGAAATCAACGATCCGGACGCCATGGCACTGGCCAGTGTCGATAGCTCGGGCATGCCGTCGGTGCGGATGGTGCTGCTCAAGGAATGGGGCGATGACGGCTTTGTCTTCTATACCAATTATGAAAGCCGCAAATCAGGTGAATTGCTGGCCACCGGCAAGGCCGCTTTCTGCATTCACTGGAAAAGCCTGCGCCGTCAGGTGCGGGTTACCGGGCCGGTCAGCCAGATCGACGGCGCGCGCTCGGATGCCTATTTTGCCAGCCGTGGCCGCGGTAGCCGCATCGGGGCCTGGGCCTCGGCGCAGTCGCGCCCGCTGGATTCGCGCGACAGCCTTGCCGCCGCGGTGGCCGATATCGAGGCCCGCTTCCCCGATGATGTGCCGCGCCCACCGCATTGGGGCGGCTTCCTGATCGCGCCGCAGGAGATCGAATTCTGGGCCGACGGCGAACATCGGCTTCATGACAGGTTCCGATTCACTGCCGATGGCACTGACGGCTGGAATATCCAGCGGCTGAACCCCTGAAATCTCCGCGCCCTTGTCGCACGTCTAAACTGGTCAAAACTGGTCGCATGGCAGACGCTTTTTGGCGGCAATTTGCCTACCATCCGGACATGGTGAATGTGGTGATGCGCGGCTGGCCGTAAGGTCGCCAAGCGCCGCCTGCTCATCGGGAATTTTTGCAGCAATTGACTGTTTTGCAGGAAAAGACTTGCGGAGGTGTCGGTATGAAGACGCATGCACGCGTTGTTGTGATCGGGGGCGGTGTCGTTGGTGTCAGCGCACTGTACCACCTTGCCAAGAAGGGCTGGTCGGACGTTGTCCTGATTGAGCGCAAGGAGCTGACGTCGGGGTCAACCTGGCATGCTGCCGGCCTGCTGCCGCTGTTCAACATGTCCTACTCGGTCGGGCAGATCCACAAATATTCGGTGAAGTTCTATCAGGAGCTTCAGGAGGAGACCGGCATGAATGTCGGGTTCCGCAATGTCAGCAATATTCGCCTCGCG
>CBFHRT010000103.1:0-7618 GCA_965658285.1 Puniceispirillaceae bacterium (SeqCode) | reverse complement strand
TGCATCCCGATGGCCGCCTGCATATGGTCGAATTGAGGGAAGCTGATGAACGGCTCGCCGTCGCGATGGCTGACCTCGAACAATTCCGGTGCCAGCCAATAGCCGTCAAGGCCGCTCAGCTCATAATGATATAGCGCGGCATGGTCCGCATCGTCCGCCAGCGGAATGATCCGGATCGGGCTGCGGCCCATCTCTCTGCCGTTCATCTGCATGTTGCCTCCTCTGGGCTGCCGGCACCGGGCCCGGTCGGGATTTACGATCATGGTGCGCCGCGCGCGCTTGCCGTGATGACGAAAATCCGGCCCTCGGTATCCATCCGTATGACGGCGACAATGATGATCGTGACGCCCCGCACCGGCGCCGCCATCCTGAAGCGATATTCCCGGGCGGCATCATTGATGACAACCGGCCCGTCAAAGCGCCCGCTCTGCAGAACCCGTACCGCATCCGCCGGTGTGATGCCACGTGCGCGGGCGCGCTGCATGGCATGAACCGACAGCGCGATATTGGCCGGGTGCCGCGCCTTGCCACGGATGTCATCCGCAAGCTGTTGGAGTGTCACATCATTGGTGACGTGTCGCCGTGTCTCCAAGGTATAAAAATAATACCTTTCAGATGAAAAAGCAACTGCTGCTGCGGTCAGCACGCTGCCAGCAGATGATGCGCGGCCCTAAGGCGCCTCGATGATCTTCAGGATCGTCGGCGTGCCATTGACGCCGGACTGGCGCAGGATCGTGATGCGGGTGTCGGCCTGCGCACCGGTGCCTTGCGGCGTCGCGGTCAGAGGCGTGCCGGTTTGCCTCGTGCTGACGGAGACCGCCGGCAGGGTGATTGGCGTGGCCTGATTCGCACCCACCGGCACCGCTGGCCGGGCGACCGTCTCGCTGCCGGCGACCCTCTCGCTGCCGGCGACCGGCGCGCCGCGTTGGGCGGCGAGCGCCTCGCGGGCCAGGAATTCGGCCGTCGGCGCGGTGGTGATGCTGTCGGTGCGGGCGATCACCTGTGGCGGCTTGCCGGTGCCGGGGCTGGCCATAAACAGGATGCGGCCGCTTGATTGCGGTGCCGCCGACCCGCTGGCCACCGACTCGCCGGGCACCGTGCCGCCATCGGATATCACGCCGGAGGTGGCGGGATAGCTGTCCTCATATTCTTTATGCCCGCAGCCGCCCACCGCCAGCAGCAGCGTCGCCCCGGCCAGGATGAGGATGGCTGCCGGATTGCGGGGGGCAGGCGCGCAGCGCTGCATGGCGGCATGGCTGCTGATGCGGCGGCAATCGGGTGTGGGGCAGATGTGAGCGCAAGATATCATGCGCCAGATAATGTCACGTCTGCTGTTAAACAGGCGTTAGGACGACTTCACAAGCCGGCGAGATTCACCGGTGGTACGACCAGATAATCGGGATGCTGAAAGCGGGCGAGGCGGGCCTAGGCGCCGAGAAGCGCCGCCTCACCTTCGCCTGTCGGCAGCAGTTTCATATCCTCGGCCTTGTCGCGGACCGCCTTCTGCAGTTTCTCGAAGGCGCGCACCTCGATCTGGCGGATACGCTCGCGGCTGACGCCGAATTCGGCGGCAAGATCCTCCAGCGTCAGCGGTGGCTCTGCCAGGCGGCGGGCCTGCAGGATGCGTTGCTCACGCTCGTTCAGATCACCGATGGCATCCATCATCAACCGCTGGCGGGCGGAAAATTCCTCGGCCTCGGCAAAGGTTGTTTCCTGATCCTCGCCATCATCCTCGAGCCAGTCCTGCCATTCGCCGCTGCCCTCGCCATCGCGCGACAGCGGGACGTTCAGCGAGCGGTCATTGCCGGCCATGCGCTGGTTCATCGAGATCACCTCGGCCTCGGTCACATCGAGGCGGGTGGCGATCTCGGTCACCTGTTCGGGCCGCAGATCGCCATCATCGATCGCCTGGATCTGGCCCTTGATGCGGCGCAGATTGAAGAACAGCTTCTTCTGGCCGGCGGTGGTGCCGATTTTCACCAGCGACCATGAACGCAGGATATATTCCTGAATCGCCGCCTTGATCCACCACATGGCATAGGTGGCGAGGCGGAATCCCTTTTCGGGCTCGAATTTCTTGACCGCATGCATCATCCCGAGATTGCCCTCGGAAATCAGGTCGGCAACGGGCAGGCCATAGCCGCGATACCCCATCGCGATCTTCGCCACCAGCCGCAGATGACTAGTCACCAGACGGTGCGCGGCCTCGACATCGCCGCGCTCCTTCCACGCCTTGGCGAGCATATATTCTTCTTTCGGCTCCAGCATCGGGAACGAGCGGATCTGCTCGAGATAGCGGGACAGGTTTCCGTCCGGGCTGATCGCGGGGAGGTTTGTCTTGGACACTGCCATCTGTCTGTCTCCATCGGTTATTCATGGAGGCCGGGATGCACGGATTAGCGGCCTTGGTCATGACTATTGCCATATGGGTAACTAAACCACGCATTCGGGGCGGGATTAAGGCGCTATTCGGCAAAAGTCTTTTTTGCCCCTCCGATATGGGGAATCCACACCTGATTTCAACGGCAAAAATGGGCGAAAATTTCGCGTTACCCTTTGAAAACCGACTTGAAAACCGACAATGTCCTGCCGTGCGACGAGAGCTGCTAGCGCGGCGGGCGGGCCATCGCACGGCGCGCGATACCATCCTCTATGGTGGTGACCAGCGCCCCCATATCCGCCGGCAGCGGAGTCTCGAACGCCAGCGCGGCGCCGGTGACAGGATGCGCCAGCGCCAGCCGCGCCGCGTGCAGCGCCTGCCGCCCGAAACGCCGAATTTCGGTAAGACAGTCACGCGCCGGTGCATCGGGCATCTGGCCGCTTCGCATCGGGCGGCCATAGACGGGGTCGCCGATCACCCCATGCCCAAGATGCGCCATATGAACACGAATCTGGTGCGTGCGGCCGGTTTCCAGCCGGCATTCGACAAGGCTGGCAAAGGGCGGCAGGCGGCGGATCATGCGCCAGTTGGTGGCGGCGAAACGGCCATTTTCCACCACCGCCTGTTTCTTGCGGTCGCGTGTTGAGCGGCCAAGCGGTGCCTCGATCCGGCCGTCATTCTCGCCGGGCATGCCCCACAGGATGGCGGTGTAGCATCTTTCAAGATCATGCGCGGCGAACATCTCGGTCAGGCGGGTATGGGCGCGCTGGCTTTTCGCCGCCAGCATCACGCCCGATGTATCCTTGTCGAGTCGGTGGACAATGCCCGGCCGCATCTCGCCGCCAATGCCGGTCAGCCCGTCGCCGCAATGGCTGATCAGCGCGTTGACAAGTGTGCCGTCGGGCTGGCCCGGCCCTGGATGGACAACCATGCCGGCCGGCTTGTTCAGCACGATCAGGTCGGAATCCTCATACAGGATGTCCAGCGGAATATCCTGTGCCATCGGTTTCGCATCGCGCACCGGCGGCAGGCGCAGCACATAGGTGGCGCCCTCGCGCACGGACTGCGACGGGTCGGTTGTCACGGTGCCGTCCTCGGTTACCGCGCCCTCCAGAATCAGGGCCTTCACGCGGGTGCGAGACAGCGGTTCATCGGCGGTCAGCGTGGCGGCCAGAAATCGGTCAAGACGATCCCCGCTGGCCGTCTCGCCGGCGATGGTGGTCAGCTGTTGTGCGGTGTCACTGGTCATTGCCGGGCAGACTAGCCTATATTGGCGGCGAAGACACTACCATGTGGGGCAAGGGGCTCCGGAAAGACAGTCACATGCAGCCAGATGATGAAAAGCCGGATAATGAAGGGGCGGATGGAGCCGAACCGTCGGCCGTCGTGCGCAATCTGGGAATGATCAAGGCCGCCGCCATCATCATGGGCGTTTTGATTATCCTGCTGACAGCGGTGTTGATCGGAACCGTCGCCTCGCGACTGGCAAAGGTGAGCGCGCCGCCCGAGACACTCAGCCTGACCATTCCCGATGGCATGTCGATCCGGTCGGCAAGCGCCGATGAGGGTGGTTTCGTGGTGATTGTCGACGGGCCCGGTGGCAGCGAGATCTGGCGCCTGTCACCGGAAGGCGCGCGCAAACAGACAATCAGGATTGTTACGGAATAGATCCCGCCTAAAGACCGACTTCCGCGCGCACCGACAGCAGCAGCCCTTCAAGCGGCATCGCGCCGAAGCCCGGCACATCATAGCCGAGCAGAAGCGGCAGGATGTAATAGCGGGCGACAAACAGAAGGAAGGCAAGATAGAGCGGGCTGGCGCGCTCAATCACCCAGCGCGGCGCCGCCATCATCGCGGCACGGGTTGGCGGCATGACGACCGCATTCAGCATCCGCATCAGGCCAAGTCGGCTGTCTTCCTTGATGAACATCGACAACAGGAACCGCAGGGTGGCGGCCCACATCAGAATCCCGAGCGGCAGATCAATCACGATCCCCAGCGCTGGCACGGCGTCCGCCATCCTGACCCTTCCCCGTCGATATCTCTGTTCCGGCTTGCCAGCTTAGAGACAGCGGCCATCGAATCAAGACCGAACTTGCCGCGGCAATGCTGGCTAGAGGAAAATCTGCCAGCTTGTGCCGGCTGCCAGCGCCCCGACACCCGCCATCACCAGATAGAGGCCGAACAGACGTGGCCGTGCCAGCGAGTAGATGGCGATGGCGGCAGGGATCGAGGTGACGCTGCCGGCCAGCATGAAGGCCAGACCGGTTGCCGGTGACATGCCAAGGTCGATCAGACTGCGTACCAGCGGGATCGCGGCATAGCCGTTCAGATAGGCAGGAACCCCGATCAGCACCGCCAGCGGCATCGCCAGCGCATTGCCACTGCCAAGCCAGGTCGCGACCAGCGTATCCGGGACATACGCCACCATCAGGCTTTCCAGCATGAAGGCGAACAGAAGCCAGCGTCCGAGAAAAATGAAATTGCCGGCTGCGGCCGCGGCGAAGTCGCGGCGCCGCGCGGGGGCGTTCCAGAACGCCCATACCGGCGGCGGGGCGCTCTGCGGCGTGCCGCTGGCACAACAGCCCGGCGTGGCGACGGGTTTCAGCGCGTTGGCCAGAAATCCGGTCTGTGTCAGCACCAGCGCCGCACCGCCGGCAAGCATCCCCATGCCAATCGCGGCGACGGTCTTGACCAATGCGAATTCAAGACCGAGGCCGGCGGCGGTGAGGATGAACATCTCCGGGTCCATGATCGGCGAGGCGATGCAAAAGGCCAGCACCGGCGCGATCGGCACGCCGGCCACCAGCAGGCCGGCGACAAGCGGCACCACACCACAGGAACAAAAGGGCGACAATGTTCCGAACAATGATGCGGTGACAATCGCCGTCATGGGCCGGGCGGCAAAGGCCTTCGCCACCAGATTGTCGGCGCCGGCGGCCTTCAGCCATGCGGCTATCGCCACCGAGGCGAGAATGAAGGGCAGAATGTCGAGAAAGGCGTCAATTGTGAAAACAAGGCTGGCGGTGGCCTGACTCTCGGTGACGACGGCCAGCATGCCGACAATCCCGATCAGCCCCCAGACCGGCACGCCGGCTTCGGCAGCAACAGCGCGCGCCCGGCCGATCAGGGTGCGGCGCGGCGTCGGTGTGCCGCAACAGGCGCTTGCGGCGGGGGCGCCTGCGATTGTATCAGCCTCGTTCATGGGCCATGAGTTCCGCTACTCTGGTGGCAAACGAGTCCTGGCAGCATTCATTGTCCAGGATCATCAGGATGGCGCGCAGGCTGTCGAGGTTGGCCTTGCACAGCACCTCGCGGCCACGCTTTTGCTGACTGACCAGCCGTGCATCGACAAGACAGCGAAGGTGAAAGGCCAGCGTTGACGGGGTGAGGTCCAGCGCCGCCGCGATCGCGCCGACAGACATGCCGTCGCCGCTTCGCACCAGCAGGCGGAAGATTGTCAACCGGGTCTCGTTGCCAAGCCCGTCAAGTGTTGCGGCGATCTGCGAGCTGTTCATCCTGTCACTCTAGCGGCGATGCCGCCTCAAAACAACTACAAAACTAGTTATATAAAGATATTCGTAGCCTGCGCGGCGGCGGGCGTGATTATCTGTTGAGATTGCGGGGGGCGCGGGCTAGAAACTGGCAGGGTTCTGCCCAAACAGACGTCGTGACAGGTGGTGCCGTCGGCCGCCTGTCCAGCCAGGAGACACATCATGTCCAGCCATCAATATGTTTATGTCATGCATCGCCTGTCCAAGAGCTGGCCCGGTGGCAAGGAAGTGCTGAAGAATATCAGCCTGTCCTTTCTTCCCGGCGCCAAAATCGGTGTGCTGGGCCTGAACGGCGCCGGTAAATCGACTTTGTTGCGGATCATGGCCGGCCTCGATACCGAGTTCAATGGCGAGGCCTGGGCCGCCGACGGCATCAAGGTCGGCTATCTGGCGCAGGAACCGGAACTCGACGAGAGCATGGATGTGACGGGCAATGTTCTGGCCGGCATGGGCGAGGCCAAGGAGCTGATGGACCGTTTCAACGAGGTCAGCGCCCGCTTTGCCGAGGAACTGACCGATGACGAGATGAATGCGGTGATCGCCGAACAGGCCGAATTGCAGGAAAAGATTGATGCCATCGATGGCTGGGATCTCGAACGCAAGGCCGAGATCGCGATGGACGCGCTGCGCGTGCCGGCCGGTGACTCCGAGGTGACCAGACTGTCGGGCGGTGAAAAGCGCCGCGTCGCGCTGTGCAAGCTGCTGCTGAGCGCGCCCGACATGCTGTTGCTTGATGAGCCGACCAACCATCTTGATGCGGAATCGGTGGCGTGGCTGCAGCGCTTCCTTCACGATTTCCCCGGCACTGTCGTGACGATCACGCACGATCGCTACTTCCTTGACGAGGTGGCGGGCTGGATTCTCGAACTCGACCGCGGCGCCGGCATCCCCTATGAGGGCAATTATACCGGCTGGCTGGAACAGAAGCAGAAGCGGCTTGAACAGGAAGGCAGGGCTGAGGATGCGCGCGTGAAGTCGCTGTCGCGCGAACTTGACTGGGTGCGCGCCGCGCCAAAGGCGCGCCAGGCCAAGTCGAAGGCCCGTATCAGCGCCTATGAAAAGATGCTTGCCGATGAGGGGCAGCGCCAGATCGACACCGCCAAGATCCATATCCCGGCCGGGCCGCGCCTTGGTGACGTGGTGATCAACGCCGAGGGTCTCGGCAAGGGGTTCGGTGACCGGTTGCTGATCGATGATCTGTCATTCCGCTTGCCGCCGGGTGGCATTGTTGGCGTCATCGGTCCGAACGGCGCCGGCAAGACGACGCTGTTCCGCATGATCACCGGCGGCGAGACACCCGACGCCGGCGCCTTCACCGTCGGTGACACGGTGAAACTCGGCTATGTCGACCAGTCGCGCGACGATCTTGATGATTCGAAGACGGTCTGGGAGGTGATTTCCGACGGGCTTGACGAGGTCGAGCTTGGCAAGCGCACGATGGCCTCGCGCGCCTATGTCGGGCAGTTCAACTTCAAGGGCGGCGACCAGCAGAAACGCGTCGGCCAGCTGTCGGGCGGCGAGCGCAACCGGGTGCATCTGGCGCGGATGCTGAAGAGCGGCGCCAATTTGCTGCTTCTTGACGAGCCGACAAACGATCTTGATGTCGACACGCTGCGGGCGCTGGAAGAGGCGCTCGAGGAATTCGCCGGATGCGCCGTCGTGGTCAGCCACGACCGCTGGTTCC
>CBFHRT010000102.1:0-7750 GCA_965658285.1 Puniceispirillaceae bacterium (SeqCode) | reverse complement strand
CTCGAGGATCCGCAGGCTGGTCGTCCCCACCGCCACCACACGCCCGCCAGCCTGCCGCGCGGCGTTGATCCGCGCCGCCGTATCGGCCGAAATCTGTCCCCATTCGGCGTGCATCCTGTGATCGGCGATATCCTCGACCGTCACCGGCAGAAAGGTCCCGGCACCGACATGAAGCGTCACCTTCGCCAGGCCGATGCCGGCCCCGTCAAGCGCCGTCATCAGGCGCGGCGTGAAATGCAGGCCGGCGGTCGGCGCGGCGACGGCACCGGCGCTGGCGGCGAACATCGTCTGGTAGTCCTTCTCATCAGCCTCTGTACTGCCATCAGGGCGGCGAATATAGGGTGGCAGCGGCATGCTGCCATGCGCCGCCAGCCCGGCCTGTACCGCCGCCGCGTCAAGTGCGATACCGGATGCAGGATCGGTGAATTCGATCATCACCTCACCGCCCTCGCCGCGCCCCTCGACCCGCGCCGCAAAGCCGGGCCCGAACAGGATCACGTCATCCGGCCGGCATTTGCGCGCCGGCTTGGCGAAGATACGCCAGCGCGCGCCCTCCTCATGCTTATGCAGCGTGATGCCGATGCCGGCCTCGCCGCGCCGCCCCGACAGCCGCGCCGGGATCACCTTTGTGTCATTGACCACCAGCAGATCGCCAGCCTTTAGGATGGCCGGCAGATCGCTGATCCGGCGGTCGGTCATGCCGGAGTCGGACAGATCGAGAAGGCGCGCCGAGTCACGCGGCCGCGCCGGTTCGCTCGCAATCGCCGCCTGCGGCAGCTCGTAATCGAAATCGGAGAGTTTCATGGATGGCGGGGCCCGGGATCACTCAAAAATCTGCACAACCCCGACCACATGGTCGGACCCGTCGGTCACGACAAGGCACTGGACGCGTGATTCCTGCATCCGCGCCTCGGCATCGGCCATCAGCTGGTCGGCAGTGATGGTCAGCGGGCTGCTGCTTGCCACCTCACCGACCGGCGTTGCCGCCAGATCGACACCACGCACCAGAAGCCGCCGCAGATCGCCATCGGTCAGGACACCCTGCAGATTGTCCGCACTGCCGACAAGCGCCATGCCAAGCCGGCCTTCGGTCATCACCAGAATGGCGTCCTGCACTGGCGCGCCCGCATCAACAAACGGCAGCGCGTCACTGCGCATCTGGTCGCGCACCCGCGTCAAGAGGCGGCGTCCGAGCGCCCCGCCGGGATGCGTCATCGCGAAATCAGCCGCCGCGAACCCGCGTGCCTCCATCAGGGCGACGGCGATGGCGTCGCCAAGGACAAGCGTGTTCATCGCCGAGGTTGTGGGGGCGAGGTTCAGCGGGCAGGCCTCGCGGTCAACGGAAATATCGAGGACGATCTGCGCCGCCCGCGCCATGCTGCTGGCCTCACCGGCGGTCAGCGCGATGATCTTCGCGTCAAGCCGCTGCAGAGCCGGCAACAGGCGGACGATCTCCTCGGTCTCGCCGGAATTGGAAATCAGGATCATCACATCGCCGGACCGCACCATGCCCAGATCGCCATGAATCGCCTCGGCCGGGTGAAGAAACAGCGACGGCGTGCCGGTCGAGGCTAGCGTGGCCGCGATCTTGCGCCCGATCAGCCCGGATTTGCCCATGCCGCAGACAACAACATGGCCGGTAGTGGCAAGGATCATCTCGACCGCCGCCTCGAACGGTGCGCCAAGTGCCTTGTCCAAACGCGTGATGGCATCGCCATAGGCGGCGAGGAGCCGCCGCGCCGCCGGCACCGGGGCCAGCCCTTCAGACCTGTTGTCAGCTTGCACAGCCTTGTCCGGCATCATTCACAGCCTTCCCTTCGGAACATCGGGCGACAGGGGATATGTGTATATCTGTGCCAAAGCATCACTGGCCCCGTCTGCCCCCGTTTTCTAGCGCCTTTTGCCGGCAAATGCCACACCCGTGGCGGCGTCAGCCAAGCCGCCCACGCGCCATTTCAAGGTCTTCGGGCGTGTTCAGATTGGTAAAGGGGTCGAGCCCGGTCTCGTCCGCATCCGCGAAATCAACCACGGCGCAGCCATAACGCGCGGTGAAATCATCAATTTTGCGAAGTCCCTCTTCCACCAGCGCCGCGCGCAAACCCGCCGCCATGCTGACCGGCCAGATCGCAAAGACAGGATGCCGCCGCCCGTGCGAGCGCGCCTGTGCCATGTCAGCGCCGCCTGTGACCGCAGCTGTCAACCGTGCCCCAAGATCGCGCGGCAGGAACGGCGCGTCAGTGGCAAGGCTGATCACATGCGTGACCTCGGGGTGCGCGTTGACGGCGTGTTCAAGCCCGGTCAGCACCCCGGCCAGCGGCCCGGCAAAGCCGTCGACGACATCGGCGATCACCGGCAGGCCAAAGCCGGCAAAGCGGTCCGCATCACCATTCGCGTTGATCACCGCCGGCACGCCGTCCGGCACCCCTCGGCCGATGACATGCGCCAGCACCGGCCGGTCGCCGAGCATGATGAGATTCTTGTCACCACCACCCATGCGGCGCGACTTGCCGCCGGCAAGAAGAAGATAGAGTGGCAGGATGCCGGTCGTTTCCGCTGTTGTCATGTCAGCGCGCGCCGCCCCCGCGACCACTATCACGCCCGCCCTTATGTCCCTGGGCGCGTTGCGGTGACGGGATATCGGCGACCTCCTCCATGCTGGCGGCGACCTCGTCGAAGATAATCCTGTCCTCGCCGCTGAGCGCGATGAACCGCCTGCCCTTGGCCCGGCCAATCAGTGTCAGGCCGGCCTGCCGGGCCAGCGCCACCGCCTCGTTGGTGAAGCCGGAGCGCGAGACCAGCACCGGGATGCGCATCTGCACCGTCTTGATCACCATTTCGGTGGTCAGGCGGCCGGTGGTGTAGAAAATCTTGTCATCCGGTGCGACCTTGTTCAGGAACATCCAGCCGGCGATCTTGTCGACGGCATTGTGGCGGCCGATATCCTCCATATAGACCAGCGGCGCATCGGCGCTGCACAGCACACAGCCATGAATGGCACCGGCGCTCAGATACAGGCTCGGCGTGGTGTTGATGGCCCTGCTCAGCGGAATCAGCATCGAGGCATGGAACCGCATGTCGGGGTTCAGTGTGATGCTGTCGAACCGCTCCATCATATCGCCATAGGCGGTGCCCTCGGCACAGCCGCTGGTGCGGATCTTACGCTTCATCTTCGCCTCGAAATCGGTCTCGCGCTCGGTCCGCACGATGACCACGCCAAGATCATCATCATGGTCGACACCGGTGATGACATCATCACCATGCAGCAAGTACTGAATGAGGAAATAGCCGACGGCAAGTTCGGCCGGCCAGTCACCGATCGTCATCGAGGTGACGATCTCCTGCCGGTTCAGGAACAGCGTCAGCGGCTTTTCGGTCACCACCGGCAGCGTCACCGGCGCGCCTGTCTCATCAACGCCGGTTACCGGCTGCGACAGGCCGGGGGCGTCGGGGTCAGGGGCGATGATCATCGCCGGGGTATCGATGTCGGGATTCGTCATGCCGATAAAATGGCCGAAATGCCGGATGGCAACAAGGCGAGAATTGCCACGCCCGACCCAAACCCTGCCGGGCACCGGGGTATTTTGCTTTTCAGCGACGAAGCCGCTATCCTGCGCCCGCCGGATTGATCCGGCGCCGACGCCGCCGGTGGCAGGAACATGTCATGAAGATTCATTTCTCAGCTTCGACGCATGAGGTGGCGCAGGAACGCCTGGCGCGGCTTGTCGACCGCTACGGCCAGACCGACCTCGGGGCCGCCGGCTGTATTGTCGCGCTTGGCGGCGATGGCCACATGCTGCATGTGCTTCACGAAACGCTGGCGCATGACATACCGGTATTCGGCCTGAATTGCGGGCGGTTGGGGTTCCTGATGAACCATTACGCCTCGGACGAGCTTGTCGAGCGGATCGAGGCCGCCGAGACAGCGCCGATCAACCCGCTGCGGATGCATGTGACCGCCACCGACGGCGCCAGCCACAGCGCGCTGGCGATCAACGAGGTCTCGCTGCTTCGCCAGACTCACAACGCCGCGCATATCCGGGTCGAGGTCGATGGCAAGCACCAGGTCGAGGAACTTGTCTGTGACGGCATCCTGCTGGCGACGCCGGTCGGCTCGACAGCCTACAATCTGTCAGCGCATGGCCCTGTGGTGCCGCTTGGTGCCGGGCTGCTGGCGCTGACCCCGATTTCGCCCTTCCGACCACGCCGCTGGCGCGGCGCCCTTCTTGGCGAGCAGTCAAAGGTCAGCCTGCAGGTTCTGGAGTCCGATTTCCGGCCGGTCAGCGCCAGCGCCGACAGCACCGAATATCGCCATGTGGCGCGGGTCGATATCGAACAGGCGCACGACATCACGCTGCGGCTTCTCTACGATCCCGGCTTTTCACTGACCGAACGCGCCATCACCGAACAATTCCGCACCTGAGGCCGGGCATTCGCCCGCTGCTGGCGCGAATGTGATTTCCGGCGATGTCTTGTCCACAGGGACAATCGCGCATGATCCGGCGTCTTCGCAGGCTCATGCGGTGATCAGAAGATAAGGACATCAGACGATGGCTGACGCGTTTCACATCCCGCTCGACGCGGCGCGGGCGCGGATTCTGCCCGGGCCCGATGACCCGCAATTCGCCATCCTGCGTGAGCGCGGCGCCCTGACAGTCGAGCTTTACCGGCCGCTCAAGGTCGATCTGCAGCAACCGCATAGCCGCGATGAATGCTATGTGATCGTCGAGGGGACAGGCGTTTTCGAGATGATGGATGAGACGGTGAATTTCGGCCCCGGCGATTTCCTGTTCGTGCCGGCGGGCATGCCGCACCGGTTCCGTGATTTTGGTGAGTCCATGATGACCTGGGTGATGTTCTATGGCCCGAAAGGCGGCGAGGACGCCTAGGTGAGCTTTTCCGAATTGCGGTCCGAAATGTGGGCCCTGAGCCTGTTTGGTGGCAGGCTGGCGGCGGCCGAGCTGATCCTGTTCTCAGTGTTCCTGACGGACATCGTGATGCTGGGATATATCGGCGAGCTGAGCCTGTCGGCGGCGCTGCTGGCGAATTCGACCTTTGTGCTTTTCTATGTCACCGCCCTCGGCTTTCTACAGGGCGCGCTGCCCTTGGCAACGCGGCATCTCGAACGCCGAGACCGGGTCGCCTATAGCGGCGTCATCGTTCTGTCCATCCTTCAGGCGGCGGCCATCGGCATTGTCGTTGTGATGACCTTCATCTGCTATCCGCTGATCCTGCGGGCGCTTGGCTATCCTGAGGACATCATTGCCGAATCCTGGGCCTATATCGCCTGGATACTTCCCGCCTATGGGCTGAGCATGATCTATATCGCTCTTCGCAACGCCGTCATCGCCACAAGCAGCAGTCATGGCTTCATCACCCTCAGCCTGATGGCGCTGGTGCTGAACGCCATTTTCAATTATCTGCTTGGCTTCGGGTTCAGCATCGGTGACGTCACCGTCACCGGCATGGGCATTTCCGGCATTGGTCTTGCCTCCTCCATCATCGAGGCGGTGCTGTTCACAGGTTTCCTCGTGCTGCTCCACAAAAGCGGCTTTCGGCTGGCCGATCTTGGTGCCAGCGGCTGGCAGAGGGTCAAGACCGCGCTGCAACAGCTTCGCAAAAGCCTGGTTATCGGCTTGCCGATCGGTGTCGTGTTCTTTGTGAATTCGACGCTGTTTTCGGGTGTCCTGATCATGGTCGGCAGACACGACATTCAGGGCATGGCGGCGCTCGCGCTGATTTTCGAATGCGCCGCCCTTCTGCTGATGATGCCACTCGGACTTTCAGAGGCCATCGTTCAGCGGGTATCGCTCTTTGACGCCCTCGATCGGGCCGCCCGGCAGCGGCAGATCGGGATCATCACACAGGCATCAGTTTGCGTGACCTCTGCCTATATATTGGTGCTGGCGGTGATCTATTTTGTGGCCGGGATCAACATTCCGGAATTGCTGTTGTTCGACAAAACAACACATCAGGACCTGATCGCCACCCTCGACGCGTTCATGATCCTCGGTTTTCTTGTCGCGGCCCTGCATACTTTCGTCATCGTCATGGCCAGCATTCTGCGTGGCCTCCTCGATGTGAACATCAGCATGTTCGTCAGCCTGACATGCTATTGGGGTGTCGGGCTCGGCCTTACCTTCATCCTGGTGGAGATCGCCGGTCTCGGGCCCCGGTTCGGCCTGATATCGGTGGTGATTGCGCTTGCCGTGTCAGTGGTCTCGATCATATGGCGTCTCTGGCTGCTCAGATCGCAACCGCGACCCAGCTAGAAGCGCATGCCATAGGGTTCGAGGCTGGCCGCCAGCGCGTCGCGCCGGTCATCACCCACGGCACGGAAGGGCGGGCGCAGATTGTTCCAGCGTGCCTCCCCGGTGCGCCGCGCCAGCAGCGCCTTCTGCGCCGGAATCGGGGCATAGTCCTGGAACAGCATCCGCACCTCTTTCACCGGCTTGTGCGCTGCCTCGGCCTCATCCCACTTGCCGGCATGGCACAGATCGATGACATTGGCGATATCGCCGCCATTCAGATTCGCCGTCGCCGAGATACAGCCGGGCCCGCCAAGGCGGATCGCGTCGATCACTGGCAATTCGGCCCCCGGATAGACGATCAGCCCGTCGATGGCGAGGAGCCGCCGTGTGTTGTCCCAGTCGCCGGAGCTGTCCTTGATGCCGACGATGACATCGGGATAGGCGGTGCGAAGCCGCGTCACCAGATCGATCGACAGACCAACACCGGACACTTGCGGGATGTGGTACAGATAGATCTTCAGATCGGGATGATCGACCCCGTCGATCAGCTTCTCGAAATAATCAAAATAGCCATCATCGCCCATACCCTTGAAATAGAAGGGCGGCAGCGTCATCACGCCGGCACAGCCAAGTTCCACGGCATGGCGCGACAGGGCGATGCTTTCGGGAAGATTACACAGCCCGGTGCCGGGAATGACAGATTTCGGATCGACACCCGATGCGATCAGCCCCTCGAGAGCGGCCATTCTTTCAGCGCTGCTGACCGACAGCGCCTCGCCGGTCGTGCCGAAGGGCGCCAGACCCGAACATCCCGTCGACAGCAATTCGGCGGCAAGCTCGTTATAGAGTTCCTGGTTGAATGACAAATCGTCGTTGAACGGCGACAGGATCGGCGCAATCAGGCCCTTGATCATAAGATGTCCCTTTCCGGTAAATGCACGGCTCACATTAATGTTTTCGGCATATCACCGATATTGGCGATCCGCCAGAAGCAATTCGTCTCACCGCCAGTCACGGTTGCAAACCGGCAAGGAAGCTTTCGACCTGTTGCCAGAGTTCGGCCTTCACATCCTCGGTCTCGAACAACAATTCATGCCGCGCGCCGGCAAAACTGACATGCCGGCAATCGGCAAGGCAGCGCAGCATCCTGTTGGTCGAGGGCTGATGAACAATGCGCTCATCGCCGGCCGTCAGCGCCAGCACCGGCACCTCCAGACGGCGCATCCAGTCCCTGTTCAGCGTTGTTGCCGCGCAGCTTTCATAGGCGGCGCGAACCCACCCCGCCGTCGGCCCGCTGCGGCGCAGTTCCGGCGCATCATCAAACCAGACGAACTGGTCCTCATAGCCCTTACGGACACGCGTCAGGCCGTTGCGCTGATGGAACACACGCTCATCCGCCAGATCGGCCGGTTGCCTGCCAAGCGCCGGTCGACGCCCGAAACCGGCACCGACGATGGCCCCGGCCAGCAACCGCACGCCCCAGACCGGCATCACCGGCGGCG
>CBFHRT010000101.1:0-7835 GCA_965658285.1 Puniceispirillaceae bacterium (SeqCode) | reverse complement strand
TGAATTGCCAGAACCTGAAACCGCGCCGGCAATGCCGGTCACACAGCCTGAACCCATCGCCCAGACAGTTGTCGCGACATTGCCAGAACCGTCCCAGCCCATGGTGGTGGACGGGATTGTCTGGGACATCAAGACAGGTAGACCCTAGCTGCAAGATCTGGGCTGGTGATCCGGGGCTGGCAGACCCTGATGACCTATTCATGTTGATGCAGCCAGAGGAAGGCTACTGATCGTATGAGTGACCTCAGGGACCCTGACAAGTCAGACGCGGCCACGCCGGATGCAGCGACGTCGGATGAGGCCATGGACGCCATACGTGCGCTCGTCGAAGCCAATCGTGAAAGTCTGGCGGGGCTGGAAACGGGTCTGGATGGCGGCATCCTCGAACTTGACGATGTGGTATGGCGCAGCCCGACCCGCGTTGCGATAGACCCCACCGACACCATCACCCGTCTTGCCGAGGAGGCTGACAAGGTCGCACTTGGCACCGAAGTGCCGCCGCCACGCGCGACGATCCTTCGCCAGCCACCAGACCTTGTGTCTGATCCCGGCCCCAGCCGCGCCGAGGCGCGGGCCGATACGGACCGAAGGGCGCCGTCCTTTTCCATTGATGAGGCTGAATCCTCGATCCGTGCGCTGCTTGCCGAATCCCTCAGGCAGCAGGGCAAGATCGATGCTTCGGGCCGGATCACCATTCCCGAGGCAGAGTTGAAATCGATGGTTCGGGCGCAGATTGATGCCTGGCTGGCAAAGCATTCACCCGAAGAGGTGCAAGATGCGTTGCGCGCGCGCGTCGATTTGCGTAAAACCTCGGCTCAACAAAGCCCGCAGGATCAGGATTGATCATGTTACATACAGCTGATCCAAGCCGGATCGACCGTCGGGCGATGAACAATTTACAACGGTCCATCTTGCAACGGTCCATCTTACAACGGTCCATCATTTTCAGAACCGATCATGTCAGATAACGAACTCGCCAAAACCTACGATCCCGCGGCCATCGAAGAAGGCTGGTACGAACGCTGGGAGGCCAGTGGCGCCTTTGCCTGCGATCCATCATCGGCGGCGACACCCTATACCATCATGATGCCGCCGCCGAATGTGACCGGCAGTCTTCACATGGGGCACGCGCTGACCTTCACGCTACAGGATCTGTTGATCAGGTATAATCGTATGC
Source organism: Puniceispirillaceae bacterium (SeqCode) (assembly GCA_965658285.1). GTDB lineage: Bacteria > Pseudomonadota > Alphaproteobacteria > Puniceispirillales > Puniceispirillaceae > UBA8309. Next base: position 6,658 of record CBFHRT010000101.1, on the reverse strand, counting down.
GCGGCCGCGATACGCTCTGGCAGCCTGGTCAGGACCATGCCGGCATTGCCACGCAGATGGTGGTTGAACGCCAGCTCGCCGAACGGAATATCGACCGCCGTGATATGGGCCGTGATGCCTTTCTTGAGCGGATGTGGGAGTGGAAGGCCGAATCCGGTGGCACCATCCAGCGCCAGATGCGCCGCCTCGGCGCGTCTCCCGACTGGGAACGGAACCGTTTCACCCTTGATGACGGGCTGTCACGCGCGGTGATCAAGATTTTCGTGCAGATGCATCGTGATGGCCTGATCTATCGTGACAAACGGCTGGTCAATTGGGACCCCAAGCTGTTGACGGCGATTTCCGACCTTGAGGTTGAGCAGCGCGAGCAGGAAAGCTCGATGTGGCATCTGAAATATCGCCTCGAGGGTGCCGAGGATGAATATATATCCATCGCCACGACACGCCCTGAAACGATGCTTGGCGACGGTGCTGTCGCCGTTCACCCTGATGATGAGCGCTATAAGCATCTTGTTGGCCGCATGGCTATCCTGCCATTGTCGAACCGGGCCATCCCGATCATCGCCGATGAATATCCCGACCCGGAAAAGGGGTCCGGCGCGGTGAAGATTACCCCGGCGCATGACTTCAACGATTTCGAGGTTGGCCGGCGGCATGATCTGCCGCTGATCAATCTGATGACAGCGCATGCGACGATGGAGGCCATTCCCGAGATACCGGAAAAGTATCAGGGGCTCGACCGCTATGAGGCGCGCCGCCAGATTCTCGCCGATCTGGATGCCGAAGGCTTGCTTGAGCGTGAGGAGAAGGTGCTGAACAGCGTCCCGCATGGGGACCGGTCAGGCGTTGTTATTGAACCCTGGCTGATGGATCAGTGGTATGTGAACGCCGCCGAGCTTGCCAAGCCGGCCATCAAGGCGGTGGAGGAGGGGCGTACGAAGTTTGTCCCTGAACGCTGGTCAAAGACCTATTTTGAATGGATGCGCAATATCCAGCCCTGGTGCATTTCGCGCCAGCTCTGGTGGGGGCATCGCATTCCGGCCTGGTATGGTCCTGATGACCATATCTTTGTCGAGGAAAGCGACGAGGCCGCGATGGCCGCGGCGCGCGCGCATTATGGCAAGCAAGTCGAATTGCGGCGTGATGATGATGTTCTGGACACCTGGTTTTCCAGCGGCCTGTGGCCATTCTCGACCCTTGGCTGGCCGGATGAGACCGACAAGGTCAAACATGATCTGGCGCGCTATTATCCCGGCGATGTGCTGGTTACAGGCTTTGACATCATCTTCTTCTGGGTTGCCAGAATGATGATGATGAGCATGTACGCCATGGAAGGTGAGGTGCCATTCCGCGAGGTCTATATCCATGCCCTTGTGCGCGATGAGAAGGGCCAGAAGATGTCGAAGTCGAAGGGCAATGTCATGGACCCGCTCGACCTGATCGACCAGTATGGTGCTGACCCGCTGCGTTTCACCTTGGCCGCTATGGCCGCGCAGGGGCGTGACATCAAGATGTCGACGACCCGCCTCGAAAGCTATCGCAATTTCGCGACCAAGATCTGGAATGCCTGCCGTTTCCTGCAGATCAATGGCTGCACCAGCGGTGATGGCGATTTCGACCTGACCACGGTGCAGGAGCCGGTCAACAGGTGGATCGTTGCTGAATATGACGATGCCATTGCACGGGTGACAACGGCGATCGAGAACTACCGGTTCAATGAGGCCGCTGACGCGATCTACAGCTTTGTCTGGAATTCCTATTGCGACTGGTATGTCGAACTGATCAAACCACAATTCGACGGAGACGCCGTTGAAACGCGCGCCACCGCCGCGACCATTCTGCGCGGTGCCTTGCGTTTGCTGCATCCGTTCATGCCCTACCTGACCGAGGAACTGAACGAGAAGATCTTCGCCAGCAACGACATGATGATCACGCAAGGCTGGCCCGATGCGGTTGGTCTCGCCGCAAGTGATGCGCCGGATGAAATCAGGCATCTGATTAATCTTATCAGTGAAATCAGATATATACGCTCTGAAATGAATGTACCACTTTCAGCAAAGCCGGTATTGCAACTTCGTGGGGCGTCCGCGCTTCAGGCACGCTCGGTCGATACCAACCATGCCGCTCTGACAAGGCTGGCACGTCTTGGCAGTGTCGAAACGGTCGACAGCTTTGGCAAGGGAACCGCACGCGGAACCGTTGACGGGGTCGATATAGGCTTGCCACTTGCCGAGATCCTGGACCTCGATGCCGAGCGGGCGCGTCTGGAAAAGGCGATTGCCGGTGTCGAGGGCGAGATCAACAAGATTTCCCGCAAGTTGGACAACCCCGGCTTCATCGCCAAGGCGCCGGAGGATGTCGTCAACGAAAACCGTCGCCGCCTTGATGAAGAGGCGGCACGTCGCGGCGCGCTTGAGGCGGCGCTGGCACGGCTGGGGTGACGTCATAACATTGCGGGATGGGGGTAAATTCCTTAAGGTGACACCTCGTCTCAACCAGATGAATTGCAACAGGAAAGCTGGAAACAGTCAGGGCTGACATGAAAAACTCCAAGACCGTTCTGATCGACACCAATCCCGGACGTAATTGCCAGACATTCGGCGTGGCGCGTGAGCTTGGCACCTCCGTGGATCTGATCCACGAGCCGTCCGTCGGCGTTGTCGGCAACAAGGGTGATTCGCAGTGCTATCTCGGCGTCGGTGCCAAGGTGAACAGCATTCATGACGCGCTTCGCGCCCGCATTGGCGAGGATGAGGGTAAGATGTCGATGCGGCTTGTTCAGCCGGAATTCACCATTGCCACTTCGGACGGTATCCGCAACGGCACCAAGGAAATGCGCTATTCGCTGATCGGACGCGAGGTCACCAACGACTCGCTGTGCGAGCATCTCAGCGCCTCCGGCCTTGAAGGTGTGATCGCCGTTGTCGCCTGTGACAAGCCGCCTGTCGGCACGCTGGCAGCGGTCCTTGAACATAACCGGCCGGCGATCATCATGTCAGACGGGTCGATCCGGCCCGGCACCGATTCCGCCACCGGCGAGCCGATCGACATCATCACCAGCTACCAGCTTGCCGGCAGTCCGGATGATGACCTGAAGCGGCGCATCGCCCTTGAATCCTGCCCCGGCTTTGGCAGCTGCGGCGGCATGTTCACCTACAACACGATGCAGACATTCATCGGCGTTGTCGGCATGCAGCCACTGCATATGGTCTCGCCCGCCTCGCAGGATGAGCGGCGCCTGAGCGAATTCCCTGACCAGCTGATCGACTGTCTTGAGAACATGATCGCGAAGGACATCAAGCCGCGCGACATCGTCACCAGCCAGTCTATTCGCAACGCCATCATCGTCGCGATGTCGGTTGGCGGTTCGACGAATGTGATGCTGCACGCCCCGGAAATCGCCCGTGCCGCCGGCTATGAGAATTTCTCCCGCGATGTGATGAGTGCCGAGGAATTCAACCATCTGTCAAAGAATGTTGTTCCGGTGATTGTCGATGCGCGTCCGTTCGGCAGGTTCTCGATGGTTGATATCGATGCAAAGGGTGGGGTCCAGGTTTTCGTCAAGGACCTGCTCGATGCCGGGCTGCTTAATGGCGACGTCCTGACCTGTACCGGCGAGACACTGGCCGAGCAGATTGCGCGCCTCGACCCGCCGGCACCGGATGGTGATGTCATCCATCCTGTTGCAAAACCCTACAAGCCGACCGGCGGTCTGCGCGTGCTTGGTGGCAACCTGTCGCCGGAATTCAGCGCGGTGCTGAAACTTGCCGGTGTCGAGGGCGGGCTTGAAAACAACATTTTCGCCGGCACGGCCCGCATTTTCGATGGCGAGCAGAGCCTGCTGGAAATGCTGGATAGCAATCCGAACCATTTTCAGGATGGTGATATGATCGTGGTCCGGTACGAAGGTCCTGTCGGTGGTCCGGGCATGCCGGAAATGCTGGATTCCACCTCGCGGATCACCGCGCTGTGCCGGGAACGCGACATCGTTGTCGGGCTTATGACCGATGGCCGGTTCTCCGGCGGGTCGGTCGGGCTTGTCATCGGCCATGTCGGCCAGGAAGCGGCGGTTGGCGGGCCGATTGGCCTGCTCGAGGATGGCGATCAGGTTATTGTCGATCTCAACAGCAACGAATTGAACTGTCCGCAGCTTGATGATGCGGCGGTGTTGGCCTCACGCCGTGAGGCCTGGCAGGCGGCTGTTGATGCGAATGGCGGCACGCACCCATCGGTTGGTGATGCGAATACACGGCTCCTGAACAGGATGCGGTGTTCGGCGGTGTCGGCGGTACAGGGGGCCGGGATGCATCCCGGTGGTGATCTGTTCGTCAGCGATCCACGCTCACCGGCGGCGTCCGACTTTACGCCGGCGAACCGCCACCGCTAGCCGCGGCGGTCAGGAACGCAGTTCAACCAAGACAGGGGTATGGTCTGACGGTTTTTCGAGGCCGCGCGGCCCCTTGTCGACCTGCGATGATACCAGCCTGTCGGCGGCTTCAGGCGACAGCAGCAGATGGTCGATCCGCACGCCATTATCCTTTTGCCAGGCGCCGGCCTGATAGTCCCAGTAGCTGTACATGACATCCCGCGGATGGCAGGCCCGGATAGCGTCGACATAACCGTCATGGCAGATGCGGAAGAAGGCGGCACGGCTTTCATCGCGGGTCAGCGCATCACCTTCCCAGCCGGCGGGGTCGTAACAGTCGATATCCTGCGGGATGACATTGAAGTCCCCGCCAAGAACGACCGGCATCTCACTGTCCAGTAATGTCGCGGCGCGATGGCGCAGCCGGTCCATCCACGCCAGCTTGTAATCGAATTTCGGGCCCGGGGCCGGGTTGCCGTTCGGCAGATAGATCGTCGCCACACGCACACCGTCGATCGTGGCTTCCATATAGCGCGCCTGCTCATCATCATCATCACCGGGCAGGCCGCAGACAATGTCGGTCAGCGGGGCACGGGCGGCGATGGCAACGCCATTATAGCTTTTCTGGCCGTGAAACGAGACGTTCCAGCCAATGTCATTGTAGAGATCGACCGGAAAGTTCACATCCTGGGTCTTGGTTTCCTGGATCAGCAGTACATCACAGGCGCCGGACGACAGATAGGACAGGATATGGTCCTGACGCGCCTTGGCCGAATTGACATTCCAGCTGGCAATCCGCATGGATCAGACGGAAAAGGACGTGCCGCACCCGCAGGACGCCGTCGCGTTCGGGTTGCTGACAGAAAAATACGACCCCATGAGATCCTGAACGTAATCAAGCTCGGCATTGTCGACGAGTTCCAGCGACATCTCGTCAATCACCACCTCGACATCATGGCTGACAAACGCCAAATCATCATCCTGCCGCGCATTGTCGATGCTGAACTCATACTGAAAGCCTGAACAGCCGCCACCATTCACCGCAACGCGAAAGAAACTGCCGTCAGGCTCCCCCGAAAGCATCGTCTGGATACGTTTCGCGGCCGTGGCACTCAGCCCGAACGAGCCGGGCGGAGACTCAACTCTGGCTGTTGTCGTGTCCATGAAATCTCCATGCTGGATTAAGGGGCACCTGCGCTGATTTCAATATGAAGCGACATGGTGGCCAAATCAAGGCGCACCGATACATAGCGTCACGGCCTGCCGGTAAAGGCCGCGCTGTTGGTGGAACGCTTTCCGATTGAGAAAACCGCGGGCCGCGCTTACATTGACGGCTGTTCTCAGCCAGCAGCCGGATCGTCCAGCCGTGTCGTCAGACAACACATCCACCGGATATGAATCGCGGGACCTTGCCGCCTACGCCTGTCATGGGCCGGCAAGCCGTGGACGGGTGCATGCCGAACCCGACGAAGGCGGTGCCCCGGAAGGTCTGGTGGCGCGAACCCCGTTCCAGCGCGACCGTGACCGCATCCTGCATTCAGGTGCCTTTCGCAAGCTGAAACACAAGACGCAGGTGTTCGTCTATCATGAGGGGGATTATTTCCGAACCCGCATGACGCACTCCATAGAGGTTGCGCAGATCGCCAGATCGATGGCCCGGGCGCTACGTTTGAATGATGATCTGGCAGAGGCGGTATCGCTGGCCCATGATCTTGGCCACACGCCCTTTGGGCATGCTGGTGAGGATGCGCTTTGCCGGGCGATGCAGCAGCATGGCGGGTTTGATCATAATGAGCAGACGGTGCGGGTGGTAACCAGCCTTGAGCATCGCTATGCCGGATTTGACGGACTTAATCTGACATGGGAAACGCTGGAGGGGGTGGCCAAGCATAACGGACCGGTGGCTGATGGCGATGATATAGGTCAGGCAATCCGCGAGCTTGATTCGCAGATCGGGCTTGATCTTGGCCATCACCCCTCGGCGGAAGCGCAGCTCGCGAACCTTTCCGACGATATTGCCTATCTGTCGCATGACTTCGATGACGCGCTGCGTGCCGGGCTGTTTGATATTGATGACATCCGCGATCTGCCTCAGGTCGATGGAATCCTGCACACCATCGAGAAAAATCATGGCAAATTGCCGCTGTCTCGCCTGTCACATGAGCTTGTGAGACGTCTGATTTCTGTTTTTGTTCAGAATCTTCTGCGGCAATCTTCAGAAAATATTGAAGGTCTATCCGCCGCCAGCGCCGATGATATCCGGCAGGCTGGAAATGCCGTGATCGCCTTCAG
>CBFHRT010000100.1:0-7975 GCA_965658285.1 Puniceispirillaceae bacterium (SeqCode) | reverse complement strand
ACCATCGACACGGCCAGCAAAATCAACCTCGGCAAAGCGCCCGGCCCGCCCACGACGCCTCGCCAGATTGGTAAGAAAGGCGCGACGGAACCCGTCATCGGCAAAAATGCCATGAACATAAGTGCCGATGACAAGCCCGTCCGCCGAGACGGCGCCATCCGGTCGTCCGTCAATGTCGAGAAGCGGCCTTGCGCAATCCGCACCATCGGTACGTCCCATATGGATCTCGTAGCCTGTCACGGTGGCATCATATGTCGGCGCGCGGGCCGTCACACGGGCCAGCGTCTTGTCCGCCGCCAGCACGGTGTCAACGCCAAGATGGCCAAGACCGGCGGTGGCGCCGGCCGGCCCCTCGATCCCCTGCGGATCGTCAACAGACCGACCCAACATCTGATAGCCGCCACATAGCCCCATCACCATGCCCCCGCGCCGCAGATGCGCCGCGATATCGATGTCCCAACCCTGTTCACGAAGAAACCCCAGATCGGCGATGGTTGATTTCGACCCCGGCAGCAGGACCATGTCGCAATCGCCGGGGACGGGTTGACCCGCCTCAACAAGTGTCAACCGCACATCCGCCTCGCCAGCCAGCGGATCCAGATCGTCGAAATTGGCGATCCGGCGCAGCACCGGCACCGCGATATGAACAGGCGCATCCTCACGCGACTCGCCGGCCTTGCCGGCAATGTCGAGGATGTCCTCGGCCGGCAGGAACCTGGCCGGCGCGAACCAGGGCAGAATGCCGAGGCCGGCCCAGCCGGTCGCCGCCTCGATCATCGTCATGCCGTCGGCGAAGAGCGAGGTATCACCGCGAAACTTGTTGATCAGAAAGCCCCGGATCAGATCCCGGTCGGCCGCGTCGAGAACCGCACCGGTGCCGACAAGGCTGGCGATCACACCACCCCGGTCTATATCGCCGGCAATCACCACCGGCACATCGGCGGCGGCGGCAAACCCCATATTGGCGATGTCACCAGCGCGAAGATTGACCTCAGCCGGGCTTCCCGCCCCCTCGACAATGACCAGGTCGGCATCGCGCCCGACCTTGTCAAAACTGTCCAGGACACGCGGCAAAAGCTCTGCCTTGTGCGTGCCATATTCCCGCGCGCGCATGCTGCCGAAACGCTGACCCTGAACGATGACCTGCGAGCCGGTCTCGGTCTCGGGCTTCAGCAGCACCGGGTTCATATGGACGCTTGTCGGCGTGCGGCAGGCCAGCGCCTGCATCGCCTGGGCGCGGCCGATCTCACCGCCATCAGCCGTAACGGCGGCGTTATTCGACATGTTCTGCGGCTTGAAGGGACGCACCGACAGGCCGGCATTGGCGAAATGGCGGCACAACCCGGCAACAAGCACCGACTTGCCGACATTCGAGCCGGCGCCCTGAATCATGATTGCTGGAGGCATGATCCGGGTTAGCCTCAGAACTCGACGCCGATCTGCGCCTTGATACCGGACCTGAAGGGATGTTTGACAAGGCTCATTTCGGTCACGAGGTCGGCAGCGTCGATCAGTGCCTCGGCGGCATTGCGGCCTGTCAGCACGACATGCGTCATCTCCGGCTTCTCGTCGCGCAGAAAGGCCAGCACCTCTTCAAGATCGATATAGCCATAGCGCAGCGCAATGTTGATCTCGTCGAGAAGCACCATGTGATAGCGCGGATCGCGGATCATCTGTTTGGCCTTGTTCCAGGCGGCGCTGGCGGCGGCAATGTCGCGTTCACGGTCCTGCGTTTCCCAGGTGAAGCCCTCGCCCATTGTATGGAAATCGCACAGCTCGGCGAAATGACCGGTAATCAGGTTGCGCTCTCCAGTATCCATGCCGCCCTTGATGAACTGCACGACGCCGCAGGGAAGACCATGCGCGATGCAGCGGAAAATCATTCCGAAGGCGGCCGATGATTTGCCCTTACCCTTGCCCGTATGGACGATGATCAGGCCCTTCTCCTCGGTCTTTGTCGCCATGATCTTGTCACGCGCCTGTTTCTTGCGCGCCATCTTGGTGTTGTGGCGTTCGGAGTCGGATGGGCCGGAGTCGGATGGGCCGGAATCGGATGGGCCGGATTCGGATGGGGGTATGTTGTCATTCGGGGCGGTCATGTCGGGGTCTCCTCGGTGCGGGCGCGAAGCCGTTCCAGATCAGACTGCACGCTGTTGCGACGCGGTGTCCATAGGCCGCGTTCAATCGCCTCGTCAAACCTGTCCAGCATGTCGTGATACGCATCCTCATTCGCGGATGACAGGAAATCACGCACATTCTCATCCTCGATATACGCCTCGTAGAGCGCGCTGAAATGATGTTCGGCAACCTGCCTTGTCGTGGCAGCGAAGGCAAACAGGTAATCCACAGTCGCCGCCATCTCGAACGCCCCCCGGTAGCCATGCCGCATCGCGCCGGTGATCCATTTCGGGTTGCTCGCACGGCCACGGACCACGCGGCCGATCTCCTCGGACAGCGTGCGGATGACCGGCCGTTCAGCCAGCGAATGGTCATTGTGATAGACTGGCACATCGCGCCCGGACAGATGCGATACCGCCGCCGAAAGGCCGCCGGCGAACTGATAGTAATCATCGCTGTCGAGGATATCATGCTCGCGATTGTCCTGATTGTGCAGCACCGCGTCGGAGGCGGCCAGCCTTGTTTCCAGCACTTCGCGGGCGGCGACACCCTCGCTGTTCTCGCCATAGGCATAACCCGACCAGACGAGAAACGCCTCGGCAAAATCGCTGCGGTCCTGCCACAGCTTTTCATCAATCAGGGCCTGCAGGCCGGCACCATACGCCCCCGGCATGGCACTGAAAATACGCAATGTGCTGCGCCGCGCCGCCGCATCCGGATCAAGACCATCCGTTTGATAGCGCGCCGCATCCCGCCGCGCCGCCGCCGCCAGCGGGTTCATCTCGTCAGGCTCGTCAAGTGCCGCCACGGCCCGCACGGCCCGGTCGAACAGCGTCATCTGCGCCGGAAAAGCATCGCGGAAGAACCCCGAGCATCGAAGGCAGACATCGACACGCGGCCGGTCGAGACTGTCCAGCGGGATGATCTCGAACCCGGTGACGCGCCGCGAGGCGGCATCCCAGCTTGGCCGCACCCCCATCAGCGCCAGCGCCTGTGCCAGGTCATCGCCGCCGGTGCGCATGTTCGAAGTGCCCCAGGCGGACAGCACAATGGCGCGCGGCCAGTTGCCATGATCCATCAGATGCCGGTCGAGAAGCGCCTCGGCAGAGGCCCATCCCAACCGCCAGGCAACAGGGGTTGGCAGGGCGCGGCTGTCGATCGAGAAGAAATTGCGCCCGGTTGGCAGAACCTCGGGCCGGCCCCTCGTTGGCGCGCCAGATGCCCCGGCAGGCACAAACCGGCCCTCCAGTCCACGGATCAGCGCGTCGGTCTCGCGCGGGCCACAGGCGGCAAGGCGTGCCCTGATATCGGTCAAGGCGGTATCGAGGATGGCGGCGCTGGCGGGACCGGGGGGTGTCTGCGATCCGGCCACCAGCGCCAGCGCCAGCGCATCAAGACGTTCCACCGCATCGCCAAGGCTTCGCCAGGCGGTGTCTGACATCTCTTCCAGACAGGCCGGCCGCGGTCCGTCCCAGATCAGCCCGCGTTCCGAGGTCAGCGGGTCGAAGACATCCGCATCGCCAAGCCCCAGATCGCGCGCCAGTGCCCGGAGCAGCGAGGCATTCGCCCCCTCGCCATCACCTCGCGGCGTGCGCAGGATCTGCGCCAGCAACCCGTCGGCAAGCCCGCCCTCCGGCGAAGCGCCATAAACATGCAGCCCGTCGCGGATCTGCAATTCCTTCAGGTCGCACAGGTAATTATCCAGCTTCAGAAGTTTCTCGCCCGGATCATCCGCTTCCTCGATGCCGCAATCCTGCGCGATGCCAGCCCGCATGGCGGTAATCAGAATATCACCGAGAAGCGCGTCGGAGCGCGCCCGGTCCATGCCGGCAGCCTCGAAATATTCATCCATCTGCGCTTCCAGCTCGGCCATCACACCGTGGCTGTCGGCCTGCGTCATCGGCGGTGTCAGATGATCCAGGATGACCGCCGACGTCCGGCGCTTGGCCTGCGCGCCCTCGCCAGGGTCATTGACGATGAAGGGATAGAGATGCGGCATCGGTCCGAGAACAGCTTCAGGAAAACACGCCTCGCTGAGGGCCAACGCCTTGCCGGGCAACCATTCGAGATTCCCATGCTTGCCGAAATGCACCACGGCGTGGATGCCGGCCACCTCGCGAAGCCAGATATAGAGCGCGAAGTAATTGTGCGGCGGCACCAGGTCGGGCGCATGATAGGTGGATTTCGGGTCGATATTATAGCCCCGCGCCGGCTGGATGCCGACGATCAGATGGCCATAGCGGCGCAGTGGCAGATGCAGCCTTTCGCCATCGCACATCGGGTCCGCCGATGCCGCGCCCCAGCGCCCGGCCACCGCCACGCGCACGGCTTCCGGCAGGGCGGCGAAATGCCGGTCATAGTCGTCAAGTGAGAGGCTGACATCGGACAGCCGCCCCTGCCATCCGGCATTGGTCGGCCCCGCCTTCAGCTGCGCGATCAGGTCGGCGCTGTCATCCGGGATGTCCTGCACGGCATAGCCGGCATCATCAAGCGCCTGCATTGCGGCAAACACACTTGCCGGGGTATCAAGCCCGACGCCATTGGCGATCCTGCCATCACGGTTCGGGTAATTCGCCATGATCAGCGCGACCTTGCGATCAGCGGCCGCGGTCTGGCGAAGCCGCGCCCAGTTCGCCGCCAGACGCGCTGTAAAGCCGGCACGTTCGGGAACGGGTTCATAGGCGGTTGTCATCGCATGGGTGACGGGATGACGCGATGGCGGCCGCTTGAACCCGACAGCCCGCGTCAGGACGCGCCCGTCAAGTTCCGGCAGCGCCACATTCATCGCCAGATCGCGCGGCGTCAGGCCGGCGGTGGAATCCCGCCAGTCATCCTTCAGGCTTGCCGACAGCACAAGCTGGAATACCGGCGCGTCGACGGCGCCAAACGGCCCGGCCGACCGCATCTCCGGCATGCCATCATCACCGCGCGACGGGTCGGAGACGGCAAAGCTGGTCATGTTCAGGATCACGTCCACCTCGGCCTGGCGCAGCAGATCGGCAATGACGGCCGCTGAATCGCCGTCCTTGAGACTGGCCGAGAACAGCGGCAGCGGGTTCAGGCCAGCTTCGATACAGGCCGCGATCATCGTATCAACCGGCGCCAGATCGGCGGCCTGCATGAGGGCGCGGTAAAAGACGATGGCCGCCACCGGCGCACCATCACGCCAGCCGGCCTGCAGCGTCGCCAGATCAGGCGTGCGCTGCCCTGGCCAGTAGATGCCGGCCCGCAACAGCGGCATCGGCGGCGGTGCCAGATCGCTGCCGTCGCACAGGTCACGCAGCGCGATCAGGAAGGAAAGCGCATTGTCAGGACCACCGGCATCGAGATAGGCGGCCAGCGCGTGGCAGCGATCCGGCGACAGGCTGGACAGATAGTCCAGCTCCGGGTCCGGCTTGCCGTCACCGGCAAGGAAGACAATCTGTGGCCCGCCCCTGTCGGCAAGCGCGCGCAATTGCTGCACGCCATAGGACCAGTAGCCGGTGCCGCCAAGAAGCCGCACGACGACCAGCCTGGCGCCGGTGACGGTGCTGGCAAGATACTGATCAACCGAGAATGGATGCGAAAGGCTGAGATAATTGGCGATCCTGATCGACGGCGCGCCGCTGTCCTCGGCAAACCTCACCGCGGCGGCAGACAGCAGGCTGACTTCGGTATCGGCCGAGGTCAGGACAATGATATCGCCGGGCGGCTGGTCGAGATCGACCGCCTCGCCGGAATCATAGAGTGCGCCGCCCTCTTCAACCCTGGGAAGATGCATCGTCGTCGATCAGACTGCCACCAAGACGCGCCGCGATGCCGGCGGCATCAAGTCCGGCCATGCCGATCACGACAAGCCTGCCGGCCACGGCGTCACGGTCGCGGGCAAAATAACCATCAACACGGCGGCCAACCGCCTGCACGACATAGGGAAGCGCCTTGCCATTGACGGTAACGCGTCCCTTCGCCCGCAGGATGCCGAATTCGGCGGCCAGCCCGGCGATTGTCTGCTGGAACGCCTCTACATCATCAATCCCGTCAAGCGCGATGATGCGCGATGAGAATTCATCATGGCCATGCTCGTGATGATGATGGCCCTGATGATCATCATCACCATGCTCATGCTCATGCTCATCATCGTGATGATGGTGGTGATGCGAATGTTCCGAGCGGGCATGAGCCTGCTCTTCCATGCCCAGACCGAGAATGGCGTCCATCGGCGCCGCCCCGCCGGCCACCGGGATGATCGGCGTCGTCGCCTCAAGCCGGGTTTCGACAACCTCGCGCGCCCGCGCCATGCCCGCCTTGTCCAGAAGGTCCGCCTTCGACAGCACAATCAGGTTGGCGGCACTGATCTGGTCGGCAAACAGCTCGTCGATGGGGCTTTCATGGTCAAGCTCTTCATCGGCCGCGCGCTGCGCCTCCAGCGCGTCGAGATCGTGCGCCACGCCGCCATCGGCAAGCGCCGGCCCGTCAACAAGCGTGACCACACCGTCAAGCATCACCTGCGACTTGATATCCGGCCAGTTGAAAGCCTGGACAAGCGGCTGTGGCAGCGCGAGGCCGGAGGTTTCGATGATGATGTGGTCGGGCGGCGGCGTCTGCGCCAGCAATTGCTGCATGCTCGGCAGGAAATCATCGGCAACGGTACAGCAGATGCAGCCATTCGCCAGTTCGATGATGTCCTCGGCGCTGCAGCTTTCCGCACCGCAATCCTCGAGCATCGCCCCGTCCATGCCGATATCGCCAAACTCATTCACGATCAGCGCCAGTCGCCGGCCATTCGCCTGGGTGATGATATTGCGGATCAGCGTTGTCTTGCCAGAGCCGAGGAAGCCGGTAATGACGGTGGCGGGGATACGGGAGGGAGCCATCTTTCGAACCTTTCAGGCAAAGAGCAAAAGGGCAGAGCCATCCGACCCTGCCCCTGCAAAAGCCGCCGCCAAAGACCGGCGGCCCTGACGTTACATTGCCGGGAAAATCACCGCTTCGACGATCTCTACCATGTAGGTCACGCCAACACCGGCGACGAGCGCACCGGCAAGCCGCGGCTGCATAGCGCCGGCATCAAGCGCTTTCCAGACCTTGTGCACAAACGCCGCCACACCAACGGCAATTGCCATCTGAACAAGGCCAAAGCCGGCAAGATAGGCAAAGATCGGGGTTGGCTCCGCACCGATGATGGTGGCGCCATAGGCCCAGCCATGAAACAGGCCGGCAGCAGCTGCCAGCCCGCCGGCAACGCGCAGGTCCGTGACCCGTCCGCGCATCGCAAAGGCGCCGCCCGCAATCACCGAACCGGTGATGACAATTTCGGCAAGCGGCAGCGTCACGGCGGCAAGTGTCAGAAAGGCACCGCCGATCGTGCCGGCGACAAAGGCGGCAGGCATCAGCACACGATTACGATGAAAGGCGGCGATCAGGCCAACCGCGATGACAAAGGCAAGATGGTCAAAACCGATCACCGGATGGCCGAGACCCGAAAGAAACCCCTCGGTAAGGCTTGTCGGCGTCATCCCACCAAGCGGATGGTGCGCCAGCGCCGCGCTGGTGGTTGTCAGGATCATGGCTGCTGCCAGGGCGAAGAATCTCGTCATTGGGCGTCCCCCCTAATGAACCATTCCCGATCACCGGGCGGTTCGGTTTCGTGGCGGGGATTGTGTCGCGGGCAGCGTAAACAAGGCTCGCTTCACGGCATTCCCCGGCCGTTGCATTCAGGCGTAGAAGGCAGGTCTCCTGGCTCGTGGTCATTGCCCGGCAGCCTTCCCGGAGATGTTTCCCCCAGTGGCATCAAGACGGGCGACCAGCATACAGTCGCGGGGACGGCTATGGCTTTGGGCAGTCATTTTTCACCCGTACCATATTCCCTCATTAAGGC
>CBFHRT010000099.1:0-7981 GCA_965658285.1 Puniceispirillaceae bacterium (SeqCode) | reverse complement strand
CCCGGCAATGCGGTCGGGGTCGACGACAGATAACAACCTCCGGAACAAAACACGCCCGGGACAAAACACGTCCGGAACAACAAATATAGGGACAATCCATGCTTCAGGCATTACGCGGCGGTGCCAAATCGCCCATCATGAAGGTTTTCCTCGTCTTTCTGGCAGCCGGCTTCGCGCTCTGGGGTGTCGGTGACATGACCACCGGTCTCATCGGCGGCAGCGACAAGGCGATCAGCGCCGGCCAGCAGAGCATGTCCCCACGCGAGGTCGCGGTGAAATTCGATCAGGCGCGCCGCAACTATCTTCCCAACGCGACCATTGGCGAGGCGCTGGAATCTGGCCTGCTGCCGGAACTTGCCGGCGTATTGGCGCGCGATGTTGTGTTTCGCGCCGAGGCCGACAGGCTTGGCCTGACGGTGACCCGCGACATGCAGCGCGATGCGGTGGCGAATGAGCCGTCCTTCCGCGACGAACTCGGTAATTTCTCGCAATCACGCTTTATCAGCACTCTGGCCAGTGCCGGCCTGAGCGAAGAGGAGTATCTGAGGGAAGTCGATAGCGCATTACGGCGCATTCAGATCGTGGACGCCATCGCCTCCGGCGCCACACAGCCCGGCGCGGTGGCCCGCACCGTGACAGCGCATGAGCTCGAACGCCGCACCGCGAGTCTGATAAGCGTCCCGGTCGAGGCAAGTGCCATCGCCGACCCGGATGACAGCACGCTGGCAAGCTGGTACGGCGATGTAAAGAGCCGCTATGACGCTCCGGCACTGCGCACCGCGCGCGTCGGCGCCATCGACCCGCAGATGTTTGCCGCCGATATCGAGATCAGCGATGCCGACGTTGAAACGGCATACCAGGACCGGATTGATGAATTCACCACGCCCGAGAGGCGGCGCCTTCGCCAGATGGTGTTCGATGATCGGGCCGCGGCCGATGCCGCCTATGCAAGGCTGTCAGGCGGCGAGGATTTCACCGCCATTGCCACAGACACGCTTGGATGGACCGAGGATGACACACAGCTCGGCCTCGTGTCGCGCAGCGATCTGGACGAAGCGCTTTCCGAGGCCGCCTTTACGGCGTCAACAGGCGATGTGACCGGGCCCGTCGAATCGGCCTTTGGCGTCCACCTGATCGCCATCGATGAGGTGGTGGCAGGCGGCGAGACCAGTCTTGCCGATGTCAGTGATACAATCCGCAGCACGTTGCAGGCCGAGGCCGCGACCAACATGATCTTCGAGAAGGTCAACATTCTGGAAGATGTGCTGGCGTCCGGCGCGACCATCGACGAGGCCATCACGCAGGTTGGCGGCACAGTGGTGACGCTGCAGAGCATCGATCGTCGTGGCAATGACATTGACGGCGCCCCTTATGCCGGCGACGGCACCGAACTGGCACAGGACAGTCTTGTCCTCGACACCATCTGGTCGAACGAGATCGACGATCTGAGCGTGATTCAGGAAGGTGCTAACGACATGTTCTTCGTCGTCGAGGTTACGGGCGAGACCGACCCCAGGGAACGTGATCTGGCCGAGGTAAGGAACCGGGCCATCGCCGACTGGAAGCTTGTCGAGGCGATCAGGCTGGCACGTGAAAAGGCCACGGCGCTGAGCGCCGATGCATCGGCCTTTGACGCGGCAAACGAGACCACGGCGTTCCGCCGCACCGGCACTGGCCTCGACCATGAGGCCGCGCGGCTGATCGCCACCGCCGCCTTCAGCCAGGAAATCGGGGAAAGCCGGGTTGTCGAGAGCGGCAGCGAGGCCATTGCTGTGCGCACGCAGACGATCACGGCCGCTGAAAATACCGAGCTTACCGAAACGGCACAGCTGCTTCGCACTTTCACCAACCGAGCGATTCAGCAGGACATTCTGGGGACGCTGTCACGTGACCTGTCGCAGACCCATGACCTGCAGATTCGCCTTGGCGGGGTTCAGCAGCTGTTGATTGGCAGCCAGTAATCATGGCTGGTGACAATGATTTCGACAGCTTTGCCGAAGGGTTCGCCGGTGGCGCGCCGCAACTGGTATCGCGCGAACTCGTTGCCGACACGCAAACACCCGTTTCCGCCTATCTTCGTCTGGCGGCGGGCAGCCGGAACACCTTCCTTCTGGAATCGGTCGAAGGCGGGGAAATCCGTGGCCGCTTCTCGATCATCGGGCTTGCGCCAGATCTGATCTGGCGGTGCCGCGGCACGACAGCCGAAATCAACCGGGCCCCGCAGGATGGCGACGAATTCGTCACCGACGACCAGCCGCCGATCGAATCACTTCGTGCGCTGATGGCCGAATCCGCGATGACCGATACCGGCGCGCTGCCACCTATGGCGGCCGGGCTGTTCGGCTATTTCGGCTATGACATGATCCGGCATATCGAGGCCATTCCGGATTCCAACCCGGTGGCGATCGACACGCCAGACTCGATGCTCGTAAGACCGTCACTGATTGCCATTTTCGACAGGCTGCGCGATAGCATCATGCTCGTCGTTCAGGTACGCCCCTCGGAATGGGATGAACCCGCAGCGGCCTGGAATGTCGCACAGAGCCGGATCGCCAACGCGCTGAAGGCGCTTGATGCGCCGATGCCGGCAACCGTCGCCGGCGGCAGCCAGGCGGTGCTTCCGCAGCCGCAATCGAATGTGAACCGGAAGGATTTCCTGTCAAAGGTCGAGACAGCCAAGGATTACATCCGCGCCGGTGATATCTTCCAGGTGGTGCTCTCGCAGCGCTTCTCGATCCCGTTTCACCTGCCGGCATTCAATCTCTATCGCAGCCTGCGCCGACTGAATCCGTCGCCATTCCTGTTCTTCTTTGATTTCGACGATCTCGCGATTGTCGGGTCGAGCCCGGAGATTCTGGTCCGGCTTCGCGATGATATTGTCACCATCCGCCCGGTCGCCGGCACCCGCAAGCGCGGTACAACGCCTGAAGAAGATGCCGCCAATGCCGAAGATCTGATGGGCGATGTCAAGGAACGAGCCGAACATCTGATGCTTCTCGATCTTGGCCGCAATGATGTCGGCCGCGTATCGCGCCCCGGAACGGTCCGGGTGAAATCGAATTACGATGTCGAATATTACAGCCATGTCATGCATATCGCATCACAGGTGGAAGGGGAAATCAGGCCGGACCTCGACGCTGTTGACGCGCTGATCGCCGGATTTCCGGCAGGCACCGTATCGGGCGCGCCAAAAATCCGCGCCATGCAGATCATCGACGAGCTGGAAACCGACCGGCGCGGAGTCTATTCCGGCGCCATCGGCTATATCTCGGCGGCTGGTGATCTCGATACCTGTATCGCCCTGCGGACGGCGCTTGTCCGCGACGGGAAGCTCCATATCCAGGCCGGTGCCGGAATTGTCTATGACAGCGATCCGCAGGCCGAATATGAAGAGACGCAGAACAAGGCAATGGCGCTGATCCGGGCGGCCGGCGACGCCCTGCAATTCTCGCGATAGGGCGTCAACGACCTGCCGCTCACAGATTACTGACAGATTTGGTTAAATTAGCATAAACTCATGCGTTTTGGTGAAGCCGCGCCGGCATCGCCGGTCGAGTAGTCTTATCATTGGTGCATATGTTCAAGGTCCGTGTATTAGCAGTGCTGCTCGCGATTTCACTGTCGCCGAAAGCGGCCTTTGCCGAAATCGATCTCGGCACCTGGCAGACGCATGCGGCGATGGCTGAACAGGGCGCCGTCTGCGGCGCATTCGCAGATCTCATGACGATGCAGAGCCTTGTCGATGAGAAGGTAGGACGGCTCTGGACCGAACGGCGCGCCTATTCCGGCTCTGTGATCAGACGCGCGGCGGAACTCGAAGGGCGGGATGGCATCGATGACACCGCCATTGACGAACTTCTCAACCGCTACTCGATGTGGCTGCTGAACAATCTTGCCAATCCGGCCAATGCCGAGATCCTTGACCCGGCGGCACGCGATGCCGCCAGTGACATGATCGGCGATGTCTGCGCAGGACTTTACGCGCAGGCCGACCGGGCAATTCTGAAACGACATCCTTCGCTTGCCGCCTGCTCTCCCGGCCAGGCGCCCCTTCCCAAGCTTTCCCCTACCGCACAGGACAAGCCTGCCACCTGCGAAGGCGACAGCGCCATTCTTGCCGCAACGACGATCAAACAGGCCGAGGACACCGTTGCGGACATGCTTCATCGCCTGGACAAGGCGCAGGCGCGCGAAGATGACCTGGCCAACGAAATTGCCATCCTGAAGATCGACAATGACCGCCTTCTCCGTGAGATCGACACCAACAGGATTGTCGGCACGAAGATGGATGATCTGAAGACGCAGAGTGATCAACTTCATGGTGAAATCATCACCTTGCAGCAGAATCTCGCGACCCGTATCGCGGCCAGCAACAAGCTTGACGATGAATTGCGCGATCTGAAATCCCGCCATGAAGCGACCCTTGCGCGCGTCGATACCCTGACCACCGCCCTTGCCACCGCGAGGGCCGCGGTCATCGCTGCGCCGACCAGGGACGACATGGCGGAGAAAATCGCCGAGCTTGCCGCAACCCGTGAGACACTGCGTGACATCACCGATGAGCGAGACAGCCTGTCCAGTGAGCTGGCAATGGCGACGGCGACCCTTGAGAATATGACGGGCACCCTTCCGGCACCGCAGGACAATTCCCCGGCCCCGCCTTCCGACGCCAGCGCGCCGCCCGCCCTTGCCTTGCTGGAGACCGATATCAACTCGACACCGACAATGGCAGCCACCAAGGTGAACACGCCGCCGCTGGCACAGCCGCAGGCCGCGGCGCCCGTTCATTCGGGAGAAACGCCTGAGAAAGGCTTTGTGGTCCAGCTTGGTGCTTTCAGCTCACGCACCGGCGCCTTGTCCGAAATCAGCCGGATCCAGACGAGTTTTCCCGAAAGAAGCGCCCTTGCCGCGTTGACCATCACGCCATTGCAACGCAACGACGGATCGTCGATTTTCCGGATCACAACCAACAAGATGCCGGCGGAGGATGCGCAACGTCTTTGTGGTGAGCTGTGGGACAGCATGGTCAGCTGCATGTTGCGGGGCGCTCCCTGACGCTTGCCCGGGCGAAACAGGGTGAAATAGGCTGAACGAAAATCGACTGGCGGAAACGCTGGCGGGTCACCCGCAATTGAATGATCTGCATCACCTGCTGTGAAAGAGATTTGCAGCGGGCGCGATTTTCATTAAGCTTTTGTCACATGAGTTTGTGATCACAGTGGCAACGCGCCCGGGATATGACTTGGATGACACAGGAACGTTGGCCCGAAGGCACGCATTATGTCGAGACGGCGAACCTGCCGCAGGCCTTCTTTGCCAATGTTGACGCGGGTGGTGATCGCAACCTGTTATTCGAAAAGCGTGACGGTAGCTGGCATGGCCATAGCTGGCGCAAGGTGGCCGATGATGTCAGACGCCTTGCCGCGGTATTGGTGAAATGCGGCGTCGAACCGGGAGAACGTATTCTTGTGTCGGCCGAGAACCGGCCAGAATGGGCGATTGCCGATCTGGCGGTGATGGCCATCGGCGCCATCGTCGTGCCGGCCTATACAACGAATACCGAGGATGACCACCATTACATCATGGACCATTCAGGGGCCAGCGTTGCCATCACCTCGGGCGGCATGCTGGCCTCGCGGATCGCGCTTGCGGCCAACCGGGCACCCTCGCTTCACAGCCTGATCGTGATGGATGACAGTTTCACCGCGCCTGACGGGCTGCGGCCGAATCTGCAATTCTGGGATGCAGCACTTGCCGGCGCGTTACCGCTGGAGGATCTGGACGCGCGGATCAGCGCCCAGCGGTCGGATGATGTGTGCTGCTTCATCTACACCTCCGGCACCGGCGGTCGCCCCAAGGGTGTGATGCTGACGCACCGGTCGATCCAGGCCAACATAAAGGCAGCGATGGAGCTTCTTGCCGAGGGCAATGTTCTCGAGAACCAGCGTTTTCTGTCGCTGTTGCCACTGTCGCATTCCTATGAACATACCGCCGGCATGCATCTTCCCTTCCAGATCATGGCCGAGGTCTGGTATTGCGAGAGCACCGACCAGATCGCGAATAACCTGATCGAGGTCTCGCCCACCCTGATGACAGCAGTGCCGCGCCTCTATGAGGTGCTTCATGACCGCATCATGCGCGGCGTCCGGGCCAAGGGCGGGATGTCTGAAAAGCTTTTCATGGCAGCCGTGCGCCTTGGCAGCAAGCGCCTTGCCGGGCGGCATCTGCTACCGCATGAATTTGTTCTGAACCTCGTTGTGGACAGGCTGGTCAGAACCAAGGTACGGGCCCGTCTCGGTGGCCAGTTGCAATATTTCATTTCCGGCGGCGCCGCCCTCAATCCGGAAATCGGCGAGTTCTTCATGGCGCTCGGGATCAATCTCTTGCAGGGCTATGGCCAGACCGAAGCCTCGCCTCTGATCTCCGCCAACCGGCCGGGACAGATCAAGATTGAGACGGTTGGCCCGGTGGTTGCCGGTGTCGATCTGCGCATCGCCGATGATGGTGAAATCCTTGTGCGCGGCAATCTGCTGATGAAGGGCTATTGGCGCGACGACGCCGCGACGATGGCGGCAATACGCGATGGCTGGCTGCATACCGGTGACATTGGCGAAATCGATGCTGACGGCTACATCTCGATCACCGGCCGCAAGAAGGACATCATCGTGAATTCTGGCGGCGAGAATATCGCCCCTGGCCGCGTCGAGGCCCTGTTGACGATCGAACCCGAAATCGAACAGGTCATGGTCGATGGGGACAAACGCCCTTGGCTGTCGGCCGTGATCGTACCGTCGGATGATCTGCGCGCCATCGCGCCATCGCCGGATGCCCTCTATACGATGATTGGTGAGGCGGTCGACCGCGCCAACAGCCGCCTCTCACAACTCGAACGGGTGCGGCGCTACATCATCGCCGATGAGGCCTTTACCACCGAGAACGGCCAGATGACCGCGACTCTCAAGGTCCGGCGCCATATCGTTCGCGATTTGTATGGGGACAGGATCGACGCGCTCTATCCCCAGAAATAGACGAGACATGCCCCGCCAACCAACCTCCCCACCAAATCTGCTTGTGATCATCTCTGACGAGCATCGCCGTGATGCCATGGGATGCGAGGGGCATCCCTTCGTAAAGACCCCTAACCTTGACCGGCTTGCCGGGCGCGGCACCAGATTTGGCAACGCCTATACCGCCTCACCGATGTGTGTTCCCACCCGCGCCGCGCTGGCCTGCGGACGGCATGTTCATCAGACCGGCTTTTGGGACAGCGCCACACCCTATGATGGAACGATGACAAGCTGGATGCACCAACTTCGTGCGCG
This sequence comes from Puniceispirillaceae bacterium (SeqCode), assembly GCA_965658285.1. Classification (GTDB taxonomy): domain Bacteria; phylum Pseudomonadota; class Alphaproteobacteria; order Puniceispirillales; family Puniceispirillaceae; genus UBA8309. The sequence continues at coordinate 659 of CBFHRT010000099.1, read as the reverse complement.
CCATATCGAAACCACCTCCATCGGCAAGCTTCATTATCGTTCCGGCGCGGATGATAACGGCTTTTCCCGGGAAGTGCTGCCAATGCATGTTGTTGGCGGGGTTGGCTGGGCCATCGGGCTGCTCCGCGACGACCCGCCACCTTATGACGTCACAGCCGAACTGGCAGCCGACAGCGGCGCCGGTGAGAGCAGCTACACCGCCTATGACCGCGCCATCACCGACGCGGCTGTCGACTGGATCACCTCGCGGCCAGATGCAGATGATGGCAAACCCTGGGCCAGCTTCGTGTCGCTTGTCAGCCCACATTACCCGCTGACAGCCCCATCCGAATTCTACGACCTGTATCGCGATCTGGATTTCGATCTGACACCACAGGCGGTTCCTGATCATCCAGAGATCCGGACGCTGGCCTCGTTCTTTGACTATGAGGCCCATTTCACCCCGGAAAGCCGCCGCGCCGCCATTGCCGGATATTTCGGACTGACAGGTTTTCTTGATGAGTGTGTCGGGCGGGTGCTGACCGCGCTGGAAGATAGTGGCCAGGCCGAGAATACGGTTGTCATCTATCTCTCGGATCATGGTGAAATGCTGGGGGAAAAGGGGCTGTGGACAAAGCAGGTCATGTATGAGGCCTCGGTCGGCATCCCGATGATCATGG
>CBFHRT010000098.1:0-8025 GCA_965658285.1 Puniceispirillaceae bacterium (SeqCode) | reverse complement strand
CCGGCGCGGTCAGCGGATCACGCGCCGTGATGAACAACCGCCTTGCGCCCGCCGCCAGCGCGCGCTGTGCCAGCGCCATACCGATTCCGCGCCCGCCGCCCTGGATCAGGACATTCATGAGAGCCGCTCCCAATGTGATTGTGGCGTGACGCCATGTCACAAGCCTTGACGCGCCACCATGATTGCAGATGTGGGTGCGGCGTCCCATCTACACAAGACGCAACAGGAGGGGGATGAAGGAGGCTGCAATGATGAAGTTTAAATCCGTGCTGGCGATTCTGGTGGTGAGTCTGGGTCTGATCCTGCCGGGCTTCATGGCCCGCGCCGCCGAGCTTGTGGTTCCCGACCCGTCGATCGCCCCGGAAGAGGTCGTCGCCATCCAGATGAAAGCGCTGCAGTTCAATGACAATCCAAGCCCGGATTTCGGCATTGCGCAGACCTGGAATTTCGCGCATCCGCGCAACCGCGCGATGACCGGCCCGCTGCCACGCTTTGCCAGCATGTTGAAAGGCCCGGCCTATGGTCAGATGCTGAACCATGCCAGCCACCGGATCGTGCCGGTACCGGGCAATGACAACCGCGCCACTTTCGATGTCTTCATGGAAGCCTCATCCGGGAAGGTGCTGTATTTCAACTGGTCGGTCGAGCTTGTCGAGGGCGGCGAGTTCGACAATTGCTGGATGACGGTCGCGGTGTCGATGCCGCGGCTTGCCGGTCAGGGAAGCTGATCACCCGTTCGTTGCTTGACGCCGCGTGACCACGCGTTCCCGCCACAGGGTGAACAGGCCGGCGGCAATGATGATGCCGCCGCCTGCCAGCATCGCCGGTGTAACCGCATCGCCAAAGCCGAAATATCCGACCGCCGCCGAGGTGGCGATGCCGAAATAGGCGAAGGGTTGCAGAACCCCGGCCTCGGCAATCTCGAACGCCTTGATCAGCAGGAAATGCCCACCGACCCCGGCAACACACAGCAACATCATCCACCACCAGTCACCGCCAACTGGCGGGTTCCAGGCAAGCGGTGCGAGCAGCGTGATGGCCGCCGCGCCGACAACGCCTGTCCAGAAAAAGCTGGTGGCGGCGGAATCGCTGCGGCCGGCCATGCGGGTCAGGATGCCATAAAGGGCGAACTGCGCCGCGCCGAACAGCGGCAGCAGCATCGAAACGCCGAAAACCTCGCCGCCCGGATCAAGCGCCACCACCACACCGGCGAAACCGGCGAAGATCGCCAGCCAGCGCCGCCAGCCAACCCGCTCGCCAAGAAACGGCACAGACAGGGCGGCGATCATCAGCGGATAGCTGGCGAAAATCACCTGCCAGCTGACAAGCCCGATGACCGTGAACCCATAGGCAGCGGTGCAAATCTGGGTAATCAGCAGGATGCTGCGTAATATCTGCAGAAACGGTCGCCTTGTCCGCACCACGGCACGGATTCCGCCGGGACGCGTGGCGCTGAATGCCAGCACGAACAGCGCGAAGGCCCAGTAGCGGATGGTGACGACGCTCATCACGTTATAGGCCTCGGCCAGTAGTCGCGACAGCCCGTCCTGAAGGCCGAAGGTAACGGCTGCCCCCAGCATCAACAGAATGCCAAGCTGTGTTGAGCGCGCGGCGGGTGGCGGCTCCATGCCGTTCATGCCGGGGTCCAGTCCACCGGCGCCGCGCCATGTGATTCAAGATACGCGTTTGCCGCCGAAAAGGGGCGGCTGCCGAAAAACCCGTTCGAGGCCGACAGCGGCGAGGGATGAACGCTTGTCAGCACCAGATGGCGGCTGCGGTCGATGACCGCGCCCTTGTCCTGCGCCTTGCGCCCCCAGAGGATGAAGACGAGATGTTCGCGCTCGCGGTTCAGTGCCGCGATCACCGCGTCGGTAAAGGGCTCCCACCCCTTGCCCTGATGCGATCCGGCGCGCCCGTCCTCGACCGTCAGACAGGCATTCAGCAGCAGCACGCCCTGGCGCGCCCACCCTTCAAGATTGCCATGCCCCGGATGTGCAATGCCAAGATCGCTTGCCAGCTCGCGATAGATGTTCTGCAGCGACGGCGGCGGGGCGACACCATGTGCCACGGAAAAGCTCAGCCCATGCGCCTGGCCCGGCCCGTGATAGGGGTCCTGGCCGAGAATCACCACCTTCACATCGTCGAAAGGCGTCAGCTCAAAGGCATGGAAGATCTGGCTTCCCGGCGGGTAGATGCGCTTGCCGGCAGCTTTCTCGGCGCGCAGGAAGGCGCTCAGCGCCGCCATATGCGGCGCTGCGAACTGGCCGGCAAGCCGGGACTTCCAGCTTGCCTCGATCCGCACATCGAGATGCGGCGCGGGTGTGGATTGCGACATGCCGGCAAGTCTAATGCGCGGCGATGGCGGCGGCAACCTGCCCGGCGGCATAGACAAAGGCAGCTTCGGTTTCCTGCAGGTCGGTCTCGCTCAGCGCCAGATGCGGATACAGCTTTGCCCCCGGTTTCAGGATGCCGCGCTCGCGAACGGCCTTGTTGAAGATCCCGGCAAGCCGGGCATCGCCGGTCTGCATGTCACGGTAATTCTGCACCGGCGTGGCGGTGAAAATCACATCGAACAGAACCGGCGCCCCGACAATCTGGTGTGCGATCCCGTTGGCGGTCAGGGGGTCCGACATCGCTGCCATCAGACGTTTGCCGGTGGCGTAAAGTGTCTCATAGCTGTTCTCGCGGTGCAGGATCTCCAGCGTCTTCAAGCCGGCGACGGCGGCCAGCGGGTTGCCGCTGAGCGTGCCGATCTGGAAGGTGAAGCCGTCGGCGCCAACAGCGTCCTTGTCGAAATGGCGCATGATCTCCGTGCGTCCGGCAATCGCCGCCAGCGGCAGCCCGCCACCGATGATCTTGCCAAGCGTGCATAGATCGGGGGTGACGCCGTAGGCCTCCTGCGCGCTGCCATAGGCAAGCCGGAAGCCGGTCACAACCTCGTCGAAAATCAGCACGATGCCATGCTGCGATGTCTTTTCGCGCAATGCCTCAAGGAACCCCGGCGCCGGCGGGATCAGGCGCTGCAGCGGCTCGACGATGACGCCGGCAATATCATCGGCATGTTCATCGATCAGCGAGGCGGCGAAATCGGCGTCATTGAAGGGGGCGACAAGAATGCCATCCTCGACAGTCTCCGGGATGCCGGCGGAATCGGGAACGGGGCGCGGGAAATTCTGCAATCTGGTCGGGGCAAGGCTCATCAGCGCCTCGGCCGACATGCCGTGATAGCCGCCCTCGAATTTCAGGATTTTCGATCGGCCTGTATGGGCGCGGGCCAGCCGCATGGCGTACATGTCTGCCTCGCCGCCGGTGCTGACATAGCGAAGCTGTTCGGCGCAGGGGGTGGCCCGACAGATTTCCTCGGCAAGCTCCAGCCCGGCGCTGTTATTGGCGAAAAAGGTCATGCCGCGGTCGAGCTGTTCACGGATGGCGTCATTCACCTCGGGATGGCCATGACCGAGGATCATCGGGCCGGAGCTGATCAGGTAATCAATGAATTCGCGGCCATTCTCGTCAATGACGCGCGATCCGTGGCCCTCGCGGATAAAGACGTCGGAATCGAAATTGCCAAAGCCGCCTGCCGGCAGCACGGCACGGGCGCGGGCGGCAAGATCGTCCATATGGGTGCTGGCGGGCATTATGGTCTCCTTATTGGTCTGATCGTCATCAATCTGGGCTGGTGCCTCACTCATAGATGGCAACGGGCGCACCCAACCTGTCAATATCGGGCGTCACGCCAAGGCCTGGTTTTGAGGGTGGCACGGCCAGTCCGCCATTGTTGCGCGCGCCCTGTCCGGGCACCGGGTCGACGGCAAGATGATAATGGCACAGCCAGCTTGCCAGCCTGTTGGCGTCCGGCGTCGAGGCGGCAAGATGGATCGCCGCGGTGTCGGCAAGCGCGGTGCCGCCGACATCCTCGATATGCATCTGCCAGCCGACCGATACGCCGAAATCACGCGCCTGGCGGGCGCGGGTTAATCCGCCAAGCCGATTCGGTTTCACCTTCGCCCCCTCGCAGGCGGCGCGCTGCCATGCCGTCAGATGATCCTGGAAATCATGAAGGCATTCATCAAGCAGGATCGGCTGCGGCACGCGCGCGGCGACATGCGCGCACTGATCGATGGTCTCGCAGGGCTGTTCCACCCAGTCGCGCGCCGCAACGCTGTTCAGCACCTGTATCGCGGTCGCCGGCTGCCAGGCGCGGTTGATGTCGAAGGTCACACTCTCGCCAGCGGCCAGCGCGCCGGAAATGGCATCGATCCGGGCGATATCGGCCGCCGGGTCACTGCCGCCGATCTTTGCCGAATGGACGCGGTAGCCATCGGCGCTGGCGGCCCTGATCAGCGCCATCATCTCGTCCGGAGTGCCTGTCGAGATCGATGAATTGACCGTCACCGGCGTCGCTTCATGCCCACCAAGACATTGCCAGAGCGGCAGGCCGGCGGACTGGCCGAAAATATCCCAGCAGGCGATATCGAGCGCCGATTTCACATAGGGGTGACCGGGAAGGCTGACATCCATCACCGCGTTGAGATGGTCGAGGCTTCGCGGGTCCAGCCCCAGGATCGCCGGCGCAAGCGTGGCAATTCCGGCACGCACGCCGCCGCCATGCGCTGGCAGATAGGTATGGCCCCAGGGGCAGGCCTCGCCCCAGCCGGACAGGCCGTCATCGGTGTCGATCCTGACAATCGTGCTGTCCAGCCTGTCGAAGCGCAGCCGCCCGCCGGACAGGAAATAGGGTTCACGGAGTGGCAGGTCGAGCTGCCAGCAGGTGATTCGGGATATGCGCATCTCGTCTAATCCTCGCCGTAGATCATGACGGTTCCTGACTGTGCCCCTCAATCTGGCTGATTTTCATGGGCAGACCACGATATTGCCCGTATGCGCCTTGGCGATAAAGGCCGCCTGTGCCTCGCGAAGTTCGTGCAGCGGATAGGTGGCCGCCAGAACCGGCCGGATGGCGCCGGATTCGATATGGTCGACAAGGCGCGGCATCACCGCCGGGTCGATCACCGTCGAGCCGGTGAAGGTCAGATCGCGAAGATAGAAGGTACGCAGATCGAAATCGACCATCGGGCCGGCGATGGCACCGGAACATGTATAGCGCCCGCCGCGTTGCAGCACATCGATCAGCGCCGGCCAACCATCACCACCGACAATGTCGGCGACAACGCTCACGGTTTCACCGGCCAGCATGCCCGCCAGATCGTCCGGATTGCGTGGCAGCACAAGATCGGCGCCGAGTGCGGCAACGGCGTCATGCTTGGCCGCGGACGCCATCGCGATGACGCGGGCGCCGCGAAGCTTTGCCAGCTGTACCACCGCCCCGCCAACGCCGCCCGACGCGCCGGGGACAAGCACTGTATCGCTGTCAGTGACGGCGGCGCGGGACAGCATCCCCTCGGCGGTGGAGTAGGCGCAGGAGAAGGTTGCCAGCTCGGCGTCGCTGAGCGGCGAGGTGACGGCCAGCGCATTGCGCGCCGGGATCACCGCATATTCGGCAAAGCCGCCATCGCATTCGGAGCCGTAATAGCCGGCCCGGTCCTTGTTCAGCGGGTCATCGGGGTCGCGAAGCCAGTTGTCGGTGATCACCCGCTGGCCAATGCGCGCCGGGTCGATATCGGTGCCGACGGCGACGATCTCGCCGCAGGTATCGGCCCCCTGGATTCGCGGAAAACTGATCGGCCGCCCGCCCCAGCTGGGGTCCTCCGCGCCGACCTCGTCATAGGCATCGCCGGTGGTGGCGGTGCTGACGGTCTTCGAATACCAGCCGGACCGGGTGTTGACGTCGGTGTTGTTGAGACCGCAGGCGCCAACCCTGACCAGCACGTCATCAGGGCCCGGCTGCGGCGTCGGCCAGTCCTTGTGAAACACCATCTGGTCCAGCCCGCCATGCCCCATCGTCACCATGGCGCGCATTGTTTCGGGAATGAGATCCGTCATCGGCCCCTCCATGCGCCGGCCGCGCCGGCCCCCTCCATGCACCGGCCGCGCCGGCGCTGTCTGTCAGCCGTCTTCACGCGGCAGATTATTCGCCGGATCATAGGCGGCCTCGCCAAGCACCACCGCGCGGCGCGGCGTGTTCATCACCGCCACCTCCAGCTCTGTGCCCGGAACAGCAGCATGTGGTTTCACATAGGCAAAGGCAAGCACCTTGCCGATGCTGTGGCCATAGGTGATCGAACTGGTGGATCCGACCACCTCGCCGTCGCACAGAACCGCCTCACCGCCATGGCCGTCACACACCCCGTCAGCGTCAATGGCCATATAGGCGCAGACCCATGGCAGGGTGCCGGCGGCCGCATCGGCCTGCGATTGCCGTGTGGCGTCCGCGCCGACAAAGCCGGTCTTTTCCAGATCGACAAACCGCATCACATCGGCCTCGGGGAGGGTGACCTCGTTGGTCAGCTCGCCAGCCCCCTTGAAGCCCTTTTCCATTCGCATGACATTCATCGCGAAGGACCCGTAATTGACGATGCCATATGCGCTTCCGGCCTGCCACAGCGCTTCATAGATATCCGGTATCGCCTCCGCCGGGCCGTGGATCTCCCATCCCAGTTCGCCGGCATAGGACAGCCGCAGCGCCCAGACATCATGACCGGCGATGCCGATCTGGCGGGCCGACAGCCAGCGAAACCCGGCATTGTCCAGCGCCGCATCGGTTGTCGCGGCGAGGGTCTGGCGCGATTTCGGTCCCTGCAGCGCCAGCGCCGCCCAGCCTGTCGACCGGTTTATGACGTCGAAATCGCCATCGCCGCCCTCACGGGCAAGGTGGTCGAGGAGCCGCTGTTCGAAGAAGGCGGCGCAGACGATATAGAACCGGTCCTCGGCCAGCCTGATCAGCGTGATCTCGATCTCGATCCGGCCACGATGATTCAAAAGATGCGTCAGCGCGATGCCGCCAACGCGCCGTGGCAGCCGGTTCGCCACCAGCCGGTCCAGCATCGCCGCCGCGCCGGGGCCGGCAATTTCGATCTTGGTGAAGGCGGTGATGTCCATAATGCCGACACCGCCGCGCACCGCCGCCACCTCGGCGCCGACGATGTCATGAACGATATTGCGGCGGAAGGAATAGTGATCCTCCTGCGCGACACCGTCGGGCGCGAACCAGCGTGGCCGCTCATGGCCATAAACCTCCTCGAACACCGCGCCGGCATCCCGAAGCCGTTCATGCAGCGGGCCGGGCTTGACCGGCCGGCCGGCGAGGCGGTTGAAATGCGGGAAGGGGATTTCATGGCGAAGGCAGTAATCCTCGCGCGCCTTGATCACCTGCCATTCCGGCGTCGCATAATCGCCAAAGCGGCGCGGGTCGAACTCGCGCATCGAGATATCAGCCGCACCATGCACCATCCAGCGGGCCAGCTCGCGGGTCAGGCCTGGACCCCAGCCAATGCCGATCTGGGTGCCGCAGCAGCACCAGTAATTCGGTGCCCCCGGCGCCGGCCCGATCAGCGGGTTGCCATCCGGCGGGTGCGAGATGGCGCCATGCACCTCGCGCTTGATTCCCAGCTCGGCGAAAATCGGCATCCTGTCGAGGGCGTTCTCGAGCCACGGCATGATGCGCTCATAATCCGGGGCGAACAGCTCGTTCTCGGCCTCCCACGGGCAGTGATCTTCCCAGACCGAATTCGGGTTCTCCTTCTCATAGATCCCGATCAGGCCGGATTTCTGTTCCATCCTGATATAGCCGGACACCAGCCTGTCATCGCGAATCACCGGCAGATCGTCATATTCGGCGAATTCCGGCACCGTGTCGGTGACGAAATAGTGATGCGTCATCGAGGTCATCGGCAGTTGCAGGCCGCTCCATTCGCCCATCTGGCGGGCATAGGTGCCGCCGGCATTGACCACATGTTCGCAGATGATGCTGCCGCGTTCGGTATCGACCCGCCATTCACCGCTGGCCAGCCTGGTGATGTCGGTGGCGCGGCAGCGGCGGATGATCCGCACGCCCTTCGCCCGCGCCCCTGCCGCCAGCGCCTGGGTCACGCCGGATGGGTCGGCATGGCCATCCTCGGGCGTGTA
>CBFHRT010000097.1:0-8052 GCA_965658285.1 Puniceispirillaceae bacterium (SeqCode) | reverse complement strand
GGCGCGGCAGATTCAATGCCACACCATGGGGCACAAGCCAGACCAAAGCCAATAGCAGACCGCCAAGCAACAGCGCGATGACCCCCTCATCCAGCGACACGAAAATCTGCGCCCCGATGGCCACGCCGACCGCCGCTGCCGGCGCGAACATCAGACAGATCGGCCAGTCGATATGGCGCCAGAAGGCGGCGATCCTGGCCACGAGCGACGGCGCGGCCAAGGCGGACTGCATCGGGATCGCCGCGGCAAGTGGCAGAACGGCCGCGCTTGCCGCCAGCATGATATAGACACCGCCTGTCGCCACCGCCGCATTGACCAGCGCCGCAACAAAGCAACCCACAGAAATCACCAGAACTTCCACCACCATGTGGGCCAGCATAGCCCCGGTCAGACCCCCTGACCATTGTGATGATTCGGATAATCCAAACCACACCTGCCGATCATTGGCCGATCATTGGCCGATCATTGGCCGATCATTGGCCGATCATTGGCCGATCATTGGCCTATCATTGGCCTGTCTTGACCGTATCCCGCCGGCGGCGCATGGTGCGGGATGATTGCGGATCGCCCCATAATCGGCATTGTCTTCATGCTGGGATTTTGCATCTTCGCCCCGATGGGCGATGCGGCGGCGAAATCCATTGCACTTGCAACGCCTCTTCTGGTGCTTCTTCTGGCACGGTATCTGACACAGTGGTTGCTGCCACTGCCGCTGATCATGATCAGTGGACGCAGCCTGAAAATGACCCCGAAGGTCGCCAGGATCGTTCTGGCGCGAAGCGTCGTCCACATCGCCGGGGTGGCGGTGATGTTCACCGCCTATCGCTATCTGCCCCTCGCCGATGCGCTGGCGATCGCTTTTGTCTACCCCTTCATCATGCTTGTCATGGGCAAATTCTTCCTTGGCGAACAGGTCGGAATCCGGCGGCTTGGAGCCTGCACGGTCGGCTTCCTTGGCACCCTGTTGATCATCCAGCCAAGCTTCGCGGCTGTTGGCCCGCCGGCATTACTACCGTTGCTGGTGGCGTTCCTGTTTGCGCTGCTGGTGCTTCTGACAAGGCAGATCGCCAAGGATTATGACCCTGTCTGCCTGCAATCCGCCAGCGGCCTTGTCAGCGCGGTGATCCTTCTTGCAGCCTGGGCGGCAACGCGGCATCTGCAGGTTTTCGACCTGCAATTCATCATGCCAACCGCGAGCCAGGCCGTGACACTCGTCCTGATCGGCGTTTTTGGCACGCTGGCGCATCTTGGCATGACCTATGCTGTCCGCTTTGCCCCGTCGGCCACGCTGGCGCCGATGCAATATGTCGAATTGCCCATCGCCACGGCCCTTGGCTGGATGATGTTCAACGAACTTCCGAATGGCCTCGCCGCGCTGGGTATCACGATCACCATTTTCTGCGGCCTAGCCGTGATCTATTTCGAACACCAGGCATTGGCGCGAACGGCGCGGGGCTGACGCGGCTTGCGACCCGCATCCAACTCACCTAGGGTCTCGGTGGGATGCAGCTGCAAAGGGCGAGGTCGGATGCGCTATGTCGAGATGTTCAGTTCCGAGAGCCGAACCATTGACGGCATCCGTATCGCGTTTCGGCGCGCCGGTGACGGCCCGCCGCTGCTGCTGCTTCACGGCTTTCCACAGACCAATATGATGTGGCACAGGATCGCGCCGGCCCTGGCCCAGAATTTCACCGTGATTGCCGCCGATCTGCGCGGCTATGGCGACAGTTCCACTCCGGACAGCGATGCTGGACATACCCCCTATGCCAAGCGCGCGATGGCGGCGGATATGGTCGGTCTGATGCAGCAGCTTGGCCATCAGCGTTTCATGGTTGCCGGTCATGACCGTGGCGGCCGGGTTGCCCATCGTATGGCGCGCGACCATGCCGACCGAATAGACCGGGTTGCCCTTCTCGATATCGCGCCGACAGCGGCGATGTATGACCAGACCGACATGCGCTTTGCAACGGCCTATTACCACTGGTTCTTCCTGATCCAGCCAGCCCCCCTGCCCGAGCGCATGATCGGCGCCGACCCGGAATTCTTCCTGCGCAGCAAATGCGGGCAATGGGGCCGCACCGAAGGTGCCATAACCGACGACGCTTTCGCCGATTATCTGCGCTGCTTCCGGCGCCCCGAAACCGTGCATGCCATGTGCGAGGATTATCGCGCCGCGGCGACGATCGATCTCGATCACGATGCCGCCGATGCGGAGAGAAAGCTGGCGATGCCGTTGCTGGCGCTGTGGGGTGTGGATGGCTTTGTCGGCACGAACTATGACGTGCTGGCCGAATGGCGGCAGGTGGCGGATACTGTCAGCGGCCACGGCGTGCCGGGCGGCCATTATCTGCCCGAAGAAGCGCCCGATGAAACGCTCGCCGCGCTTGTATCATTCTTCAGCTGACGAAAGACCGGTTCGCGCATGTCACCAAACAGTCTTATTTCGGGGACCCCGCGTCCTATGGCGGGTCTTGCGATGGCGCTTGCCGGGGCGTTGCTGATCACCCCGGATACCCTGCTGATCCGCCTGTCCGGGCTCGAGGAATGGGGGCTGACCTTCTGGCGCGGCGTGTTGATTGGCGGCAGTCTGTGCGTTCTGTGGGTGCTGTTCGAGGGGCGGCGCGCCCTGAGCCAGTTCCGCGACCTTGCCACCTTGCCGGCGCTGGTGATCATCTTCGCCAATCTGGTCAATGCGATGGCGTTCAATTTCGCGGCGATGGAAACCTCGATCACCGTTGTGGTGACCGCACTTGCCACAGCGCCGTTGATGGCCGCCGCGCTTGGCTATTTCATCCTCGCAGAACAAACGACGCGCCGCACCTGGATAGCCATCGCGCTCAGCATGATTGGCGTTCTTACCGTGATCATGAATGGCGACGGAGCGCTGCAGGCCCCCGAAGGCAATGTCTGGCTTGGCGGTTTTCTGGGCTTTCTTGCCGCGCTGGGGATCGCCGTGGTTTTCGTCACCACCCGCCGGCATCCGGATGTGCCCGTGCTGCCGGCCGCCGGCATTGGTGCCATTCTGTCCGGGCTGGTCGGCCTTGCGATGGCGCCGACAGGTGCGATCATGACAGGCAACGCGCTGGCGATCGGCCTGATGGGACTGATTATAATGCCGGTGTCCTGGGGACTGCTGACACTGGCACCGCGCCATACAAGCCCCACCATTGTAAGCCTGTTCATGCTGCTGGAAATGGTTCTGGCGCCATTCTGGGTTTGGCTTGGCACCGGCGAGCGGCCAAGCCTGCCAATGATCGGCGGTGCCGCCCTGGTCCTGGCAACGCTGATGATCTACTTCATCGCCGCCGCGCGCGAGGCGGCATCTGGCGGTAAACTCAGCTCTGCCGAAGATGCGCCGTGACGGCAAGGTCAGGCCCGGTAAGCCGGTAGGCCTGTGCAAAGCCGAGAACCATCACACCGCCGGTCGGACGCAGCCGCAAAAGATGGAAATCCGTGAAATCGCGAATCAACCCCATCGTCGGCCCATGCCGGGCTGCGAAGACATCACAAACAGAATTGAAATTATCTGATTCTCTATCAATCTCAGTAATTTCTGCATCAAACTTCATGCGTTTTCTTGCCCAGATATTCTGCGCATTGCTTTCATCCTCAATCACCAGAAACGCCGCTTTCCCAGCCTCCAGCATGGCCCGGACATGCGCCGACAACCGGCTTGGATAGATGAACATCCCGCCATCATGCCAGACCAGCGGCGTCACCCCCATTTCCGGCATGTCACCGTCGCCTGCCGCCGCTATCAGGATCGTTTGCGCCCGTGTCAGCAGGCTGTCACGCTCCGCCTCAAGACCGGCAATATCGATATCTTCCATGTTACATCCCTATGGCATGCCGGCGTCACGATCTCCTTGCGCCTTGCGGCAGCATCACATCGCCTGTATCCGGTTTTGTGTATATCTGGTTAGATATGACCTATCACAGGACGTGCAAGCCGGGTGGCGCGCGTCATCTTCGGAAGAGATGAACAGATGCAGGACCAGTCAGCCCAGACAGATGTACGAACCGTTGCGGTGGAAGTGTATGCCGATGTCATCTGCCCCTGGTGCTATATCGGCAAACGCCGCCTCGACATGGCCTTTGAATCGCGTCCCGATGTCAGGCCATCCTATGTCTGGCGCACCTTCCTCCTGAACCCGACCATGCCGCCCGAGGGCATGGAGCGCGCCGCCTATCTGAGCGCGAAATTCGGCAATTCCGCGGCGGCGGTCTATGGGCGGATCGCGGCGGCCGGTCTTGATAGCGGCATCGAGTTCCGGTTTGACGCCATCTTGCGCACACCTGACAGCCGGCCCGCGCACCGCATGCTGATCGCCGCCGGGCCTGATAGTGCCGAGCTGTCAGAGGCCATCTATCGGGCCTATTTCGTTGAGGGACACGATATCAGCGAGCCACAAGTGCTGGAGGGAATCGCCGCCGAGTTCGGCCGGCCCGACCTGATCGATGCAGTGGCGGATGACACCGTCGCGCGGCAGCTCGATACGCATCTTGTGGCCGGGAACCGGATGCGTCTTGATGGCGTGCCCTATTTCATTTTTGGCGGCAAATATGCCATTGCCGGCGCGCATCTTCCCGAACATCTGGTGCCGGCGATCGACGCTGCGGCGGCCCTCTGACCGTCAGCCACCAAGCGCCAGAAGTTCCTGCACGATCTGTTTGCAAACAGCCGGACGCGCGTCGGCGGCTGGCATCGCGCGCTGCATGACCAGTTTGTGGTCGGCACGAAGCTGGACCTCGCCAGCCTTGCCGGCAATCCAGGCAACAAGCTGTTCCGGCCTGGAAAATTCATTGTTGCGGAACGCCAGCGACAGGCCCTTCGGGCCGACATCAATCCTCTCGACACCGACGCGCCGGCACAGCTGTTTCAACTCGATCACCGCCAGAAGATTGCGTACCGAATCCGGTACCGGGCCGAAACGGTCGACAAGCTCGGCAATCAGACCATCGGCCTCGGCAGCGATGTCGAGACCGGCAATCCGGCGATAGAGCGACAGCCGCACCGTCAGGTCGGTGACATATTCCTCGGGAATCCTTACCTCAAGCCCCAGATTGAGCTGCGGCGTCCAGTCGGGCTCGGCACTCTCGGCATCACCACCGGCGCGCGCTGCCTCAACGGCCTGGCGCAGCATCTCCTGATACAGTTCCACCCCGACCTCGCGAACATGGCCGGATTGTTCATCGCCAAGCAGATTGCCCGCCCCCCGGATATCCATGTCATAGGAGGCAAGGGTGAATCCGGCACCAAGCGTATCGAGCGTCTGCATGACCTCGAGCCGGCGCCGCGCATGCGGTGTCAGCAGCCGGTTCGGGTCCGATGTCAGATAGGCATAGGCGCGCTGGCGCCCGCGACCGACACGCCCGCGAAGCTGGTAAAGCTGTGACAGACCGAACATATCGGACCGGTGGATGATCATCGTATTGGCGGTTGGAATATCAATCCCTGATTCAACGATATTGGTCGACAGCAGGATATCGGCATCACCATCGGCAAATTGCGTCATCACCGTATCAAGCTCGGCCGCCGGCATGCGGCCATGCGCGGACAGGATCCTGGCATCGGGGACAAGCACCGTCAGACGGTCATAGACACGCTGCAGGTCTTCGATCCGCGGACAGACGCAGAATACCTGCCCGCCCCTGAACATCTCGCGCTTGATGGCCTCACGCAGCACCACACCGTCCCACGGACCGACAAAGGTGCGCACCGCCAGCCTGTCGACCGGCGGCGTGGCGATCAACGACATCTCGCGAACGCCGGACAGCGCCATCTGTAGCGTGCGCGGAATCGGTGTTGCGGACAGCGTCAGGACATGAATATCACCACGAAACTCTTTCAGCCGTTCCTTCTGCCCGACGCCAAAATGCTGCTCCTCATCGACGATCAACAGACCGAGATGGTTGAAGGAGATGGATTTGGCCAGCAACGCATGCGTGCCGATGGCGATCTGCACATCACCCGAGGCAATATCGGCGCGGATCTGTTTCGCGTCGGCGGACGATGTCATCCGCGACAGTACGCCTATTTTCACCGGGAACCCGGCAAAACGCTCGGCAAAGAGGCGTCCATGCTGGCGGGCCAGAAGCGTGGTCGGCGCCACCAACGCCACCTGATAACCCGCCATCGCGGCGATGAAGGCGGCACGCAACGCCACCTCGGTCTTGCCAAACCCGACATCCCCGCAGATCAACCTGTCGGTGGCGCGCCCCGAGGCAAGGTCGCCAACGACATCCTCAATCGCACCAAGCTGGTCATCGGTCTCGACAAAGCCGAAGCGGGCGCAGAATTCGGCATAGCTTCCGGCCTCCGGCTGCAGCGCTTCGGCCTGCGCGGTCTGGCGTTGTGCCGCGATATTGATCAGCTGTTCAGCCATGATCCGCACCCGGCCCTTGATCCGCGCCACCCGCGCCTGCCAGGCCGCGCCACCAAGCCTGTCGAGCTGCGCGTCGGTGCCGGCACTGCCATAGCGCGACAGCATCTCGATATTCTCGACCGGCAGATAGAGCTTGTCGCCGCCGGCATAGACA
Source organism: Puniceispirillaceae bacterium (SeqCode) (assembly GCA_965658285.1). Taxonomy (GTDB): domain Bacteria; phylum Pseudomonadota; class Alphaproteobacteria; order Puniceispirillales; family Puniceispirillaceae; genus UBA8309. Next base: position 1,512 of record CBFHRT010000097.1, on the reverse strand, counting down.
ATCTGCAGGCAGTCATGCGGGCCACCCGAGGAATCGATGATCACCAGCCCCTCATAGCGTCCGATACCATGCTCGGCGTGAACAACAAGATCGCCCTCCTCAAGCGCGCTGACCTCACGAAGGAAGTCCTCGCCGCGCCCACGCCGCCCCCGTGGCCGCGACAGGCGTTGGCCGAAGATGTCGGTTTCGGTGATGACAAGAAGTCGGTCCGTCTGGAACCCGGCCTCAAGCGGCCAGTCGATGAGATGCACCGCCCCCGCCACCAGATCATCGAGGCTGTCCGGATGTCTGACCTCGGTGCCAAGATGCGCTGTTGCCAGTTCATCAAGGCGCGCCAAGGCACCATCACCGGCACCCGCGATCACAATGGTGCGGCCCTGCCCCTCACGCTCCTCGGCAATGATACCGGCGATTTCGGTCATGACAGACTGGCTTGTCTGCGAAGTGGTCAGAACGACACCCGCGCGGCCGCCAGCATCATTTGCATTGGCGTCATTACCGGTTGATTCCGGCGGGGCGGCATAGGGCATCAGACGCGCCGCCGATGCCAGCACCCCATCCAGCTCACCGGCGTCAAGATACAGCCTGTCTTCAGGCAGCGGCCGGTAGGCCATGCTGCCATCCTCATCCGCCGAATCCCGGCGCGCCGCAAAGAAATCACCGATCTGCGTCAGGCGCGCGGCAATGGCGGCATCGGCCTCATGGTCGAGGACAAGCTGCCAGTGCGGGCAGTAATCGGTCAGCCGTGCCAGTGATTCATGGAACAATGGCAACCAATGTTCGGCCCCGGGATGCATCCGCCCGGCGGATACCGATTCATACAGCGCATCACGGCTTGCCAGCGCCCCGAAGGCGGCGCGGTAACCGGTGCGAAACCGCTCGATTGCCGCCTCATCAAGCTGAAATTCGGCAACCGGGCGCAGGACAAGCCGCTCCATCTTCTCGCCGCCGCGCTGTGTCGCCGCATCAAAGCTGCGAAGCGATTCCAGCTCGTCACCGAAGAAATCAAGCCGCACCGGGTCCTGCTGGCCGGGCGGGAAGATATCCAGAATGCCGCCGCGAAGCGCGAACTCGCCGGTCTCACGGACCGTATCAGTGCGAAGATAACCTTGCCCGGAAAGGAATTCGGCAAGCCGCGCCGGCCCGGTGGCATCGCCAGGCTGCAAGGTCAGCGATCTGTCAGCGAAATAGCCGGGTGCCGGCACACGCTGCAGCAGCGCATTCACCGTTGTCACGAGCAGCGCGGCGGCCTCGCCGGTATCAGCACCTTCGGCAAGATGCGCCAACGTCTCGACCCGCTGCCCGACAAGCGCATTCTGTGGTGACAAACGGTCATAGGGAAGGCAGTCCCAGGCCGGGAAGACATGAACCGGGACTGACGGGTTGAGCCGCGCCACGGCATCGCGCATGGCCATCATCCGCGCATCGTCACGCGCCACATAGACAAGACGCCGACCGTCGGCGAGCCAGCCCCGCATGGCCAGCATGCTGACTCCGTCGGGCACACCCCAA
>CBFHRT010000096.1:1318-8071 GCA_965658285.1 Puniceispirillaceae bacterium (SeqCode) | reverse complement strand
TATGCGCCGCATCGCGGCCGGCACCACCGGCGACCGACATCACCTGCCCCTGCATCCCGATCGCACCCTCGAGACCGGCATGTTCAAGGATCGTCGACCCGATATCATGCGTCTGCGCAAGGTCGGCTGAGCGCGCGCCGCTCGGCCCCTTCGGGTCGGCCCAGATGAACGGAACATGGGTCAGGCTGTCATATTGCTCAGCCCCCTTGAACAGCAGCCTGTGCTCGCCAAGATGGTCACCATGGTCCGAGGTGTAGATCTGCACCGTATTATCCATAACACCCGCATCGGCGGCGGCATCGCGAATGCGGCCAACGGCATCGTCGATCATCGCGATCATGCCGCATGTCAGGGCGCGTGCCTCCTGTGCCTCGCGCGGTGACACGGCGACGGTATAGCCGGCATTCCGGCCAAGCGACGGGTCATTCGCACGATCCCTCTCGGCAATCTTGACATAGTCCGGCGGGTCCCAGTCATTGGCGGCATAGGCCTGCGGCACCGGCATATCCTCTGGCTTGTACATGTCCCAGTATTTGCCGGGCGGCGTGAAGGGATGATGCGGGTCGGGAAACGACACCATCAGGAAGAACGGGTCGGGATTGCCGCGCCGTGAGTCCAGATATTCACACACCCTGTCGGCGATATAGCTTGTCGAGTAATGCTCTTCGGGAATCTTCACCCGGATTGCCTGCGGACAGCTGTAATCATGCGGGAACTGGATCTCGCGCGATCGCAAGGCATGGATCTCGGGCGCCACATCCTTGACGTGACGTTCGTGATTACCACCGGTGTTGAAACCATGCCGCAGCACCGAGATGTAGGTGTCGAAACCGTAATAGGGCAGCGGCACCTCAGGCTTGTCCTGCACCCAGAATTTCTGCCGCTCATACTGATAGCTGTCACTGTCGAGGTCAGACCTTATCGCCTCGGCAAGATCATCCGGCGGCGGCGCAAACCCCTCGCGGGGTTCCGGCGGGTCAATCTGTACCGCCCAGTCGGACACGTTCTGAAGATGGCTCTTGCCGATCAGCGCGGTGTCATACCCGGCCGCCCGCAGCAGATCGACAAAGGTCACATTCTCATGGGCAAGCGGTACGCCGAGCGAGCGCACGCCGTGGCTTGACGGCATCCGGCAGGTCATCAGGCTGGCGCGGTTCGGCATGCAGACAGGCGAGGCCACATAGAACCGATCATAACTCACCCCCTCGGCGGCGATGGCATCAATATGCGGCGTCTGCAACACCGGATGGCCATTGCAGCCAAGATGATCATAGCGTTGCTGATCGGTGATGAAGAGGATGTAGCTTGGTCGGTCTGTCATTGTTTCCCTGCCGGTCAGGCGGCCACCCTCATTCTGCCTGCAAAGCGATGCGCAAGAATAACGCCGATACCGGCGAGGACGGCCGGGCCGTAGATCTCCGACGGCTTTACCATGACAAGCACCGCGAGGATCACCCGCACGGCAATCTGCACCGCACCAAGCGCCCGCTGGTCATAGCCCGCCATCGCACTGGAGACGAGATAGAGCGCCAGCGCCACACGCCCGATCAGAATTCCCAGCCACGCAACATCAATTGTGCCGTCATGCCCCGGCAGAAACGTGCCGCTCGCCGGGTCGATCACCGCCTGTTCGATCAGCAGCAACTCCGGATAGATGGCAAACACAAAGGGGATGGTGAACATGACGATGCCCGACTTCACGGCCGAGAAGCCTGTCTTCATCGGGTCGGCTTCGGTAATCGACGCAGCGGCAAAGGCGGCCATCGCCACCGGCGGGGTGATCGCCGAGGCCACGGCAAAATAGAAGATGAACATATGCGCGGTGAAATTCGCCAGTCCCAGCCCGACAAGCATCGGCCCCATCAGCAGCGCCGCATTGATATAGGCCGGTACCGCCGGCATGCCCATGCCCAGAATGACCGCCAGCAACATCGTCAGGCTGAGCGCCAGCATCTGCGAGCCGGCGGAGTTGGCCGATATGTCGAATGACTTCAGGAAGGCCAGAACATCGACCGCGACAAACTTTGCCAGACCGGTGAAATTCAGACACACATCAATGACCGTGATCGCCAGAAACATCAGATACAGGGTCGAGACGAGAACACCGGCCCTGGCCAGCGCGTCGAGAATCTTACGGGGATGCGCGCGGAATTCGCGGTCGAGGAACATCAGCCCGATCAGCAACATCACTGCCCACCATCCGGCGGCACTGGCATCACCGGCAGCGTTCTGAAGCAGCTCGATGATCCAGGGCAGCGAGGTGATCATGCAGACATCGCCATTCCGCTCGACAACCGCGCCAAGCGCCACCGAAATCCAGCTGCACCCGACCGAGTCCTTGGGGGTCAGCAGCAACACCAGCACCAGCAGGACGGGGCCGAAAATCTGCAGCAGCTGCAGGCGGTCCTGACGCGTCAGGCGCATATCGTCCGTCAGCTCTCCCACCGCCTGAATATCCTGCTTTCTGGCCTGGAAAATCACCGACAGGAACAGACAGAAGAAATAGAACACCGCCGGGATGACGGCGGCAATGATGATGTCCCGGTACGGCACACCGGTCAGCGAGGCCATGATGAAGGCCGCCACACCCATGATCGGCGGCATGATCGAGCCGCCGGACGAGGCCGCTGCCTCGACACCGCCGGCAAAGACCTTGGAGAATCCGCGCTTCAGCATCATCGGGATCGTCAGCACGCCGGTCGACAGCACATTGACCACCGGACCACCGGTGATGGTGCCGAACATGGCCGAGGATACGATCGCCGCATGCGCCGGCCCGCCGCGCAGATTGCGGGTCACCGAGAAGGCAAGCTTGATCAGTGCCTGGCCGCCGGCGCAGCGTCCGAACAGCGCGCCGAGGATGATGTAGGGGAACACCAGCAGCATCAGGATATTGATGAACCGGCCAAGCAGCCCGGCGGTGTTGTTGACAAGCGCGTCGCGCACATATTCACGGCCCGAGGTGAGGCTTCGCACATCTTCACTGCTGAGCAGTGTCACGAGGTATTTGTTCTGGCCGTCAGCACCGAAGAAATACCAGTTCATCACCGTCAGGAAGGTGTAGGCCACGACAAGGATAGAGACCATCACCAGCGGCAGGCCCCATACCTTTATGTTGTAGGCCAGAAATATGATGATGGAGCCGAACAGGATCAGCGGCAGCAGACCCTGCGTTGTATTCAGGCAGCTTGGATCATCGGCGGTTTCCGGGATCGGAAGCCCCATCATCTCGGAATAATCGACCTCTGACTGCAGCGCTTCTGCCACCAGCCGCGCACGGTCGCCGGTCATGATATCAATCAGACACACCGCCTCAAGCTCGATCAGATAGGTCACGGAAATCGCCAGACCGGCCAGTATCAGCGCCGCATCCAGGAACAGTCCGAGGCGTCGTTGCAGGCGGGACCTGTCGTTCCATGTTCGCCATATGGAGTGTGTCAGGGTGACAATCACCATCATCCAGATGAACAGGATCGGGTACAGCCATTCGGTCGGAAACCGGCGGACCTTGAAATAATCGACACCGGTTGCCGCTTTCCACAGGCCATCCCACCCGGGGATCGCCGGCGTGACGTTCAGCAGACCGACAATGACCAAGGCCACGGCCAGCCAGTATACGACCGGGCCGCCGGCTTTCTGTGTCTGATCCGATGACTTGCTGCGTTGTCTCATGGCACCCTGCTTCTCACCGCACCGCTATGGCGCGGTCTGTCAGGCGACGATTGCTGGCCGCCTGACAGATATCTTGCATCATGCGTTACGGTTTCGCGCAATCGGCAATCTTGTGACCAGCCTCCTCCCAGGCACGCACGGCGCCGGGGTGGAATTTTACCGGATTCGGACCACAAAGTCCGGCCACCTTCGGGTCAATCACCCCGTAATTCAGCGTCGCCATGAACGGCGCGACAGCGACAAGTGCATCGAGATTTTCGATATGCGCCTTTGTCAGCTGATAGGCCAGTTCCTCATCCATGCTCTTATTGACGAAGTCGCCACCGGTAACAGCCATGCCGCGGAACGTGTCGTCCTCCGAAGCGATGGTCCAACCCTTGCCCATCTTCTCCTTGATGAAGGCAGCCGGCGCCGTATAGGCCACAGAGCCGGGCTTGTTCAAAAGCTTCTGGGCAGGTGCGGATTCGAACATGTCCTTTGGCAGTGACCACATTGTCATCGCCCCGGCAGCGATATTGCGTGTCTCGCGAGGGCCGGGGAAATGCACGGTCAGAACGGCGGCGTCAGCGGTGCCGTCGACCATGGCGGCTGATGCCTGGTTCCAGTTCACTGTGACCGATTCGTAATCCTGGCCATGCTTTGCACCGCCAAAGAACTGTGCCAACGCTCTGGAATTGCTGGTGGCGGCACCGCGTGGCGGACCGTTCAGGATTTTCCGCCCCTTCAGGTCATCCCAGCCACCAATGCCTTTGGCGTTGTAGGCATACATGGTGAACACGGCCAGCGTGTGCGGGTACAGAAGCTGGATGTTGGCACCCAGCTCGGCACCCTTTTCCTTGCCAAGCTTGGCATAGGGACCGGCGCCCTTGGTCATCAAGAATGGCAGGATGAACGGCCCGTTCGCAAGGTCGATCTTGCCCTCGGCAAGCTCCTTCAGATAGTTGGTCGCCACCTTGCCTTCCGACAGCTGGATGTTGGCAATGCCACGCTCGGACGCGTTCTCGACCAGCGCCGTGGCCGTCAGCGCAACCGGTGTCCCGGTGCCGGCTGTATGGAATGTCAGATTCACCTGTGCCGTTGCGGCGGTCGACATCAACGTCGCCGCGGCCACCCCGATGGCCATTTTGTGTAGAGTTTTGATCACCGTCACCTCCCATGACTGACTTGTTGGTGCGCATTGCGCGGTTTGTTTTGACTTCAGCTTTGGGGCGGCAAGGCCATATGTAAATAAAAATTCTTTGGCATTCCATTCATATTTGAATAGACATAAAGACGTCACTTTTTCCAAAGTGTCTCTCTATCTGATGTCACCTCCCGGCAATGAATGGCCCGTCATGCGCGCGACTCTCGATCCCAAACTTCTCTACCAACTGCATATCATATTTGAATCAGGCTCGCTGTCCGCCGCCGCCGAAGCGCTACAGGTCTCGCAGCCGACATTGTCGCGGGCGGCGTCGATGCTGGAGACACAGGTTGGCCGCCAGTTGATGGTGCGCGGCCGCAACGGGGTCGTGCTGACCGAGGCAGGCATTCTTCTTGCCGAGCAGGGCCGCAAGATTGCCCATGACCTGAAACAGGCGGATGATCTGCTGAACGCGCTGAAAAGCGACAGCCCGCCGACCATTCGCATGGGTGTCGGCCCGCTGTTGGCGCAGGCGGCAATGAATGAATTCGTCACCGGTGCGATGCAGGCGCGACGACCGGCACGTTTCGACCTGCAGATCGGCGCCGCGCGGCAGCTTATCTCGAACCTGTTGCACGGGCATCTCGACATGGCGGTGATGACGACCCCGGCCGATATGCGGGTCGAGCATCTTCGCAGCCTGCATATTGTCGATGATCATATCGGCCTGTTCGCCGGACCGAAATCACCCTTTGTCGGTCACAACCGCCCGATCAGCCGACGCGCGCTGGCCAGTGCCAACTGGATGGCCATCGACGCCGCATTCGGCCCGACATCATCGCATGAGAACATGCTCAGGAGGCTCGACTTCCCCTATGTCATGCCGGCGATCCAGTTCAACATGAACATCCAGGGGTTGGTGAGTGCGCTGGCCACCTCGGATGCCCTATGCTTCCTGCCGGCGCGCCTGACGCATCTGCTGACCGAGGGCACCGGGGTCGAGGAAATTCCCATTGCCGTCACATCCGAGGCGCGCCAGACCGCGATCTGGCACGCCGCCGATGCCGACCTGAATTCCAACCTCGCCGAAACAATACGGGAATGCCGCCTGTTCCTGACACGGCGGCTAACGGGCCGGACAGGCTGAGGCACGGGCAGCCCGGAGACAATCATGGCCAAAGACAGCACCTTCGCCTTCCTGCAGATCAGGACGGTGCCCCATCTGTTCTGGAGTGCGCCGCGCCCGCTGACGATCCGCCCGCCGGTGATCTCGGTGGTCATGCTGGCCATCGGCCTTTTCATCTTCGGACTTGGCGAGGCATTGCTGATTGCCTCCGGCGTCGGTGTCAGTCCGTGGACGGTCCTTGCCCAGGGCGTCACCACCATCACCGGATGGAGCGTCGGCCTTGCCACCTTCGTCGTCAGCTCGGCGGTATTGCTTCTCTGGGTGCCGCTGCGACAGACGCCGGGCATCGGCACGATCCTGAACATCATCATCATTGCGGCGGTGCTTGATCTGGCGCTGCCCTGGCTGCCGCGGTTCGACTCGCTGGCGCTGCGCATTGCCGAAGCCACCGCCGGCGTTATCGTTACCGGCATCGGTGGCGGCATTTATCTAATCGCCAATCTGGGACCGGGGCCGCGCGACGGGCTGATGACCGGGCTGCAGCGGCTGACCGGCTTTCCCATCGCCTGGGTGCGCAGCGCCATCGAACTGAGTGCCGTCGCATTGGGATGGTCGCTTGGCGGGGTGGTTGGAATCGGCACGCTGCTGTTCGCCTTCGGCATCGGGCCTTGTGTGGCGGCAAGCATGTACATCCTGCAGCGGCTTGTCGGGTCGCACCGGACGCCGCCCCACTGACACCGCACCACCGACACCGCCCAATGACACGGCCCAATGACACCGCCCCATTGACCGCGACCCCAGCCGCCCCTGCCTGCGGTGCGCGGCGGGCGTC
>CBFHRT010000096.1:0-1308 GCA_965658285.1 Puniceispirillaceae bacterium (SeqCode) | reverse complement strand
GGTCACCTGCGTCGGTATCATATGAAAAAATCCCTATGTAATTGACGCCGGCTCTGAGATTGGTCACTCTTTGGGCCGTTATCACAGGGGGGAGATAGCGTCGTGCGGTTGTTTGCCATCACCGTTTTTGTTGCCGGGTCGTTATCCGCCATGCCGGTCATTGCCGAGGATCTTCTTGCCGGTGCCGATGTCGGCTATGGAGAGTATCTGTCAGGGGAATGCGTCACCTGCCACAGTCAGGACGGCGCCGATCGTGGCATTCCTTCCATCAACGGGCTTGATCCTGAAACCTTCGCCACCGTGATGCACGCCTACAAGGTTGGCGAGATCGAACACCCGGTAATGAAGATGGTAACAAGCCGCCTCGACGCCGAACAGATTGCGTCGCTGGCGGTGTTTTTTGCCACCCTGCCGGCGGCGGAGTAAACGCCAACTCCACTTAACATGCAAAAATACGCATGCATAAACGGATTCATTTGTAATCCCCTGCATTAATAATACCCTTTCTGCCAGCGATAATCGCTAAATGGGACAGAGGGGGGAAACATGACCAGATTTTCCAGAAGACAATTTGCCGGCGGCCTGCTCGCCGGTTCGACCGCGCTGGCGATGCCGTCTCTGGCATTCGGTGCGGTGCCACGCGTTGTGGTGATCGGCGGCGGTGCCGGCGGTGCCACGGCTGCGCGCTATATCGCAAAAGATTCGAAGGGCGCTGTTGACGTGACCCTGATCGAGGCGTCGAAGCGTTACTACACATGCTTCTTCTCGAACCTGTATCTTGGTGGTTTCAGAAACTACGGCTCGATCGGCCATAACTACTACGGTCTTGCCACGAAGCGCGGCGTGAATGTTGTGCATGAGTGGGCGACGTCGATAGATGCGGCCAACAAAATCGTCAATCTTGGCCAGGGCGGCCAGGTCGGCTATGACAAGCTTGTTCTGTCGCCGGGCATCTCGCTGAAATATGACAGCATCCCTGGCTACTCGCCGGAAGTGCAGAGCCTCATGCCACATGCATGGACCTCGGGCACGCAGGTGCAGCTTCTTCGCGATCAGGTTCTGAAGATGAAGAAGGGCGGCACCTTCGTGATGGTACCGCCGCCAAACCCGTATCGCTGCCCGCCTGGCCCGTACGAGCGTGTTTCGATGATCGCCCACCTGCTGAAAGAGCGCAATCCGACGGCAAAGATCATCATTCTCGATCCAAAGGCGAAGTTCTCCAAGCAGGGCCTGTTCATGGCCGGCTGGGAAAAGCACTATCCGGGCATGATCGAGTGGCTTGATCCTGACACCCATGGCGGCATAAAG
>CBFHRT010000095.1:0-8101 GCA_965658285.1 Puniceispirillaceae bacterium (SeqCode) | reverse complement strand
ACGCACCGCCCGACCGGGTGCCGGTGATCATTTCCCGCTTACGGCCAAAGCCGGGACGGCGCGCGATGGTAAACCCCGCTGATTCGAGGCTGCGCCTGACATGTCCGGCGGCCGTAAAGCTGGCAAGCGTGCCGCCGGGCCGGGTCAGCCTGCCGACATGCCCGAGAATGTCCGGCGACCACATGCCCGGATTGCGAGACGGCGCGAACCCGTCCAGGAACCACGCATCTGCCTGAAAATCGAGCTGCGGCAGCAGCTCACCGATCTCGCCATAATGCAGGTGAAGCGTCAGCCTGCCATTACAGAGCGGCACCAGATGATAGCCCGGCCAGCGCGGCGGCAAGGCCCGTCGGAGCGCCGCCGCCTGCTGGTCCAGTTCCGGGAAGATGTCATGGGCCGCGCGCATCTGATCTCCGGTCAGGGGGAACTGTTCAACCGAGATATAGTCAAGCTGCGCCCCCGGATGACGCGCGAGAAGCGCCATTACGGCAAGACAGTTCAGGCCGGTGCCAAATCCCGTTTCGGCAATCGTCAGATGGTCAGCCGCGGCAAGGCGTGTCGCAAGGTCATTGCCTTCGAGAAAGACGTGATGCGCCTCGGCAAGCCCGTTCTCACCACCATAATAGCCATCCTCGAAATCCCCGGCATAGGGAATGCCGTCGCTGAAGCTGATATTGGCTGGTGGCAGGTCATAAATGGCACCGCGATGTGGCGAGGCTGGCGTCATTTGAGGGCCCGGTAATATTCCGTAAGTAAACAACATCTTGCGAAAGATCTCAGCTTCGATAACATGAAGGAAGCCGAAGAGTGTGAAAGTTATATATCAGAGTTCAGGCGAGTTTCACCTGCGAATAACCGATATGTGCGCACCATGCTTGAGAGATTTGTACTGACTGTCCTGCGGCAGTTCATCCAGTCCGGGCAATTGACCATCACCACCCCGAGCGGCCGACAGGTGTGGCTCGGCACGCCCGGCACCGGCCCCAAGGCGGAAATCACCGTTCATGACCAGGCAACATTACGGCGCCTTGTGACCCAGCCTGACCTTGAATTTGGCGAAGCCTATATGGATGGCCGCCTGACGCCCGGCGCTGGCGGGCTGGCGCCATTGATGGCGCTCATCATGGCGAATGCCGAAGGCTGGTCACGGCATTGGGCCGGACGGGTGACGCTGGGCCTTGGCAATCTGCTTGCTGTTTTCAGGCACCTGAACCTGCCGGGACGATCGCGTCGCAATGTGGCGCATCACTATGACCTGACGGATGAGCTGTTTGATTGCTTCCTTGATCCCTGGCGGCAATATTCCTGCGCCTATTTTCACAGCGATGAGGATACGCTCGAAACGGCACAGGTCAGCAAGCTTGCCCGCATTGCCGCCAAACTCAACCTGCAGGATGGTAACCGGGTTCTTGATATCGGCTGCGGCTGGGGCGGGCTGGCGCGGGCGCTGGCGACATGCCGCAAGGATGTAACTGTGAGGGGAATCACTTTATCCGAACGTCAGCTATCCCATGCAAGGCAGGCCGCACAACAGGCCGCCATGACGGATACACTGGATTTTCAGCTTCTTGATTACCGTCACCAGACGGGCAGTTTTGACAGGATCGTGTCGGTCGGCATGCTGGAACATGTCGGACCGCGAAACTATGCCACCTATTTTGACCGGGTCGCCGACCTTCTGGCGCCTGGCGGCGTCGCGCTGATCCACAGCATCGCGGTGCACCGCCGCGCCGCACCGGTCAACCGGTGGATGACGCGCTATATCTTTCCCGGCGGATACCTGCCCTCTATTGAACAGCTTGTCCGCGCCAGCTCTGGGCGGGGCTGGAAACTGCTGGATCTCGAGGTGATGCGCGGGCATTACGCCGACACGCTGCGGCACTGGCGCCATCGATTTCTGGCGAATCGCGACAGGATTCAGGAGCTGTATGATGCGCGGTTTGTGCGGATGTGGGAATTCTACCTTCTGGGCTGCGAATATTTTTTCCGCAGCCAGCGTGGTATGGTCGTGCAGTTGCTGCTGTCCGACGATCACCTTGCCGTGCCGGGCAGTCGCGCCTATCTTCACGATCTGGAAACCGAATTCAGGGCCATACTTTGTCGCAACTCCCTTTCTGGAAACGCAAAACGCTCACAGAGATGACCCACGAAGAATGGGAATCGCTCTGCGACAGGTGCGGCAAATGCTGTGTCCTGAAGATCGAGGACGCTGATAGTGGTGAGGTTCATTACACCGATGTGGCCTGCCGGCTGCTGGATTGCGGCAACGCCACCTGTATGGACTACCCGAACCGTCGGACATACGTGCCTGACTGCATCACGCTGAGCCCGCAGAATCTGGAGACGCTTACCTGGATGCCTGACAGCTGTGCCTACCGCGTCATCTCCGAAGGCGGCGACCTGCCATCATGGCACCCTCTTGTCGGCGGTGATCCGGACGCGGCGAGACGTGCCGGGGCCACGGTCGCGGGGCGGGTGTTCCCCGAGGACTCGGTCGATGAAAACGACATGATCGACCACATTACGACATGGTGACGCAAGGCAATATCACATGAGCCGGAATGGATGGATCCTGATCGCACTTCTGACGGTGCTGGCGCTCGCCACGATCTGGAACGCCGAGAGCGGTGGTCCAAAGAAACACTGGCACCGGTGCAAGGAATCACTGGTGACACAGGTCTTTACCGGCGCCTGTACACTGCGCTTCGGCGGTGAAACGCAGCCCTCCTGAAGCCATTCGGAATTCCGGTGTCAGGCGCCGAACAGCCGGTTCCATTCCTCCGGCGACAGATCGCGGAGCTCGGGCCGCCATTCGGCACCGACCTTCATGCCGCGCTGCACGGCCGGGCGCTGGAACATCGTGCGGCGCCACCGCGCCACATTCGGATACGCCTCAATGTCGACATTCTGGCGTTCATGGGTACGGGTCCAGGGGAAGATGGCGATATCGGCAATCGAGAATTCATCCGCCACATAGTCGCGCCCCTCAAGGCGGCGGTCGAGAACGCCATAGAGACGGTTTGCCTCGTTGCTGTAGCGCGTCATCGCATACGCAACCTTCTCCTTCGCGTAGAAATTGAAATGGTGCGCCTGTCCCAGCATCGGACCAATGCCACCCATCTGCCACATCAGCCATTCAAGGACGGTCTTGCGGGCCGTTCCGCTCGCCGGCAGCAACATCCCTGTCTTTTCCGCCAGATAGATCAGAATGGCGCCTGATTCGAAGACCCCTGTCGAGGCCCCGTCCGGCCCGTCATGATCGATGATGGCGGGGATGCGGTTGTTCGGGCTGAAGGCCAGGAATTCCGGCGTGAACTGGTCCCCCTTGCCAAGGTCAACGCGATGCACCTCATAGGGTAGCGCCATTTCCTCGAGCGCAATCGAGATCTTGTGCCCGTTCGGGGTCGCCGCGTAGTGAAGTTCAATCATGGGAGGTTCATTTCCTGGTGCGATGCGCCAATCTGCGCAACGTGACTGCTGTGATTTCCCGTTATATAGTCGGATTAAGGCGATCTTCCAACAGCGCGGCGATTATCCACCAGCCGCAACACCACACCATATCCAGTCAGGATCACAATCATGTTTTTCGTACCGATGCGGCACAAGGATGCCGGACTGTCCCACAATCCGCTGAAAGCCATTGTTTCACCACGCCCGATTGGCTGGATTGCCTCGAAGGGCGCTGATGGCAGTTTCAATCTGGCGCCTTACAGTTTCTTCAACGCAATTTCAGAAGACCCGGCGATGGTGATGTTCTCGGTCCAGTCGGACAGCGAAACACATATCAAGGACAGCCTTCGAAATATTGGGGAAACCGATGAATTTGTGGTGAATATCGTCAGTCAGAATCAGTTCGACGCGATGAACATCTCGTCGGGGACCTACCCCTATGGTGAGAATGAATTCAGCCTTGCCGGGCTTGAGATGGTGCCTTCACAGACAGTGGCCGTGCCGCGGGCCAGCGGCGTTCCGGCGGCGCTGGAATGCACGCATTTCGAGACAATTACCCTGCCCCGCAACGCATCCGGCGGCGGCTATATTCTGGTCATTGGCACGGTCACGGGGATCTATATCAATGACGAGGTTGTCGAGGACGGGATGGTCAAATATGACAAATTCATCCCGATCAGCCGCCTCGGCTATCGCGATTATGGCCGCAGTACCGACATCTTTCAGGCCACGCGGCCGGGCCAGGGATGAATTTGCAAAAGCGGCTGATCCATCAGAAATGTCAGCGTTGCGTGCAGCTGGATATGGTCACCGTGACATAGCCATGAAGGTTGGAATCCGCGAAATCCAGCAGCAACACCCAGTCCTCGGCCGGGATCATGGTCTGGAAGGGCAATGTACCTTGCGTCACCTTCTGGCCATTGAGAAACGCCATCCGCACGGTCAGCGGCATCTTGTGGTCAAAGCTGGGCACCTCGCGCGATGATTTGCGGTCGGCTTCACCCTCGACATGCAGATTGAGGCCGCCGTCAAACAGGGTTGCCTTTGATTCCGGCCCGCCATAGAGCGGCGTTGCGACCGCAATGTTCATGGAATCCAGCTGGCGGCAGTTCGACGGGCGGCCAAGTTTCTGGATGGCATGGATGATCTGCGACGGCGCAACCCCGCGGGCAATCTTCTTTGTCACCAGCGCCTTGAGTTCGGCATCATTGTCTTCGGCAAGCTCATCGACCTTGTTTTTTGCCCGCGCCTCGGCAAGTTCCATCTCGAGACGCTGCACATCGGTACTGAGTTCGCTGATCTGCTGGTTGTTCTCATACAGCGTACGTTCCGCCTCGGCGCGCAGGCTGCCGGTCTCGGCATGCCCCCACAGCCAGCCAAGCCACAGGACGCCACCAACAACCAGGACCCTGAGCAACAGCGAGACATAGCTGCGCATCTCGCGTCGCCGATATCGCTCGCGTGTTTCAAAAAAGTCCATCACCTGCCTGTTCCGTTCCCCTGTTGATCACCCCATCGCGCCAGATCAATACATCACCATGAATAAAAGGCAAGTTCATGTCACGCCCGGCTCTTGAAGCCGTGCCTGCCTCTGGGGCAGGATGCTTGCATGCCGGTACAAACGACAACACCAAAATCGCCGGGCGCGCCGCGACGCCGCACCACCCGCCCATCACAGCAACAGGACCGCGCCTGGCAACGTATGCTGAGCGGCCGGCGTCTGGATCTGCTCGACCCCTCGCCGATCGATATCGAAATCATCGATATCGCGCACGGCCTCGCCCGCGTCAGCAGATGGAACGGACAGACCAAGGGCACCTACCCGCTGTCGGTCGCCCAGCATTCGGTGATTGTCGAACGGCTGGTGTCGCGCAACGCCCCGAAACTCGACCGTCGCTGGCGCCTCGCCGCGCTTCTTCACGATGCACCTGAATATGTCATCGGCGATATGATCACACCTTTCAAATATGCTCTTGGCGGCATTTACCGCGACATCGAGGAGCGGCTGTCGGCTGCCATTCACATTCGATTCGGCCTGCCAGCGACCCTGCCCGAACCGGTCAGCCGCGCCATCAAGCGCGCCGACAGGATGGCCGCATGGCTGGAGGCAACACAGCTTGCCGGCTTCAGCGAAGAGGACGCGGCCAGGATCCTGCGACGCCCCCGCGCCACACCCGCCAATATGCGGCTTCGTCCGGTGCCACCGGATCAGGCCGCGGAGATGTTCCTGAAAAGATTTCGCCTTCTTGGCGGGGTCAGTTAACGCTGCTGACCGACCGCGAAAGTGCCGGCTTGCCCTTGCCATTCTCGGCCTTGTCGCCACGCCCGCCAACAAAACCCTGCGGGCCGGGATCGCCCGCCTCATTCGGGTCATCCTCGACATGAACCGAGTTGAGAAGCGCACCGGCACGCTGGATCAGGCTAAGTGCGTCATCAAGGACGGCCACCGCGCGCGTCGTGTTGACATCATTCAACGACGCGTTCCGCTCAAACATCTCCCAGGCAATCGAATTCAGCTGATCATTCACGCGGACAAGCTTTGACTTGCCGCGTTTCCTGAGATCACGGATGTTCATATTGCGGTTCTGCGCCATCTGGCTTCTCCACTAGAATCAGTGGACGCTAATATACCGAAATTTAACCATTCACCAAAACACTGAGATCAGAAATCTAGCGAGCAACCCTGACGACTGTTTCGCGACGCTGTCGGCGCCGTTCCTTACGGGCCCGCATCATGGCCTTGGCCTTGCCCATCGTCATACAGTCGGGGCAGACACATTTGCCCGCCAGATCAAAGTTTTCTCGCAGATTTGGCAATTCCATGCACCAGCAATGGTCCTTGCCCGGTGGCGCGCCGCAGTTGAACCGGGTGCCACATTCATCACATGTCAGTTTCTGCATCGGAACCTCCGCCTTGAAACCTCGACAGTCGGTCAAAGCGAATCGTCAGCCATTTCACCTTCCGATGCAAGCGTCAGATGCAGATGACCGGCATTACAGCACACGGCATTCGTACTGGCCGCCCGTGGTAGGCATGGGGCCATCTCTGTGATAAACCGACCCCGATGTGCGGGCGTGGCGGAATTGGTAGACGCACTGGACTTAAAATCCAGAGACCCTGGGTCGTGGGGGTTCGAGTCCCCCCGCCCGCACCATTTTCCCGACACAGGAAATCCATGCCTGATGCGCGAAGGCTACTACGCGCGGCTGATGCGTCAGGGCTGATGCGTCAGGGCTGATGCGTCAGGGCTGATGCGTCAGGGCTGATGCGTCAGGGCTGATGCGTCAGGGCGATTCGCAACTGGTTGATGGCAAGATCAGGATACATCGCAAATCCGATGGCACTCGTCAGCGGCACCGGCGAGTCCGGCGCGGCGATGGCCGTCAACCTGCCACCCTGTTTCAGCATCGCCTCGACCGGCGGCAGGAGACGGGCGACATTCTCCGGGAAGGTGGCACCGACACCGGCCGCTGCCGACATGCCCAGCATGCTGCGATATTCGGCCTCGCTGACGCCTTCTTCCTCCGCCGCGGCGGCAAAGGCAATATCCCCAAGCCCGGAATCATCAATCACCAGCCGGCCGCTCTCGATGGCAATCGCACCGGACAGCCCCAGCATCGCCATCGCATTGTCCTCTGGTTCGGCAAGGAGCGGCAGCAGACGTGCATAGACATCCTCGTCAACGGCAAAGCGGACAGCGAATTCGATATTTGCAAGATCGTGGATGTCGGAGACGAATTCATAACCGACATGCATTCCCGACTCCACAATGTCGATTGTGGTCATGACGATGAAATCAAGTGCAATGGCGTTCAGCCCCCGCTCGGCAAGTTTGTCGACCAGAGGATTTCTGCCGCGCGCCTGTGCCAGCGGCATGATTGTCATTCCCTTTATCGCCAGACCACCCTCTGTCACGATAACGGTGCCCGCGGCGGATTCGGCAAGCCGAACCGGCAGGCTGCTGATTTCATCTATCGAGATCAGCGCCTGTTCGGCCTCAAGGCTGAGATTGGTCATCCTGACGAGGCTCTGCTCGGTCACCACGGCCTGCGAATCCGCGACCTGCGCACCATCGAGCGCGCCGGCAAACAGATCCCGTACCTCAACCCGGTTGATGAAAAGGCCGGCATCGGGCACCAGCGCGTTTTTCATTAACAGCGAATTAATATACCAATCATCATCGCCCATCGTGCCGTCGGCATCGATATTCAGATAATCGGCCGTCAGCGCGACCCTGCCGTCTTCACTGATCTCAACGCCGTGAAGTTCACCGGAGCCACTGCGAATATCGATGTCGCCATCGGCGAAGGACAGCGTCATGCCGTCGCCAAGCTGCAGCATCGTGCGCGCGACGGTCATTTGCGGCGCGAGGAGCGACAATACAAACACCCATATCAGGGCGCGTGACAGGATCTGGCGGGGTCTTGCTGGACGTTTCATGATGCTACCCTTCCATGTAAAAGTGGCGGATTGGTGGCAGACAACCTATCTCCACAACAATGCGCGACGGCGCGGCTGTCTGGCCGGGTCTCGCCATACGAAGCGCAGCCGGAGACCAGAAAAGACAACAGGACAGCACATGTTCTTCATTCCATTGTTTGATGACAATGGTGAACCCGACCGCGTCGCCTGCCGAGTCCCAATCCCATG
>CBFHRT010000094.1:0-8112 GCA_965658285.1 Puniceispirillaceae bacterium (SeqCode) | reverse complement strand
ATGGAGATGGACATGAACCGCATTCTCACGAACCGCATTCTTACGAACCGCATTCTTACGGGCGCTTTCGCGCTCTTCCTGACTGTTGTTGCCGCGACCGGCGCCTTGGCCAAGCCGCTTGTCGATGTCGAATGGCTGGCCGGCAATCTGGACAAAGACGAAGTTGTGCTGATCGACCTTCGCAACAAGATCGATGGTGGCAGCTATGACACCTATCTTCAGGGTCATATCCCGTCGGCGATCCATTCCGACTATCTGAAGGATGGCTGGCGTGTCGGCCGTGATGATGTCGTCGGGCTGTTGCCTGACGCAGCGCAGTTCGAGGCGCTGGCCCGCAAGCTTGGCGTGTCGTCGGACAGCCATGTGGTGCTGGTGCCGGCCGGTGTCGGTGCGACTGATTTCGGCTCGTCGGCACGCGCCTACTGGACCTTCAAGGTGTTCGGTCATGACAATGTGTCGATCCTCGATGGTGGCTTCGCCGCCTGGAAGGCCGCCTATCCCGCGCAGGTGGAAAGCGGTGCGCCTGTGGCTCCGGCCCCCGGTGATTTCACCGCCAGCTTCCAGCCGCAGGGCTATGTCTCGACCGAGGATGTGAAGAAGATCGTCGCCGCCGAAGGTGGTGCGACGCTTCTCGACGGGCGGACGAGCGAACAGTTCCTCGGCGATGCCAAACATCCGAAGGCCGCCGCCGGTGGGCGCATCCCGGGTGCCACGCTGCTGTTCCAGGAGATGGCCTACAACACCGGCACAAACCGCCTGAAGAGCGTTCCCGAGCTTGCAGGCATCTATGGCGAGATCGACGCCGACCTGCCGATTGTCAGCTATTGCAATACCGGCCACTGGGCGGCCACCAACTGGTTTGTCCTGTCCGAGGTTCTGGGGCGTAAGGATGTCAGGCTCTATGATGGCTCGATGGTTGAATGGACAGCCGATGGCAGCAATCCGCTGCTGACCGGGGAATCCAATATGGACAGGCTCAGATCCTTCCTGAAAGGCGTCTTTGGCTGATCATGTCATCAAGGGTGCCGGGA
Organism: Puniceispirillaceae bacterium (SeqCode); assembly: GCA_965658285.1. Lineage (GTDB taxonomy): Bacteria > Pseudomonadota > Alphaproteobacteria > Puniceispirillales > Puniceispirillaceae > UBA8309. The sequence goes on along the minus strand of CBFHRT010000094.1, from coordinate 7,081 downwards.
CATCGCTTCCGGCACCGCGGCATGCTGTTTCGCTCATCGGGCCGCTGACCGGGTGACCCGTAATCTTCTATCCATCTGTTCCTCTTTACCCGCAAGGTTTCCCTGCGCAAGGTCGCCATCGCCATGACAGCTACACCCCTGCAGACTGACACACCGCCGGATGCGATTGAATGGGCGCCGGCCCTGATGATCGGCGTTGTCGGGCTTGGCCTTGCCGGGCTGGTGGCGCTTGATACCGGCCTTCGCGGTGTGGCGCTGTTCACGCTTGGTGGTGCGCTGGGGGCTGTCTTTATCGGGTTCCAATATGGCTTTGCCTCGGCATGGCGGCGTTTCCTTGTCGCCGGCGAGACGATGGGGATCGCGGCGCATTTCCTGCTGATCGGGCTCTGCGCGCTGCTGTTCATCCCGGCGGCCGGGCTTGGCCTGGCGGCAGGCGGGTCACTTGCCCCGGTGTCGGTGTCGCTGATCATCGGTGCTTTCATGTTCGGGATCGGCATGCAGCTGGCGAATGGCTGCGGGTCGGGAGTGCTGTTCAGCTTCGGTGGCGGGTCCGGCAGGATGCTGGTGGCGCTTCCCTTTTTCATTCTCGGCTCGCTTCTCGGCTCCTTCCTGCTGCCGACGGCGCTGGGATGGGGCTCACTCGGCCAGGTGGCCATCGCCGGCAGTGCCGGTGAGGCGGGCCGCCTCGCGGTCAATATCGGATTGATTGCGGCGGTTGGTGCGGGTTTCTATGCGCTGGGGCGGCGGCGTGGGCAGGCCTTGGCGCCCCAGCTTGTTACCGGCAGCATCGTCATCGCCGCGCTCTGCTGGCTTGTCTTCATCATCTCCGGCAATCCGTGGGGGATCACCTTCGGCTTTACCCTCTGGGGTGCCAAGATTGCCACGCTCATTGGCGTGCCGGTCGGTGATTTCACCTTCTGGCAATGGGCCGGGCCCCAGCGGGCGCTGACCCATTCGGTGCTGGCCGATGTCAGCAGCCTGATGGATATCGGCATGGTGATCGGTGCCGGGCTGCTGGCGGCGGTTGGCGGCGGTCTGCGGCGGCAATCCTGGCCATCCCCGCGCCAGCTTGTGGCGGCGGCGCTGGGCGGCATCCTGATGGGGATTGGTGCGCGTCTTGCCTTCGGCTGCAATATCGGGGCGTTCCTTGCCGGCATTGCGTCAGGCTCGCTTCATGGCTGGATCTGGTTTGTCATGGCGATGGCCGGAAGCTGGGTCGGCATCAGATGGCGGCCATCCTTCGATCTTGCGCGCTAGACGGGGCATCGTGATGACGCATCTGACCCCGAAATTCATTTATGTCCTGGTACTTCTTGCTGGCGCGCTTGTCGTGGTGGGCGATCATCTGAGCAGCCGCAGCCTGTCCGGGCTCGGCGCGCCGGGCGATCTCGGCAGTGCCTGCGCACCTTGCGGCGCGCCCTGCACCGACACCGACGGCTAGCCGCCAACCGCAGCCATAATGTCGTAATCCGCGGCGTTCAGAACGGTCATGTCGCGAAACCGCAGAAGGGCCGCCATGTCCCGCCATGCCGGCTGTGTGCGAAAGGCCAGAAGCCTGTCACGAAGCCTGTCCACCATCCGCGGTGACAGCGCCCCGTCGGCGACAAAGGGAAGTCCCGGATAGAAGGCCGTCTCGTCAATGACCCGTACATCCGCCACATCATTGGGGCAGGCCGCACGGGCCAGCGCGAAACTGATCCGGTCGATCGCCGCAAGCTGCGCCCTGCCGGCGGCCACCATGCCCACCGACGCCAGATGCCCGCCGGACAGCAATGGGTTGTCCATCTCATATCCGGTCACCTGCCGCAGATGCGCGGCAAGGGTGATCGCGCCGGAAAATGAGCCTTGCTCGTTGATGGTGATGCGGTGGCGCGCCGGGTCGAACGCCGCCACATTTTCGATCCCGCCATCCCGCGGTGTGATGATCAGCGAATTGTAATGCCCGGCCGGCACCGCATCATCATCCATCACCGGCGTGGCGAGGTAGTGGAAGCGCCCCGGCGGCGCGGTTGCCAGCGTGATGCCGCAGACCTGTCCGACCACAAAACCCTCGCTCGGATCACCGCTGTCCGCTATTGCCGCCTCCATCCAGTCATCCAGCGCGGCGAAGGCGGCCCGGCTTGGCGGTGCGAGATACATATCGAATTTGGTGCGGATGCTCATGCCGCGGACCACCTCCTGTGGTTATCAAGAATCATTGCTCCCGCACGCGGATCAGGCCGCCGCTGATGCGCTAGAACTTCTCAACCCAGGGGCGAAGCTCGACCTCCCAGCCCCAGGCGCTGCGGTGCTGGGCATGGAGATGCATGTAGGTCTCGGCGATGGCGTCCGGGTCCAGCATGTTGTCGGCGCCGTGATCCTGTCTGTCCGCGCGTGCCGAGCGGATACCGCCATCAATCACGAAATGCCCGATATGGATGTTCTGCGGGTGAAGTTCGCGCGCCAGCGACTGGGCCAGGCCGCGAAGCCCGAATTTGCCCATGGCAAAGACCGACGAGTTGGCAAAGCCCTTTACGCCAGCCGTCGCGCCGGTGAAGAAGATGCTCCCCGATCCGCGTTCCAGCATCCGCCGCGCCGCCTGCTGCGCGACCAGAAAGGCGCCGAAACAGGTCACCTCGATGGCGGCGCGGGTGGCTGCCGGGTCAAGCTCGGTGATCGGGCCGGGAAGCCGCGCCGACGGGTTGTAGACAACAAGATCGGGCGTGCCGGTCGCGCCATCCAGCGCCGTGAACAGCCGTTTAACATCCTCGATCGAACTGGCATCGCATTGGTGCAGGGCGGCGCCTGTTTCATCGGCGACGGCGCGGGCCTTGTCACCGCCGCGGGCGGCCAGCACGACATCCATGCCGGCATCACGGCATTTTCTGGCCAGCGCGGCGCTGAGCCCCGATCCGGCGCCGACAATAAGGGCAGAGGATGACATCGCATGGCCTTTCGAAAATGGCGGGATCGCGCCCCGACGTTAACGGATGCTTCACCCGGATACGCTAGACTCTACATCAATCATTAGATCCTACATCAATCATTAGACCCTACATCAATCATTCCTGGAGGCCCACCACATGATCACCGTTTGGGGACGCGAATCCTCGTCCAACGTTCAGGCAACGCTATGGTGTCTGGCTGAGCTTGGCCTTGAATTCGAGCGTATTGACGCCGGGTTCGTCTATGGTGTCACCGACACGCCCGCCTATCTGGAAATGAACCCGAACGGGCTTGTGCCGACGCTGGTCGATGGCGAGAACCCGCCCTTGTTCGAGACCGGCGCCATCCTGCGCTATCTGGCGACGGTCTATGGTGATGACAGTTTCTGGCCGAAAGAGCTGGTGGCGCGCACGCAGATCGACAAATGGGCCGAATGGGCGAAGATCAATATTGCGCTCAGATTCACCGGGCCGGTGTTCTGGCTTGTCCTGCGCACCGCCCCGTCACTGCAGGATCCGGAACAGATCGCCGACAATCTCGATATCCTCAACAAGTTCCTTACGATTGCCGATACAAGGCTGGCCGCCAATGCCTTTATCGCCGGGCCGAATTTTACGCTGGCGGACATCCAGATGGGGCATTGCCTGTTCCGTTATTTCGATATCGACATCCCGCGCGCCAGCTTTCCGCACCTCCAGGCCTATTATGAACGGCTGTGTGCCCGTCCTGCCTATCGCCGTCATGTGATGGTTGATTATGAGGAACTTCGCGTCTCCGACTAGCGGTTCATAGTTGATATGGCAGCGTTGATATGGTGGCGGTAGCGGACGCATGGGTTCGGCAAATGGTCGGTTTCTGGCGAATGGAATGGGGGGCGGGGGTCTAGCGTTGCATTTGGCAGTGTGTGAGACAGTGCGATGAACATCACCCGCATGACATTGTGGCAGGTGCCACTGACAAGCCATCTTGCCTACAACATGGCCGACGGCAAGGTCTGCGATACGGTGCTGACCAGTGTGTTGCGGCTCGAGGCCGATAACGGTCTTGTCGGCTGGGGCGAGGTCTGTCCGATTCCGCATTATCTTCCTGCCTATGCCGGCGGGGTGGCGCCGGCGCTGAATGATCTTGCGCCGGTGATCCTGTCCGCTGACGGGCTGGCGCTTGGCGCCGAGGCGATGATGCAGGCGGCCAATCACCATCTGCAGGGCCATGTCTATGCGAAATCGGCACTCGACATCGCGCTGTGGGACCTGACCGGCAAGGTGGCCGGTCTGCCGCTTCACATGCTGTTCGGCGGCATGCAGACGCCGCGTCTGCCGCTTTATCATTCGATCTCGTGTCTCGCGCCGGACGAGATGGCACGGATTGCCGCCGAGGAGACGGCGCGCGGCATCACCCAGATCCAGGTCAAGCTTGGCGCCGACAATGACAATGGCGCCGATATCGCCCGCCTGCGCCTTGTCCGCGAGGTGGTGCCGGCCGGCACGCTTGTCTATGGCGACTGGAACTGTGGCGCGGCGCGGCTTGATGCGACGCGGGTGGCCCGCGCCGTTGCCGATCTGGACATTATGCTGGAACAGCCCTGCGCGACGCTGGAGGACTGCGCGGCGGTGCGGGCGGCGACCGGGCTGGCGATGAAGATCGACGAGAACGCGCATGATACCGCCTCGCTTCTGAAAGCCTGGCAGCTTGGCTGCATGGATGCGGTGGCACTGAAACTGTCGAAATTCGGTGGGCTTGGTGCGCTGCGGCAGGCCCGCGATCTGTGCCTGATGCTCGGCGCGAAAATGTGCATCGAGGATACATGGGGGTCCGATATCGTGACCGCGGCGGCGCTGCATCTTGGTGCCGCCACGCCGCAGCGCGCGATCATGAATGTGTGTGACCTGTCAGGCTATGTCACACCGCGACTGGATCCGCAGGGCCCGACGCGTGAAGCCGGCTACATCAGCCCGCCATCCGGCCCCGGCCTTGGCATTACGCCGGATCCGGATCGTCTTGGCGCGCCGGTTCTGGAGCTGTCCGCCTGAGCCGCTGTTCGCGATGCAGTGAATACAGGCCGGTGGCGATGATGATGATGGTGCCGATGACTGTCGCCTGGTCCGGCAACTCACCGAACATCACAAGCCCCAGCCCGATCGCCCAGGCCATCGCCGTATAGCGAAACGGCGCGACAAAACCGATATCGCCGCTGCGGATGGTCATCACGCTGAACAGATAGCCGCCGATGATCGCCACCGAGGTTGTTGCCAGCAGCCCCCACGACCCGGCCGAGACAGGTTGCCAGCTGACAACCGGCATCATCACCGCGCCAAGCAGGCCGATGGCGATGGCCGTTGCCAGCGCAACGGGAAGCGAGGGCACATCCGCCGACAGGCGGCGCGTCACAACCTCGCGCAGGGTTATGCAGGCAACGGCGCCAAGTGCCCAGACCGACCAGATGGAAAACCCCGCCATGCCGGGCCGGATGATGATCATCACCCCGACCAGTCCGGCACTGATGGCAAGCCAGCGGCGCCAGCCGACCGTCTCGCCAAGGAACAGCGCGGCCGCCATCGTCACGGTCAGCGGCAATACCTGCAGGATCGCCGTCACATTGGCCAGCGGCATATGCGCCAGCGCCGTCAGGAAGCCGATTGTCGCGCCAACCTCGGCAAGGGCGCGGATCGCCACGATCAGGCGGTCACGTCCGGTCAGCCGCGGCACAAGCACACCCTGCCGCCAGGCCATGATGGCCAGCAACGGCGCCGTGATCAGACCGCGCAGAAAGATTGCCTGATAGATCGACATGTCGGCGAACAAAGCTTTCATGAACGCGTCATTCAGCACGAAGCACAGCATGCTGACGGCCATCAGCATGGCACCGCGGTGGTTGGCAGAAAGGGGCATGGAGTGTCCGTTCAGCTTTCGTATTGGCATGACTATACAGGCTTTTCATGGTGCTGCTATGGTGGCCTTCCCGCCTGCCGTTATTTTCCGTCCGGAGTGTTGTGATTTGAGCCAGCAAGCTATTGCCCGTGCAGCGCCGCCGCCCATCTGGATGCTGGCGCTGGCGGTCTCCGGTGCGAATGTCGGCATCTCGCTGCTGGCACCTGCCATTCCCGACCTTCGGGCCGATCTGCTGGCCACCGCCGACCAGGCACAGCTGGTTCTCTCGGCCTTTCTGGTGATGCTGGGCCTTGGCCAGCTTGGTGCCGGTTCCATTTCCGACAGCATCGGGCGGCGGCCGGTGATGCTGTCCGGGGCGCTGCTGTTCTCGCTGGCCGGAGTCGGTGCGATGTTCGCCCCCACCATCGAGATCCTGATTGGCATGCGGATATTGCAGGGGCTTGGCGCTGCCTGCTGCATGGTCATGGGGCGGGTGATCATCAGTGACAGCTATCAACGCGAGGAGGCCGGCAAGCAATTATCGACGATCACCATGTTACAGGCTGTGGTGCCTGTTCTCGGCTTTGCCTTTGGCGGCATGCTTGCCGATCTTGTCGGCTGGCGCGGGGCGGTGGCGCTGATGGTGCTGACGGCGACAACGGTGCTGATCGCATCCTTGGCCCTGCTGCAGGAAACGCGGCTCGACCGCACACCGCCGATGGCACTCTCAAAGGTTCTCGGGTCGTATCTGACCCTGCTTCTGACGCCGAAATTCATCACCAATGCCGGCGCCTGTGCTGTTCTGACAGCCGTGTTTTTCGCAATGGGCGGTTTCATGCCCTATCAATTCCAGCGGCTTGGCGCGAGCGCCTTCGAATTCGGCCTGTTCTTCAGCGTCACCGCGCTTGGCTATCTGACCGGCAATAGCCTGAACCGGATCCTGGGGCCGCGTTTTGGTCTTGATCGCACCGCATTCCGCGGCAGCATGCTGAGTTTTGTGTCCATGTCGGGCTTGCTTGTCGCGGCGCTGACCGATTCTGCCATTCAGCCGGTGATTTCATTTTTCCTGTTCTTCTATGGCGTTGCGAACGGGCTGGTAATTGCGAATGTCATCATCGGTGCGGTTCGCGCCGCCGGTGCCCACAGCGGTGCGGCAACCGGCCTGTGCGGCGCCCTGCAGATGGCCGGCAGCGCGGCACTTGGCAGCCTCATCATCGCCTTTGGCGGGGATGTCGATTTCAAGCTGGCGATCAGCATCTGCTGGCTGGTGGTGGTGGTCGGGCTTATC
>CBFHRT010000093.1:0-8173 GCA_965658285.1 Puniceispirillaceae bacterium (SeqCode) | reverse complement strand
AGCCGCAACCCGAAGCGGCGCCAGATGGTGGCCGTCATCTCTTTCGAGAGCATGGCGTCGTGCAAAACCGCCAGCTCTATCAGATTCGACATGCACGGGCTGTCGATCTCGCCTTCCATGACAGCCTCGCAGAAGCCCATCTTGCCATCAGCCATGATGCGCGACACGGCGTCCATATCATTGATGGTCATCTCGGCCTGCGGGCCGCTCACGGCACCTTCGAACCGATGTTTTGTGCCGTCAGGAAGAACAACATCCAGGCGGCCATATTTCAGCCGGGAGAACAGTGCCAATAGAAGGTCGAGCTTTCGACGATCAAAGAAACCGGTCATAGTAACCTCTCATCTGCCGCCAACTTATCTGCCACCGGCGTCATCAGCCCGCGACAAGGGTCCGGGCGGTTCAGGCCGCCGGTGGAACGGCACATTTTTCCACCATAATCGCGCCGCCTCGACATGGATCGACACCAAGGGCCGGAGTGGCCATTGGCCCGTCGCCGCGAGCGCCTTAAACACCCCTGAATTAGTAAGCTGTTCACGCGCGCCGCGCAATGTCGCCGTCAGCTGCGGCTTGCCGGCATCACTGTATCGCATGAGCACCCGTACTGGCGCCTTGTCCGCCGGCGCATGAAACCGCAACCGATACTCACCGCTGACCGGGAAAAAGGGCGAGACGTGAAGGATCTTCTCGGCCTGAAGGATGGCCCGGCCGCTGTCGGCACGACCCGCATAGGCATGCATGTCACCAAACGTATTCCGGACCTCGTAGATATACATGGCATCCTGGCCGGCCGCATCGCGAAGAACGTAGATTGATACCGGATTGAACACCACACCGAGGATGCGCGGGAAGGTCAGCAGGTGAACTGACGCAATTTCCAGATCGGGGCAGATATCCAACGCCTGCGCGCGGGCATAATCCGCAAGCGGGGTCACCTTGCCGCGGCGGTGGAAATTCGGCCCGTAATCCGACTGGTGCAAGGACAGCAGATTGAATCTGTCGACCGAAAAGAAGGCTGACTGGCGATCAGCCTCGGCCAGCCTGTCGAGATCCACCCAGATGGACAGCCCCTTTCGCGACAGAAAATGTGACGGCGTGCCGTGGCGCGTGTGATCTATTCTGGATCTCACGAGCTGGCAGGCCGTCATCACGCAATCTCGCGTGTCTCGGCGATGACAGGCCGTGTGTAGGCGGCGACATCACTGTGCCAGGGCACCTCGAAGCCCATCGTGCGCGTGATCGCGATGGCGGATTTCAGACCATCCTCATGGAAACCGTGACCGGTCCAGGCACCGGCAAAATACAGATTGTCGGTTCCCTGAATCTCGGCAAGCCGCGCCTGCGATGCGACAGCGCGTTCGTCAAACACCGGATGCGCGTAGCTGTAATCCCCATGAACAAGCGCCGGGTCGGGTTCACGATGCGGGTTCAGCGTCTCGAACAGCGGGAAGGCATCATCAATGGATTGCAGCCTGTTCATCCAGTAAGTCAGGCACAGCGAGGTATCGACCCCCTCACTGCCAATATAATTCCATGACCCCCACGCAGCGCGACGGCGCGGCATCAGACTGGGATCGGAATGCAGTACCGCGCGGTTCGGCTGGAACCGGAAACCGGAGAGTATTTCGCGTTCCGCCGGCGTCGGGTCGGTGATCAGGGCCAGTGACTGGTCGGCATGCGCCGCCATCACGACACGGTCGAACCAGACTTCGCCCTCGCCATCGATCGACAGGATGACACCGCCCTGTGCGCGGCGGATGCCGGTGATGTTGGTGTTCAGATGGATTCTGCCACCAGTTGCACCGCCAAGTGCGGTGGCGATGCGGTTCACATATTCGCGCGACCCGCCCTTTACCGTGCGCCATTGCGGGCGGTCGATGAAATTCAACAGCTTGTGGTTTTCCATGAACTGGAGAAGCGAGCGGACCGGATACTCCATCATCGTCTGCGCCGAACATGACCAGATGGCGGCGCCCATTGGCAGCAGATGGTCCTCGATAAAGGGTGTTCCATACCCCTCGCGCGCCAGAAAACCGGCCAGCGGCTCATCCGCAGGGCCTGTGAAGGCGCGGTCATATCCCGTCCGGTAGAAACGCATGAGATCGCGAAGCATTGACCAATATCGGGGCCGCAGCAGGTTCGCCTTCTGCGCCACGAGACCACCAAGCGAGCCTTCATATTCACAGCCGCCATTGCGAAGCGACACGGCGAAACTCATGTCGCTGTCGATCCACGGCACCGCAAGCCGCTCAAACATCGCAATCAGATTGGGATAGTTGAGAGGATTGAAAACAATGAACCCGGTGTCGACCGGGATCTGCCTGCCACCAAAATGCGCTTCAACCGTGTGGCTGTGTCCACCAAGGCGGTGGTCACACTCAAACAGATGGATGTCGGCATGGTGATTGAGTAGATAGGCGCTTCCAAGGCCGGATATACCCGACCCGATAACTGCAATACGCATGGCCCTTCCCAGCAACTTGGCTGTTACCCACGGGCACCTGCGGGGGACAGTCAATTAACGACGAGTTTCTGCTATATAGTGACTGACTCCGGGTTTCAACATCATTCACCCGGATGACGCCATGAAAAGAGTTTTCAGGACATATGACAGTGAATTTTGGCATTTCCCCGGAAAATCAGACGGTTTCGCAGATCACCCTTGCCGGGCACGGGATGACAGCGCGCATCCTGACCTGGGGTGCCACGCTGCAGGACCTGCGCCTTGACGGGTATGAAAACCCGCTGGTCGTCGGATTCTCGGATTTTCAGGACTATCTCGACCATTCCCAATATCACGGTGTCACGGCCGGACGCGTGATCAACCGCATCGGTGGTGCGCGTGCGGTCATTGATGGTGCCATGCACCGGCTGACCAGCAATCAACGTGGCGGCCATATGCTGCATGGCGGCAGGACCGGCTATGGCGCGCGCGACTGGCGGCTTGTTGACCGGTCACCAACGCATGTCACGCTGGCGCTCACCGACCCGGACGGCAATATGGGATTTCCCGGAACGGTTGAGGCGCGGTGCCGCTACAGCCTGATTGACGGCCCAGCCCTGCGGATCGATCTGATGGCGACCACCGACAAACCAACGATCCTCAATCTCGGGCATCACAGCTATTTCAATCTTGATGGCGGCGCCGGCATTCGCGACCACCAGCTATGTATCGCGGCGGACCACTACCTGCCGACCGACGGGGATTGTCTGCCGACAGGCGAGATCGCGACGGTAGCGGACACTGCATTCGATTTCCGCAACATGCGCCGCATTTCCGGCAGCTATGATCATAATTTCTGCCTTGCGGATAGACGCCGCGCCCTGACACCGGTGGCAGAACTGACATCCCCGCGCAGCGGTGTGTCAATGGCTCTGCTGACAACCGAGCCGGGACTTCAATTCTACACCGGTCAAGGCCTTACCGGCGCCGGGTCATGCCTCGGCGACCTCGGCAATTCCGCTCATGGCGCCCTGTGTCTGGAGCCCCAGATGTGGCCGGACGCGCCGAACAATCCCGGCTTCCCGTCCATTGCACTGTCGCCGGATGACAGCTATCACCAGATCAGCCAGTTTGTGTTTTCCCGCAATCCGGCATCGTCATAAGCAAAATCAAAAAGGATCCCGGCGTGATTTACAACAGGCTTGGCAGAACCGATCTTACCGTCAGCGCCCTTTGTCTCGGCTCGATGACATGGGGCACACAGAACACACCCGCCGAGGGTCACGCGCAGATCGACATGGCGCTGGACCATGGCATCAATTTCATCGACACCGCCGAGATGTATCCGACAACCCCGCTGTCAAAGCAGACGCAGGGCGATACCGAACGGATCATCGGCGACTGGGTGGGCGGCTCGGGGCGCCGGTCCGACGTCATCATCGCCACCAAGGTTGCCGGCGAGGGATACATGAATGTGCGCGAAGGCGCGCCGATCTCGCCTGCGACAATCACCGCGGCGTTGGACTCCTCGCTGACATCGCTGAAGACCGATTATATCGACCTGTATCAACTCCATTGGCCGAATCGCGGGTCCTATATGTTCCGCAAGAACTGGCATTATGACCCCACGAAGCAGGACCGGGCCGCCATCCTCGACGACATGAACGAGATATTGGAATGTCTCGAGGGCTATCGGCGCGAAGGCAAGGTCCGCCATATCGGACTGTCGAATGAAAGTGCCTGGGGCACGGCGCAATGGCTGCGCATCGCCGAGGATCGCGACCTGCCGCGAATGGCCTCCATCCAGAACGAATACAGCCTCCTGTGCCGCCTGTTCGACACCGATCTGGCGGAATTGTCACATAATGAGGATGTCGGACTGCTGTCCTTCTCGCCGCTTGCCTGTGGTCTGTTGACCGGCAAATACCGCGATGGCGCGGCGGCGCCGAAAGGATCGCGAAAAAGCATCAATGACGGACTCGGCGGGCGGATCACGCCGCGTCTGTGGCCGGCCCTCGCCGCCTATCAGGCACTGGCGGATGACCACGACATGGATCTGGGACAGATGGCCCTTGCCTGGTGCATGCGGCGTCCCTTCATGACGTCGGTGATCTTTGGCGCGACAAGCCTGCCGCAGTTGGAAAACTCGTTGAAGGCTGCCGAACTCACCCTGAGTGACGAGATCATCGCACGGATCGACGAGACGCATAAATCCCATCCCATGCCGTTCTAGCCAGCGCCGGCTGATGGCCAGGGGTTCTGACAGGTGAGGAGACGCATCATGACGAAGAACAGGTTCAACATCGCGGTCATCCCAGGCGACGGGATTGGCAAGGAAGTGGTGCCGGAGGGGTTGCGGGTCCTGGAGACCGTTGCGGCGAAATTCGACATCAATCTGCATTTCGACCATTTCGATTTCTCGAGCTATGACTATTACGCCAAACATGGCGACATGCTGCCCGAGGACTGGAAGCAGCAGATTGGCGGCCATGATGCGATTTTCTTTGGCGCCGTCGGCCTTCCCGACAAGATCCCCGACCATATCTCGCTGTGGGGATCGTTGCTGAAATTCCGGCGTGAATTCGACCAGTACGTGAATCTGCGGCCGGTGCGCCTGTTACCAGGCGTGCCTTCGCCGCTTGCCAACCGGGTGCCGGGCGATATCGATTTCTATATCGTGCGCGAGAATACCGAGGGTGAATATTCATCGATCGGCGGGCGCATGTTCCCCGATACCGAGCGCGAAGTGGTGATCCAGGAAACGGTAATGAGCCGGATCGGCGTCGACCGGGTGCTGAAATTCGCCTTTGAGTTGGCGCAAAACCGGCCGAAGAAGCACCTGACCTCGGCCACGAAATCGAATGGCATCTCGATCACAATGCCCTATTGGGATGAGCGCGTCGAGGCGATGGCCGCCCATTATCCGGACGTCGAGACGGACAAGTACCATATCGATATCCTGACAGCGCATTTTGTCCAGCATCCGGACTGGTTTGATGTTGTCGTGGCATCCAACCTGTTCGGCGATATCCTGTCCGATCTTGGCCCGGCCTGCACCGGCACCATCGGCGTCGCGCCATCAGGCAACATCAACCCGACAGGTGATTTTCCCTCCTTGTTCGAGCCCGTTCACGGATCGGCACCCGATATCGCCGGCCAGGGCATCGCCAACCCGGTCGGCCAGATCTGGACGGCGGCGATGATGCTGGAGCATCTCGGCTTTGCCGACGCCGCCACCGCCATTACCGATGCCATTGACACCGCCCTGTCCGACCCGGCTCTGCGGACCCGCGATCTCGGCGGTACGGCAACGACCGAAGCGTGTGGCAAGGCGATTGCCGACATCCTCGGCGGATGAGCATGGAATTCACGCTCGACCAGCGGCTTGCGGACAGCTCCTACCTCGTCACCCGCATTGGCGATATTCAGGTCCGGCTTGCCGATGATCGGCGCTATGTCTGGCTGCTGCTGGTCCCGGAAACGGCAGGGGCGGAGGAACTTCATGACCTCACCGGTGATCTGCGCGACCGGCTCTTTGCCCTCGCCGCCCATCTTGGCGGCTGGATGAAGACCGCCTTCACCGCCGACAAGATCAATGTCGCGACTCTCGGCAATCTGGTGCCGCAGCTGCACCTTCACATAGTGGCGCGGCGGCGCGGCGATGCGGCCTGGCCCGGCCCAATCTGGGGGCATGGCGAGCCGGCGGCGATGAGCGAGACGGAGAGGCAGCGGCTGATCAGCGCCGTGGCCGCATTTCTTGAAACCGGAGAGACAGGATGAGCATCATCTACAAAATCTGTGATGCAACGATCTGGGATGAGGCCAGAGAAAAAGGTGTGTTTGCCGGTGCCGGAATCGACCTTGCGGATGGCTTCATCCATTTCTCGACAGCTTCGCAGGTCGCGGAAACAGCCCGGCGGCATTTTCGGCAACAGACCAACCTTGTTCTGGTGGCCGTCGACACAGACGGGCTGGACATCATCTGGGAACCGTCGCGGGGCGGCGACCTCTTTCCGCATCTCTATTCCGACATGCCGGTCACCAGCGCGGTATCGGTCACCCCACTGGCCTGCGATGCGGACGGTGTACCAATGCCGGATGGTGGCTACCCCGATCCCTGAACTGACCTGAAGGTGGTTTCATCGTCAGGTTTTGTTTAACTGTTTATTAACGTTATAAGGAGAGCCTCGTTTCGCAGGCGGCGTGGATTTGCCGTTGCGGTGTCAGAATACAGGGTAGCGTGGGTGATGATCGGGATGCGCCATAAAGGCAATTCAACAGTGGCGAATAATGCCCCCCGATGCCGCCGCAAGATGGCCTCGGCGCCCGGCATTTCGCTGACCGAATTGCTGATGTCGATCACGTTGTTCTCGATCACCGTGGTTGGCGCCTTCGGGGCGATCAACGCCATCGACACCGTCACCACAAGCTATATTTCCGAAGGTGAGCAGCGCGAAGCCAATCACGCCGATTTCAGCAACGCCTATGATCGGATCAGCCAGCAGCAGGACCCGCTGCCCCCACTGGCAGAACAGGCGGATTTCGGGCTGAGCTTTGTCAATGTGCCGAGCGGCGCGCGCGACTGTCCGATAACAGCCGTCAGCAATCCGACAAGTGCCGACATCACCTTTGCGATGGCACCAGGGTGCCCGACAAAGCCGCAGCTGCAGGCCATCAGCAATCTGGTCACCACAAGGGGCCAGAATTTCTTCCTGTCGATCAAGGGAGTCAGCAAGCTTTGCAGCGGTTCCTTTCCCACGCCGGGCAACCTGTCCGGCAGTGGTCCGGTTACGGTGCGGGTGTCGGACACGAACTGTCTTCTGAAACATGACAACAGCACGGCGCAGGTTGGCGACATCATCTATTTCCCGGAATATCAGGTGGCGCACAAGCTGGTGTCGGGTGAAAAGTTCCGCACCCGTGCCGATCTGGCGTCTGCGGTGTTCTTCCCCTATGCGCGACTTGAGGACAAGACCACCGAGAACTGCATCATCACCAACAATGTCGACAAGCCCGTCAGTGGTTTCGATATCGATGGCGTACCGGGAACCGGATCATCCGACCAGACAGATGCTGTCACGATCACCATCTCGCGGGGATTCATTCCGGCCGAGGATCGTCTCTACATCGACAATGCCACCTACACCACAACGACCAACAGCAACACCGGCGACACCATCCATACCTATACCGGTGTCAACAGTGGCAATACCGCGAAATTCCCGACAGGTGTGACAGTGGACGCCACCTACAATGAATCACAGGGTTTCATGCGGGTCACCAGTGCCAGCAACGTATCTGTGTCGGTGTGGGAGGATGTCTTTGCGCGCATCAGATACTCGAATGCCCTGACCGCCGACAGCAATGATGCCACAACCTACACACCCGTCGACCGTCAGATCATCTTCGCGCTTGGCCGCTATCCGACCCGCCTTGTCGATGGTGACTTCCATTTCTACAATTTTGTCGGATGTGGCAGTGGCGGGTGCATCAGCTGGATCAACGCCTTTAACGCCGCGGCGGCATCCGGCAATGATCACCTCAGCATGACCGGATATCTGACCACCATTACCTCGGATGAAGAGAACACCTTTGTGTCTGACCGGGCGCGGGCCACTGTGAATGGCGTCGAAACCTTCGCCGCCGGCTGGCTTGGCGGACGCGACGCACTGGATGACCCGTCCGTTGCCGGCACCAGCAACATGTGCAGCTCCCTGCCCGCCGGTGAAC
>CBFHRT010000092.1:0-8265 GCA_965658285.1 Puniceispirillaceae bacterium (SeqCode) | reverse complement strand
CATGTCCATCTCCAGTAAAGCGACGGACACATGAGGCACCCGGCGCGGAATTGCTCTGCGCCTTAGATGGAAAAAATTTCTGCGAAACGCCATATGACAGGCGCTGAAAAGAACATATTTTTTAATTCACGCCTGCAGAAGACGGAATCGTTCTAAATCTGATGATGTCGATAAAATCACATTCATGATCCGCATGCCCGATATAGCGAGGCTGACGGGTTGTATCGGGGGAGCATGATCGAGTTGGCCGATTGGGTCAGCCCGACTGAGACAGCCCAATTGAGACAGCTTTGGCCAACCTAAGCGCCGCCGGCAAAACGCGGCGTCGAATCCATCAACATGCGGGTATAGGGGTCCTGCGGGGAGTCGATCAACGGGCCCGCCGCGTTCTCCTCGACGAGGCGGCCATCCTTCAGCACGCCGATCCGGTGCGCCATCACCCGCACCACCGCCATGTCGTGCGAGATGAACAGGTAGGTCAGTTGCAGATCCCGCTGTAGCTGCTTCAGCAGATTCAGAACCTGCGCCTGAACCGAGACATCGAGCGCCGAGGTCGGCTCGTCACAGACGATGAATTGCGGGTTCGAGGCCAGCGCCCGGGCGATCGAGATCCGCTGCCGCTGACCACCGGAGAATTCATGCGGATAACGGTCGGCATCCTGCGCCGCCAGGCCGACCTGGTCGAGAAGCTCATATACACGCCGTCGGCGGGCGTCAGGCTCGGCAATCAGTTCAAAGGCGCGGATCGGCTCCATCAGGATATCGCCGACGCGCCAGCGCGGATTGAGACTGGAATAGGGAGACTGGAACACCATCTGCAGCTTCTGCCGCAGGCTGGCATCCTGAAGCTGGCCTCTTGCCTCGTCGAAGGCAGGCCGGCCATCGAACATGATGCTACCGCTGTCGGGTCTATCCAGCCCGACAATCATCCGGGCGATGGTGGATTTGCCGGACCCGCTTTCCCCGACAAGGGCATAGGTCTGACCGCGCGCGATGGAAAAGCTGACATTGTCGACGGCGGTCAGTTGCCGCCGTGCCCCGCCGGTCACAAGGCGGGCCAGAAACGGGTCGGAAATGTCGAAATGCCGGCTGAGGCCGGACACTTGCAGATAGGCATCATCCGCCATCACCCCGCCTCCTGTTTCTGCACGTCATAGAGGTGACAGGCGACACCGTCGATGAAGGATGCCGCTGTCTGCCGGCAGACCGGCATCGCATCGCCGCAACGCGGGTGAAACCTGCAGCCCGGCGGCAGATCGGCAAGGCTAGGCATGCTGCCCGGGATCTGCGGCAGCACGGTATCAACCGACACAAGGTCGAGGTTCGGCGTCGCCGCCATCAACCCGCGCGTATAGGGGTGGCGCGGGGCCGAGATCACATCGGCGGTGCGCCCCGTCTCGACAAGCCGGCCGGCATAAAGAACGGCGACACGGTCCGTTGTCTCGGCAATCACCCCCATATCATGCGTGATCAGGATCACCGCCGCACCGCGCTCCTTGCACAGGTTCCGCAGCAGCGCCAGCACCTGCGCCTGGATCGACACGTCCAGCGCCGTCGTCGGCTCATCCGCGATGATCAGCTTGGGTTCCGGTGCCAGCGCCAGCGCGATGACGATGCGCTGGCGCATGCCGCCGGAAAATTCATGCGGGTAGGCACCGATACGCTCGCGGTCAATGCCAACCTCATCCAGCAATTCGCCGGCCCGCGCCGCCGCCGCGGTGCCATCCAGCCCGAGGTGAAGCTGGATCGTCTCGATAAGCTGATCGCCGACGGTCCGCAGGGGATTGAGGCTGGTCAGCGGATCCTGGAAAATCATCCCGATCCTGCGGCCACGCACCGCTTCCGCCCGGCCATCGATCCGCTGTCCTTCCAGCGAAATCTCGCCGCCGGTGATCCGGCCCGGCGGCTCCAGCAGGCCCATGATCGCCGCCCCTGTCAGCGACTTGCCGGCCCCGCTCTCACCGACAAAGCCGAGAACCTCGCCAGCTTCAAGCGTGAAGGAAATCCGGTCAAGCGCCTGCAACCGCTGGCGGCGCTGCGGGAATTCAACACTGAGGTCGGTGACTTCAAGAAGCGGCGGCGTCATTTCAACCTCGGATTCAGCGTGTCCTTCAGCCAGTCGCCCAGCAGGTTCACCGACAGCGCCAGCGCCAGCAGCGTGATCGCCGGAAATGTCAGGATCCACCATTCACCGGAAAACAGGAAATCCTGGCCAATCCGGATCAGCGTGCCGAGGCTGGGTTCGGTCGGCGGCGCGCCAACGCCAAGGAAGGACAAAGTCGCTTCGGCGATAATGGCAAGCGCCAGCGTGATGGTGGCAATGACAAGAACCGGTCCCAGCACGTTCGGCAGGATATGCCGCCACATGATCTGGTGGCGGCCAAGCCCGATCAGCCGCGCCGCCTGCACATATTCCTTTTCCTTCTCGACCAGCGCGGTGGCCCGCACCGTGCGTGCGAACGGCACCCATTCCGACAGACCGATGGCGGCGATCAGCACGAAGATCGCCATCTCGTCGCGCAGGTCGGGCGGAATGATGCCGCGCAGCACGCCGAAGATCAGCATCGCGATCAGGATCGAGGGAAAGGTCAGCTGGATATCGGCAATCCGCATGATCAGATTGTCCAGCCACCCCCCGACATAGCCGGCAATCAGTCCAAGCGAGACGCCAAGTCCCATCGCCAGCATCACCGACATCACGCCGACAAACAGCGAGACCCGCAGCCCGTAGATGATCGCCGACAACAGGTCCCGCCCCTGGTCATCGGTTCCCATCACGAAACTCTCGCCAGTGAACATGTTGGCCTGCATCGGCGGGGTGAAGCCGTTCATCAGGTTGAGCGAGGCCGGGTCAAACGGGTTGGTCGGCGCCACCAGCGGCGCGAGGATCGCGACAAGGAACAGGAACAGCACGACAACCCCGGCCAGAATGGCCAGCGGCGCGCGGGTGAAGTCGTAGACAAAGTCACTGGCAAGCGCGCGCTGCAAACGGCTGGCCGGAGCGCTTGCGGGGGCGTGCGCCGGCTTCTCGGACGATCTGACCGGAGGGGATGTCATCAGTTGCCTCCCCGCAGATTGCGGTCACGGATTCGCGGGTCAATCGCCAGGTACAGCAGATCGACGATGAAATTGATCAGCACGAACAGCGTCCCGACCAGCAGCAGATAGGCCGACATCACCGGGATATCGACAAAATAGACAGCGTTGATGAACATCAACCCGACCCCCGGCCACTGGAACACCGTTTCGGTGATGATGGCGAAGGCGACAATCGAGCCAAGCTGCAGGCCGGCCACCGTTGTCACCGGCACCAGCGTATTGCGCAGCGCATGCCGCAACAGCACCATACGTTCGGGCAGGCCCCGCGCGCGGGCGAATTTGATGAAATCCTGACGCAAAACCTCCAGCATCTCGGAGCGCACCAGCCGCATGATCAGCGTCATCTGATAAAGGCCAAGCGTGATCGCCGGCAGGATCAGCGATTTCAGCCCCGATGCCGTCAGCAGCCCGGTCTCCCAGAAGCCGAGCCGCACCGTGTCACCGCGCCCGAACGAGGGAAGCCAGCCAAGTTCAACCGCAAACAGCCAGATCAGCAGCACCCCGATCAGGAAGGTCGGCAGCGACACGCCGATCAGCGATGTCGTCATCACCAGACCGGCCAGAAACCGGCCGCGGCTGATGGCGGTGAAGATGCCGAGCAGAATCCCGGCGACAAGCGCGAAGAGCGCCGAGATGAAGGCAAGTTCAAGCGTCGCCGGCAGGCGCGAGGCGATCAGGTCGGCCACCGGTTCGGCCGTGCGGTAGGAAATGCCGAAATCGAAACGCAGCGCGTCCCAGACAAAGCGCGCATACTGCACCGGCACCGGATCATTCAGCCCCATCCGCTCGATCATCTCGTTGCGGTCCTGAACGGTGGCTTCCTGGCCGAGGATGCTCTCCACCGGGTTGCCGACAAATCGGAAAATGGCAAAGGAAATCAACGCGACCAGAAGCAGCACGAGCATCGCCTGCACGATCCGTCTGGCAAGAATGACAATCATGGCAGGCCTCGTGCCGACGGGTCACCCGTCACGCCGTAGCTGGAAATCTGCATATGCATAAAAACGGAAAGGACCGGCAGCGGCGTCGTACCGCTGCCGGCAGCAGGTCAGTTCATGATCATGTATTTGAAGTGCGGCTGATCTTCCGGCTGCACGTCAAATTTGATGCCGTCCTTCATCCCCCAGTTCAGGACCTGGTTGTGGATCGGAAGATACAGCTGGTCTTCCTGAACCTGGGCCCAGATCTCGCCGATGATGGCGTCACGCTTGGCAAGGTCGGTCTCGGACTCGAGCGCCACGATCTTGGCGTTCACATCGGCATTGTCATAGCCGGTGTTGTTCCAGGAACCACGATTTTCGGTCGTTGCATGGACCAGGAAGTTGAAGACGTAGTGCGAATCGAAGGTCGGAACGCCCCAGCCGAGCATATAGAACTCGGTTGTCTTGTTCTTGATCATCGGGAAGTGCTGCGCCTTCGGCTTGGCATCGAGATTCACCTTGATGCCGATCTGGCCGAACATGCCGACGGCGGCCTGACAGATCGCCTCGTCATTGATGTAGCGGTCATTCGGGCAGTTCAGCGTGATCGAGAACCCGTCACCATAGCCGGCCTCGGCCATCAGCGCCTTGGCGGCGGCGACATCATACGCCGGAATGGCGTCAAGATCGCTCGTCCAGCCATTGACGAATGGCGGCATGATGACATTGGTCGGCGAGGACTGGTCGCGCATCACAACCTTCTTGATGGCGTCGCGGTTGATGGCGATGTTCATCGCCCGCCGCACGCGCACATCGGCGAACGGGTTCTTGCCGCTGACATTGTCGGTCTCAAGGTCGGCCTTGGCACTGTTCATGCCGAAGAAGATCACACGGTTCTGCGCCGCGGTCACGACCTTCAGGCCGCTCTGCGCCGCCACCCGGCCAAGATCCTGTACCGGCACGTCCTGGATGAAATCAACCTCACCCGACAACAGGGCCGCCACGCGGGTGGCCGCCGACTGGATCGGGGTGTAGATGATTTCACTGACGTCGAGCGGGAACTGCCCCTTGCCCCAGTAATTCGGGTTTGCCTTCAGCACCGTCTTCTGGTCGGGAACACGGCTTTCCAGCGTGAAGGCACCGGTGCCGTTCGTGTTCTGCGAGGCAAAGGTGGTCTCGCCGGCGGCGACATCCTGCGGCGCGCTGGCGCCATTCGCCTCGGTCCATCCGGCATCCATCATGAACAGGTTGGTCAGGTTGTTGATCAGCAGCGGGTTCGGCCCGTTTGTCTCCATATCGATGGTATGGTCATCGACCTTGCGGACTTCCTTGACGCTTGTCAGCAATTCCTTCATCGCCGAGGTCGGCATCATCGCCCGGTTGAAGCTGTAGACAGCATCATCCGCGGTGAAGTCGGCCCCGTCATGGAATTTCACACCCTTGCGAAGCGTGAAGCGCCAGACATTCGGGTTGTCGGCAAGCGCCTTCCAGCTTGTCGCCAGTGCCGGGGTGATCTGGCCGGCCATGTCACGATGCAACAATGGCTCATAAATCTGGTGGGCCAGCGTATGGGTCGGCCCTTCATTCTGCGCGTGCGGGTCCAGCGTCAGCGAGTCGCCGGACCATGCCCAACGCAGCGTGTCTGCAGACGCCGCTGTCGCGGCGGCGGCAAGGGTCAGCGCCACAGCGCCGATGCCAAGCCTGGTTGCAAGGTTCTTCATTCTCTCTCTCCCTGATAGCGGTATTTTACTCAATTATGGGGTGGTCGAGAATGGACCCAATCCTGCCCGATGGGCAAGATATTTTGCGCACCGGCGCGTGACCGGCTTGTCGCACCTGTGAAGTTCAGGCGGCCGTGGCGGCGCGGCGTCGGCGTTGCAGCAACAGCACAAGGCCAAGCAACAGCGCGGCGGGAAGATAGATCCATTCCCGCGCCGGCCGGCTCTCGATTTCGACAAGCACCGATTCCAGCGTCACCGGATCATCGGCATAGAAATCGAAACCCTGCAATTCCTGGAACAGCGGGGTGCCGGGGAACGGTTCCTCGACAACGGCCTGCCCCTCATCCAGCGTCATCACCACGCCGGCATCGGCAAGCCCGGCAAACACATCATCCGTCGGCGGCACCTGAATGATGGTGTTGCGCGTGATCATGCGACTGGCATCATCGAAATCCGGCCCGACAAACCGTACGCGCAGATCGCGCGGCGAGGTCGCCCCGCTGTCGGCGGCGAGAAGGTCCACGATCTCAGGCCCGGGGCGCACATCATAGGGTGGCACCCAGCGGTCGAGCCAGAAATCCGGCCTGAACATGGTGAAGGCAATCAGCAGCAGCAAAAGGGTTTCCCACAGCCTGTTACGAATCAGCATGAAATGTTGCGTTGCCGAACAGAAGGCCAGCATGCCGATGGTGGTGACCACCACCGCCACCAGCCCGTCGACCACCCCGACATCGATCAGCAGGATATCGGTGTTGAAGATGAACATGAAGGGCAGCACCGCGGTACGGATATCATAGCTGAATCCCTGAATGCCGGTGCGGATGGGATCACCGCGCGAGATTGCGGCGGCGGCGAAGGCGGCAAGGCCCACCGGCGGCGTGTCATCGGCCAGAATGCCGAAATAGAAAACAAACAGATGCACCGCCACAAGCGGCACGATCAGCCCGTTCTGCGCACCGACCATGACAATCACCGGCGCCATCAGCGAGGACACGACGATATAGTTCGCCGTTGTCGGCAGCCCCATGCCCAGAACAAGACTCATCACCGCGACAAGCAGCAGCATGATCACCAGATTGCCGGCCGACACGGTTTCAACGAAGCTGCCGATGAACTGGTGCGCGCCGGTCAGCGAAACAGTGCCAATAATGATGCCGGCGATCGCCGTCGCGATGGCGATGCTGATCATGTTGCGGGCGCCATTCTCCAGCCCGCGAAGCAGATCACGCACACCATCGCGCCAGTCCTGCCGGGTGACGGTCTGGCCGCGGAACAGCGCCTTCAGCGGATGCTGCGTGACCAGCACGAACATCATCGCAATGCATGCCCAATAGGCAGACAGGCCCGGCGACAGGCGGCTGACAAGGACACACCAGAGCAGCACCAGGAT
This sequence comes from Puniceispirillaceae bacterium (SeqCode), assembly GCA_965658285.1. GTDB lineage: Bacteria > Pseudomonadota > Alphaproteobacteria > Puniceispirillales > Puniceispirillaceae > UBA8309. The sequence goes on along the minus strand of CBFHRT010000092.1, from coordinate 1,135 downwards.
CGGCAGCACGAAATGATAACCGGTCACCGCCACATCACTGACGCGCGGCAGCATTTTCATTTCCGCCTCGCTGAGTCCCTCGCCAAGGTCGGGGCGCCGCGCCGCCAGCCAGACAAGCGGCAGATAGATGGCCAACAACAGCACCACCACAAGCGGCAGCGAGAAAGCCGGCGCACGATCGCCGACAAGCGAGACCAGAAAATGGAACAAGGCCGCGATCAGCGCCAGCGCCGCAAAACCGACAAGAAAACCCGTCATGCGCCGCAGCAGGCTTTGTGTCGGGGTCTGTCGCGGCAGGCCGGTCAGGCCAAGCTTCGTCACCTCGATATGGACGATGTAGAACAGCGCGACATAGGACACCAGGGCCGGCAGCGCCGCGTGCTTGATCAGCTCGAAATAGCTGATGCCGGTGAATTCGGCGATCAGGAAGGCGGCGGCCCCCATCACCGGCGGCGTCAGCTGGCCGTTCGTCGACGACGCAACCTCGACCGCGCCGGCCTTCTCCGCGCTGAGGCCGGTTTTCTTCATCAGCGGAATGGTGAAGGTGCCGGTGGTCACGACATTGGCGATCGACGAGCCGGAATAGATCCCCGACAGGCCGGAGGCGACAACCGCCGCCTTCGCCGGACCACCGCGAAGATGCCCCAGCGCGGCAAAGGACAGCTTGATGAAATAATTGCCGGCACCGGCGCTTTCCAGCAACGCCCCGAACAGCACGAACAGGAAGATCATCGAGGCCGACACGCCAAGCGCCACCCCGAACACACCCTCGGTCTGCATCCAGAAATGCCAGGTGGCCTTGTTCAGCGATGCGCCTTTCCAGCGCATCGCGTCGGGAAAGATGTCGAGATGGCCGAACATCACATAGATGATGAAAATCGTCGCGACGATCAGCAGCGGCAGGCCGAGTGCGCGATAGACCGCCACCATAACGCACAGCATGCCAGCGATTGAGAAGAACAGGTCATAGCTGTTCGGCAGGCCGGCCCGGTTGGCGATATCCAGCTTGAAGATGAACAGATAGAGGCAGGCGGCAACGCCGATGATGGCCAGCCCCCAGCCGGCAATCCTGTCCAGAAGCGGATGCACCGACCGGACGGCCGGATAGAGCGACAACGCAAGGCCAAGGCCGAAG
>CBFHRT010000091.1:0-8289 GCA_965658285.1 Puniceispirillaceae bacterium (SeqCode) | reverse complement strand
CAGCCGGCATCCTGATCTCGAGATGTTCAAGACCGCCATCAACCTCGCGAATGACGGCGGCGCTGTCACCCTTGATCTCGATTCCCGAGACGAAGGTGCCCTGTGCCCAGCCCAGAAGCGCGGCCAGCATCTGGCCGGTCTGGTTGCAGTCATCATCGATCGCCTGCTTGCCGACAAACACAAGCCCCGGCTCCTCGCGGGCCACGACTTCCTTCAGCAGCTTGGCGACAGCCAGCGGCTCAATCTCGTGCGGGGCCTCGATATGGATACCGCGGTCGGCGCCCATCGCCAGCGCGGTGCGGATGGTTTCCTGATTCTGGCTCGGGCCGATCGACACGGCGACAACCTCGTCCGCGCCGCCGGCTTCCTTCAGCCGCAATGCCTCTTCAACGGCGATCTCGTCAAACGGATTCATCGCCATCTTCACATTCGCCAGCTCAACGCCGGTATTGTCGGCTTTCACCCGCACCTTGACGTTGTAGTCAATCACCCGCTTGACCGGGACTAGCACCTTCATCTGTCACTCCTTCAAAGAGAGTTTCAACTGCCTGTGTTCACTGGACCTGGCTTTACCAAGCCCGTTTTCACCAGAATGTCTTGCTCACTGCACTTCCTTGTCCGGGATAATACCCTGATCAAGGAAATACTTGTTCATTTCTGGCCAGAATTTTGTCCGGGACGCCACAACACGTCGGTTTCGCCGCCGCCATTGAGCGTTCGGGCCAGAACGAACAAATGATCCGAAAGCCTGTTGATGTAGCGCATCGCCGCTTCATTCACCACTTCCTCGGCCGCCAGTTCGGTCATCCGGCGCTCGGCCCGGCGCACCACCGTGCGGCCAAGGTGAAGCCACGCCGCCGCCGGCGAGCCGCCCGGCAGGATAAAGGATGTCAGCGGTTTCAGTGACGCGTTCATCGCGTCGATCTCGGCCTCCAGACGCACAACCTGCTCGTTGGTGATCCGCAGCGCCGGGGTATCGCTTTCCGGTGTTGCAAGGTCTGCGCCAAGATCGAACAGATCATTCTGGATACGGCCAAGCATGGTGTCGGCGTCGCCGTCATCGGCGCAGTGCAACCTGGCAAGCCCGATCACCGAATTGGCTTCGTCGACCTCGCCAAAGGCGCTTGGCCGGCGTGAGGATTTGGCAACACGGCGCCCGTCGACAAGGCTTGTCTCGCCATCATCACCGGTGCGGGTATAGATTTTGTTGAGTTTCACCATTTCTGGATGTTTCCCCCTGTTGATGCGCGCCGGTGCCAGCGGTCAGGTGCTGGCCTGCCGGAACCACATCAGGATCAGGATCAACGCCAGCGCAATCGCCTGGAAGACGATCCGATAGCGCATGATGCGGTTGGAATTCTTGACATTATATTCGCCGCCCCGCGCCATCGTGATGACTCCCCAGAACAGGATCACGGCGACAATGCCAAGCGCGGCGATGAGGATGAACTTATCTGCGGCCATGATGGGAGGCTGCCTTGTGCGAGGGCTGGGTGCGGGGCTGGTGCCAAGTAAATAGGACGCCGTGGGTCAAAAAGCTAGATATCGGCGAGATCGGCGTCAAAGCGTCGCGCGGCGGCAACCAGCGTGTTGCGAAGCAGGCAGGCGATTGTCATCGGGCCAACGCCGCCCGGCACCGGTGTGATGGCGCCGGCAACGGCCGCCGCGCTGGCAAAATCCACATCGCCTGTCAGCCGGAATTTCCCCTCGCCGCGTTCGGGTGCCGGCACCCTGTTGATCCCGACATCAATCACCGTGGCCCCGGGTTTGACAAAGTCACCGGTGATCATCTCAGGCCGGCCGACCGCCGCCACCAGAATGTCGGCAGCGGCGCAGACAGCCTGCAGATCGCGCGTCCGGGAATGCGCGATGGTGACCGTGCAGCTCTGTTGTAGCAGCAGCTGCGCCATCGGTTTGCCAACGATGTTCGAGCGGCCGACAACAACCGCGTTCAGGCCTGACAGATCGCCAAGATGATCCTGCAGCAGCATCAGACAGCCATAGGGTGTGCAGGGGACAAGCGCATCCTGGCCGGTGGCAAGCCGCCCGGCATTGACGACATGAAACCCGTCAACATCCTTGTCAGGCGAGATGGCGTTGATCACCGCGGCCTCGTCAATCTGCGGCGGCAGGGGAAGCTGGACAAGGATGCCGTCGACACCATCATCCGCATTGAGCTGGTTGATGATGGCCAGAAGCTCATCCTGGCTGGTCGTCGCGTCGAGGCGTCTTTCGATTGATCGCATGCCGGCGGTCGTCGTCCGTTCGATCTTGTTGCGAACATAGACGGCGCTTGCCGGGTTGTCGCCGACCAGTACCACCGCCAGTGCGGGCGCGCGGCCAATCTTGCCGGTCAGCTCCTCTGCCGCATCGGCGACCCGCGCCACCAACCTGTCCGAGAACGCCTTGCCGTCAATCACCTTCGCGCCCGACATTGCGCCCGAAATTGTGGCCGGCGTGGCATTGGCTGGCGTGGCTTTGGCTGGCGTGGCTTTGGCCGGCGTGGCTTTAGACTGTGTCATGATATCCCCCGCATAACCCCGCGCCCCCGCTGGGCCTAGGATGTCCGTAGTGTTGCCCGGCGTGACGGGTTGTCCCGCCGGGTTTGCGCCGTTTTGTTCACCTGAGGCGACATCATGGTGGCAACGTGCCGCTCTCACGTCAGATCTTCACGTCAGATCCTCAGGCCAGATCCTCAGGCCAGATCCTCAGGCCAGTCCGGCAAGAAAGCCGATGACAAGGTTGCGCAGGAACTGCACCGCCAGAAGAAGGATGATCGGGCTGACATCGATGCCGCCAAGATCCGGCAGCGCGCGGCGCACAAGACCCATCAGCGGGTCATGGATGCGGCCAAGGAATGTCAACGCCATGCGCACGAAGGGCTGCCACGGATTGATGATCTTGAAGGCAATCAGCCAGGTGATGATGATGTAGGCCACCATCGTCCAGATATAGAGATTGACGATCTGGTCGATGAGAATGATGAGAGCGGTCATGCGGTCTTGTCCGGTCGGGTCAGCGTGACGCGCAGACTACACGCACCCGCCATATGGATTCAATGATAAGGATGTTTTGGCATGCAACTGTTCGACCTGCCCCCCATATTCGTCCTGAAATTCCCGGTTGCGCCGGGGGGGTGCAGGCACTAAACCACGCGCCATGGGATATGCAGCACGCAAATTTGGCGGCCGCGGGATTGTGATCGGCGCCGTCATCGGATTCTGTCTTCTTGCCGGGGCTGTCTTCTGGCTGGCCGAACGGCAGGCAAGGCAGATGGATATCGGCTACCGGAATTTTCAGGATCAGGCGTTTGAACTTGTGGACCAGAGCGGCGCGGTGCGGCGCAATGCCGATTTCGCCGGGGCGCCGGTGGCGTTGTTTTTCGGCTATACCTACTGCCCGGATGTTTGCCCGATGACGCTGAGCCTGCTTGCCACCTCACTTGACGAGGTGGCGGCGCGCGGCGGTGACGCGCAGTCGCTGCAGACCATCTTCATGACTGTTGATTCCGAACGCGACACGCCTGAGCAACTTGCCGCCTATCTGTCGCTGTTTGATCTGTCGGTGACGGGTCTGACCGGTGAGGCAAGACAGCTTGCCAGCGCGCATAAGGCATTTGGTGCCTATGCGAAGCGTGTCGAGGATGAGGATGGTGTGGTGCTGTTCGATCATACCGCCACTGTCTATCTGTATGATGAAACAGGGGCCTTTACCGGCACCATCACCTTCAACGAGCCGCCGGAATTCACCGTCGAGAAACTGGCACGGCTTCTCTAGCCGTCGGGCCCGCCCTGTACAGTTTGATTGATCTTCAGTCTGGTTGATCCGCAGTCCTTCTGATTCGAGGGGCGACAGCTGATTAATTTCCGCATCGACCGGGATTAACCCGGGGCATCATGCCTTTGGACCATAATCCAGATGGGGGAGGCCTGTGAGGATGTGGACAGCATGGTGTCCCGTCGCCCTGGTGGCGCTGTTTAGTGTCTGTGGCTATGTCACATATCCCAGCCCTGCAAGTCCAAGTCCGGCAAATCCCAGTCCGGCAAATCCCAGTCCGGCAAGCGGGTCGGATTCGCCGCTTGCGCATGCCGGCCCCGGCCCTCCGGCGCCGGTTTTGCTGCCCAGCATGTCGCCGGCATGGTTTCTCAACCTGACGAGGCGGCTGCTTCATGACGGGCGCCCCGCAGAGGCGCATCAATTGGCGCGGGCGGCGCGTGACCTCTATCCGCATGCGACCGAATTGAGGCTTGGCGCGGCCTTTGCGGCGATGCAATCCGGCCGCTGCAAGCTTGCCCTCCACCATCTTCAGCCGTTGCGTGATATGGCGCTTGTCCCGACCCTTCGCCGCCGTGCGACAAGGGTGCGCGCGGGATGTCAGGGGCCTTGGCGATGGCAGGTCCTGATCGGTGCCACCGCCGGTTATCGGCCATCGCTTGTCGATCGCCAGCGTGATGTCGAGATCCGGCTGCAGCCTGGATCGTGGCTGCATGGACTTTGCCTGCGGATGGGTGCGCTGTGCGATCCGGGCCGCCGCCTTGTCTCACATGGCAAGCGTGACAGCGGTGTTGATCAGTGGCTGAACCTCACCCTTCGGCACCTCTATCGCGCTGGCTCCGACTGGGATGTCGATCTTGATACCATCCTGTTCCAGAGACGGCCGCGCCGTCCCGGTTATGAAGGTGATGGGGCGATCCTGCGGGCGGTGGCGCTGTCCCGGCAGGTGGCCGGGCGGCAGTTCCGGTTCGGGGCCGAAACCGGGGTTTCGCGCTTTCAGCAGGGACGGGTCGATCTCGCGATTTCGCAGACGCATCGGCGGGCGGATATAGGTCTGTTCATCGCGCACGCTGCCGACCTGCAATCCTTTATCGGGGCGGCGCATCTCAAGGTGCGGTCGCGATGGCTTGACCTTGCACAGACCCGGTATGACTACAGGCTCGATAAAAATCTTCGCCAGCAACTTACCCTGTCGCTTGGCGGTGCGCGTGAACGTTCACGCCAGAAGGGTCCGGGGCTGATGCCGGGCTCGCAAATGCGCGAGATGAGCATCGGTTTACGTTGGGCAGGGGATCGTGTCGTGGCCCAATTATATCATGAGCGGCGTCACCAAGACTATCTCGGGCGGTTGCCATTCCTGGCCGCGCCGCATCGCGCGCGAACGCGCACGACAAGGCTGAATCTGATGAATGGCACGGCGCTGGACTGGTTGAACCTTAAAGTTGTGATCTCTTTCGAATATCGGAAAACTTCAACAGCTGATCCATTCCAGCTTCCTGCGAGCAAAACGTTGCTGTTACGGGTTTCACGTGAAATTTTCAGCAGTCGCTAACCATTAAAATTCTATTATTGATTGATTTGTTTACGAAAAACCATGTGCATCGCCAAGCCTGCCCCGGTAATTTGAGCTAATTAACACTCAAATAACTTTTTGATTATGTGGCTTCTGTGAGTGTTCGGCCCTTTCAGCGTTCAGATTTAATCAAGCAGATCCAATCAGGCAGATCCAATCAGGGAGGTTTCGATGCGCGTCCTGCTGGCCCTTGAAAGCAGCCTCAGCCGCGATTTTGCGCAGAACCACCTTGTGCAGAGCCATCAGGTGATTGCCGATGCGGGCCTCACCATTCTCACCGCAGCAAGCCTTGCCGAGGCGGTGATTCTGGCCAATCAGACAGACGAGCTGGCGATGGTCGTGCTCGATCTGCAGATGCCCGACATGCAGGGTCTTCAAGGCCTGCGGCAGTTTCGCCGGGATTGTCGCCACCGGTTGCCGGTCGCGGTGATGGATTCACGGCCCAACAAGATATCAGTTGCCGATCTCACGGCCGCCGGCGCGGCCGGGTTTCTGCCCTATAATCTCAACCCCGGCGCCTTTCTGGGCGCGCTTCGCCTGCTTATCGCCGGTGAACGCTATATCCCCGTCGACATGATGCCGGTCACGCCGTCGCATTCGATTGACCTGACGCGGCGTGAACATGATGTTCTTGCCGGATTGCGGGGTGGGCTGAGCAACCGTGACATCGCCAGCTCACTGTCACTCAGCGAGGTCACGGTGAAGCATCATATCAAGAGCCTTCGCGGCAAGCTCGGCGCGCGCAACAGGCTGCATGCCGTCTGCCGGGCGAACGAGCTGCGAATTCAGTGAGGCTGATCCGGTGACGCTGATCCGGTGACAGCGCACGCCATCATCGGCCCGGCGATTTTGGCCCGGCGATTCTGGCCCAGCGATTCTGGCGATTCTCCACCAGATCGGTGACAACGCCCGGGTCGGTCAGTGTCGAGGTGTCGCCAAGTTCGGCATAATCATTCGCCGCGATTTTCCGCAGAATACGCCGCATGATCTTGCCGGAGCGCGTCTTGGGAAGCTGCGGCGCCCATTGCAGAAGGTCGGGCGTGGCGATGGGACCGATTTCCTTGCGCGTCCACTGCCTGAGTTCGGCCGCCAGTTCATCGCTTGGCGTGCATCCTTCGATCAGCGTGACATAGGCATAGATTCCCTGCCCCTTGATGTCGTGCGGATAGCCGACAACAGCCGATTCGGCGACCTTCGGATGCGCCACCAGCGCCGATTCGACCTCGGCCGTCCCCATGCGGTGGCCGGAAACGTTCAGCACGTCATCGACACGTCCGGTGATCCAGAAATAGCCATCCTCGTCGCGCCGCGCGCCATCGCCCGAGAAATACCGCCCCGGAAAGGTGGTGAAATAGGTCTCGATGAAACGCTGGTGGTCGCCATAAACGGTCCGCATCTGTCCCGGCCATGACCGCGCGATGCATAGATTGCCGTCAGCCGCGCCATCGAGGATGTTGTTCTCGCCATCGACAAGCACCGGCTCGATCCCGAAGAACGGACGCGTTGCCGATCCGGGCTTGGTCGGCGTGGCGCCGGGAAGCGGTGTGATCAGGATGCCGCCGGTCTCGGTCTGCCACCAGGTGTCGACAATCGGACAGCGACCATCACCGACAACATCGTGATACCACATCCAGGCTTCGGGGTTGATCGGCTCGCCAACGCTGCCAAGAAGCCGCAGCGAGGAGCGGTCGCACCGCTTTACCGGCGCCTCGCCCTCGCGCATCAGCGCCCGGATGGCGGTTGGTGCGGTGTAGAAGATGTTAACCTTGTGCTTTTCGACGACCTGCCAGAAGCGCGAACTGTCGGGCCAGGTCGGCACACCCTCGAACATCAGCGTGATCGCGCCATTGGCAAGCGGACCATAGACGATATAGCTGTGGCCGGTGACCCAGCCGACATCGGCGGTACACCAATAAACGTCACCATCATGATAGTCGAAGACATATTGATGCGTCATCGAGGCATAGACCATATAGCCGCCGGTGGTGTGCAGAACACCCTTCGGCTTGCCGGTGGATCCCGAGGTATAGAGGATGAACATCGGGTCCTCGGCGTTCATCTCCTCTGCCGGGCAATCGGCCGACGCCCCGTCCATCGCCTCATGATACCAGACGTCGCGGCCCTCGACCCAGTCGATGGCGCCGCCGGTGCGCCTGACAACGATAACCTTGCTGCAGTCGGGGCAGGAGGTGAGCGCCGCGTCGGTATTCGCCTTCAGCGGCACGGCACGGCCGCCACGCACGCCTTCATCGGCGGTGATGACCATGTTCGAATCACAATCCCGGATGCGCCCAGCCAGCGCGTCCGGCGAGAAGCCGCCAAACACCACCGAATGGACGGCGCCGATGCGGGCGCAGGCCAGCATCGCGACGGCGGCCTCGGGGATCATCGGCATATAGATGGTGATCCTGTCGCCCTTCTTCGCGCCCTCGGCCTTCATCACATTGGCAAAGCGGCAGACTTCCTCATGCAGCTCGGCATAGGTGATGTGCCGCGAATCGGCAGGGTCATCGCCTTCCCAGATGATCGCCGTCTGGCCACCGCGCGTCGCCAGATGGCGGTCAAGGCAGTTCGCCGCCGCGTTCAGCGTGCCGTCGGCAAACCAGTTGATATGCAGATCGTCGGCATCATAGGACACGTCGCTGATCTGGCTGTAGGGCTTGATCCAGTCGATCCGCTTTCCATGCCCGGCCCAGAACGCGTCGGGGTCGGCGATCGAGTCGGCGTACATCGCCGCATAGCCATCCGCATCGATCAGCGCGTTCGCAACGGTCTCGGTGCCTGGTGCAAACAGTCTGTCCTCGGTCATTGATAGTCCTCCGATCCGGCGTGCCGCCCGTTATGCAAGATCCCCAATCATGCAGGAACGTTGGCGGCGAATGAACTCTGGAGGGCAGTTTAGACCGATGGCACGGCGCATCGCAAGGCGCGCACGCCGGCTA
>CBFHRT010000090.1:0-8562 GCA_965658285.1 Puniceispirillaceae bacterium (SeqCode) | reverse complement strand
TTCGACTATAATTTCCACCAGGCGATGTTCGAGATGCCACATCCCGACCAGCCGCCCGGCACCGTTGTCGAGGTGGTGCAGCACGGATATGTGCTTCACGACCGGTTGTTGCGTCCGGCAATGGTCGGTGTCGCCAAGGCGGCGGACCCGGCACCCGATGCCGATATGCCAGCCGGGGATGGTTGAGAGCGCACAGTTGCAACCACACTTGTAACCGGGAAAGCGCGTCCTATATGGACGTTGTAATTGTATAGCAAGAGCATGACCTGACAGCGCGGTGCCAAGGGCGCTGCAGGACCAAATGCCGGAACGTCACCAGGGTGTCAGTCTCAGAGGAAACTGGTGAACAAGAAAGGAGCTCGTCATGGGGAAAGTTATTGGAATCGACCTTGGAACGACAAATTCATGCGTCGCCGTAATGGATGGCAAGGACGCCCGCGTTATTGAAAACGCCGAGGGCGCCCGCACCACTCCATCGATGGTCGCCTTCGCCGATGATAGCGAACGGCTTGTTGGTCAGGCTGCAAAGCGCCAGGCGGTGACCAACCCGGAAAAGACCCTGTTCGCGATCAAGCGTCTGATCGGGCGTCGCCATGATGACAAGGCGACGAAAAAATTTGCCGAACTCGTGCCCTATGAAATCACCAACGCAAAGAATGGTGATGCCTGGGTCAAGGTCGATGGTGAGGAATATTCACCAAGTCAGATTTCCAGCTTCACGCTTCGCAAGCTGAAGGAAGATGCCGAGGCGTTTCTTGGCGAGAGCGTTACCCAGGCCGTGATCACCGTGCCGGCCTATTTCAACGACTCGCAGCGCCAGGCAACCAAGGATGCCGGCAAGATTGCCGGTCTTGAGGTTCTGCGGATCATCAACGAGCCGACCGCGGCCGCGCTTGCCTATGGTCTCGACCGGCGCGAATCCGGCCTGATCGTGGTCTATGACCTTGGCGGCGGCACCTTCGATGTGTCGATCCTCGAGGTTGGCGATGGCGTCTTTGAGGTGAAGTCGACGAATGGCGACACCTTCCTCGGTGGTGAGGATTTCGACCACCAGATCATTGAATATCTGGCCGATGAATTCAAATCGAGCGAGGGCATCGACCTGCGCAAGGACAAGCTGGCCCTGCAGCGCCTGAAGGAAGCTGCGGAAAAGGCAAAGATCGAGCTGTCCTCGGCGGTGCAGACGGATGTCAACCTGCCCTTCATCACCGCCGATGCGACCGGCCCCAAGCACCTCAACGTCAAACTGACCCGCGCGAAGCTGGAACAGCTTGTCGAGGAGCTGGTGCAGCGCACCATCAAGCCATGTCAGGCAGCGCTGAAAGATGCCGGTGTGAAGCCTGGTGAGATCGACGAGGTGATCCTCGTCGGCGGCATGACCCGGATGCCGAAAATCATCGAAACGGTGAATGAATTCTTCGGGGCCGAACCACACCGCGGTGTGAACCCGGATGAGGTTGTCGCCTCCGGCGCCGCCATTCAGGCCGGTGTCCTGACAGGTGATGTCAAGGATGTGCTGCTTCTCGACGTTACGCCGCTGTCGCTTGGCATCGAAACGCTTGGTGGTGTCTTCACCCGCCTGATCGACCGCAATACGACGATCCCGACAAAGAAGGGTCAGGTGTTCTCGACCGCCGATGACAATCAGTCGGCCGTGACCATCTCGGTCTATCAGGGCGAGCGCGAAATGGCGTCCGACAACAAGCATCTCGGCCAGTTCAATCTGGAAGGCATCGCCCCGGCGCCGCGCGGCGTGCCGCAGATCGAGGTGACCTTCGATATCGATGCCAACGGCATCGTCAAGGTCAGCGCCAAGGACAAGGCCACCGGCAAGGAGCAGGAGATCCGTATTCAGGCCTCCGGCGGTCTTGATGACAGCGAGATCGATCGTATGGTCAGCGAGGCCGAAGCCAACGCCGAGGAAGACAAGAAGCGCCGCGATGCCGTTGAGAAGCGGAATCAGGGCGAGGCGCTTGTCCATGGCGCCGAGAAGGCTATCACCGATCTCGGTGACAAGGCTGATCCGGCGGCAAAGGCCGAGGTCGAGGCCGGAATCGCCGCGCTGAAGGAGGTCCTTGAGGGTGACGATATCGAGGCCATATCCGCGAAATCGGCCGAACTGTCGCAATCGATGATGAAGATGGGCGAGGCCGCCTATCAGGCCGAGCAGCCCGCCGGTGACGCCGAAGGCGGCAACCCTGATGATGAGGAAACCGTCGTCGATGCCGAATTCGAGGAAGTCGATGGCGATGCAGCCTCTGGCGACAAGAAGTAACCCTTCACACCATGACGCGGGTGGACGGCAGACGCACCGTCCCTCGCGATAGTCCATTGGTCAGTCTGGCGGCGAAGTCATGAGCAAGCGTGATTACTATGATGTTCTCGGCGTGTCCAAGGACACCGATGAATCCGCGCTTAAAGCCGCCTATCGCAAACTGGCGATGAAGAACCATCCCGACCGGAACCCGGATGACGAGGCGGCGGCAGAGCGTTTCCGTGAGGCCACAGAAGCCTATGAGGTTCTGAAAGACCCGCAAAAGCGGGCTGCCTATGACCGAATGGGGCATGCCGCTTTTGACAATGCCGGCGCTGGTGGATTCGGTGCTGGCGGTTTTGGCGGCGGCGGGTTCGGTGGCGGTGGCGGTGGTTTTTCCGACATCTTCGACCAGATGTTTTCCGAATTCTCGCGCGGTTCCGGTGGCGCCCAGCCTGACCGCGGCGGCAACGACCTTCGCCATGACATGAACATTTCGCTCGAAGAGGCCTTTTCCGGCGTTCAGCGCGATATCAATGTCACGGTGCCGGTTGGCTGTGATGAATGCAGCGGCAGCGGGTCGGCCGCCGGCGCGCAGCCACAGAATTGCGGCACCTGTGGCGGCAGTGGCCGGATCCGGGCGCAGCAGGGCTTCTTTGCTGTCGAGCGCACCTGCCACAGCTGTCAGGGCATGGGCCAGGTAATCACCGATCCCTGCGGCAGTTGCGGTGGCGAGGGCCGGGTGCGGCAGAGCAAGCTGCTGTCGGTCTCGGTGCCGGCAGGCGTTGACAGCGGCAACCGTATTCGCTTGTCCGGCAAGGGCGAGGCCGGGTTCCGCGGCGGCCCGCCGGGCGATCTCTACATCTTCATTTCGGTCGATCCGCACCCGATCCTGGTTCGTGATGGGGCCGATATCCTGACCCGTATCCCGGTGCCGATGATCACGGCGGCGCTGGGTGGCAGCATTGATGTGCCGACGGTGGAAGGTCGGATGGCGCGGCTTACCATTGAACCGGGAACACAGTCTGGCCGCCGTTTCCGCATGCGCGGCAAGGGCATGCCGGTGCTGCGCCGCAATACGCGCGGTGACCAGATTGTCGAGGTGCAGGTCGAAACACCAACCAACCTGACAAAGAAGCAGAAGGAGCTTCTCAAGCAGTTTGGAGAGGCCGGTGGCACCAGCCCTGAAACCGACAGTTTTCTGAAGCGGGCGCGCCGGATCTGGGCTGACGACGCCTGATCCCATCAGGCCAGCCAGTCACGGCGCTGATTTGATCTTGCCCTGCCAGCGTGGGCTTTATAGTCTCGCCACAATCGGCGAGGAGGGCCGCAGCCATGACATCCCCCATGACATCCCCCACGACATCCCAACCGATCAGGATCGGAATCCCGGGCGCCGCCGGCCGCATGGGCCGCATGCTGATCCGCGAGATTGCCGCCGCGCCGGACCTTGAACTGGTTGCCGCAACCGACCGTGCCGAGGCCGAGGGCATCGGCCAGGATAGCGGGTTGCTGGCCGGCACCGGAACGAACGGCGTGCTGATTTCAGACAGTCCCGACAGTCTTGCCGACGCCGATGTGGTGATCGATTTCACCAGCCCCGCTGCCAGCGTCGCGCATGCCAGAATTGCCAGTGGTCATGACTGTGCCATGGTTGTCGGCACGACAGGCCTGTCAGGCGATGACGAGGCCGCGTTGGCGGCGGCGGCGAACACCATTCCGCTTGTCTATTGCGCCAATACATCGATTGGCGTCACCCTGCTGGCAAGGCTTGTCGAACAGGTGGCGGCACAGCTCGTCGAGGGATGGGACATCGAAATTCTGGAGGCGCATCACCATCACAAGGTCGATGCGCCGTCCGGTACCGCGCTGGTGCTTGGCGAGGCGGCGGCCCGTGGGCGCGGGGTCACGCTTGATGATGTGTCAGATATGGTCCGCAAGGGCCAGACGGGGGCGCGCAAACCGGGTGACATCGGGTTCGCGGTGCTTCGCGGTGGTGATGTAACGGGCGAGCATTCGGTGATTTTCTTTGGCGATTCCGAACGCGTCGAGATTTCCCACAAGGCGACCGACCGTGCCATCTTTGCCCGCGGCGCCTTGCGCGCGGCCCGCTTTGCCGCCGGCGCGAAACCCGGTTTCTATGACATGAATGACGTGCTGGCCGGCTAGGCCTGATCCATCTCTGTCTGGTCCATCTCTGCCGGGTCCATCTCTGCCTGATCCATCTCTGTCTGGTCCATTATCTGCACCCAATGGCGGCGGCAGAGCGAAATGTAGCGCTCATTGCCGCCGATCTCGACCTGTGCGCCCTCGCGGATCACCCGGCCTTCATCATCCTGCCTGACAACCATCGTCGCCTTGCGCCCGCAATGGCAGATGGTGCGGATTTCCCGCAGCACATCGGCAATCGCAAGAAGCCGCGCGCTGCCGGGAAACATGTTGCCCTGAAAATCCGTGCGCAAGCCGTAGCACATCACCGGAATGCCCATCTCATCAGCGATGCCGGCCAGCTGCCAGACCTGGGCGTCGGTCAGAAACTGCGCCTCGTCGATCATCACGCAGGCAAGCGACGCGGACGCCTGTTCGGCCGCGACAAGCGCCGTCATGTCGGTCTCGCCATCAAACACGAAGGCTGCCGATTCAAGGCCGATCCGCGATCCGATCCTGCCTTCGCCGACGCGGTCATCAAGCCGCGCCGTCAGCAATAGCGTGTTCATCCCGCGCTCGCGATAATTGTGCGACGCCTGCAGCAGGATGGTTGATTTACCGGCATTCATCGCGGCGTAGGAAAAATACAGCTTGGCCATCGGAACCCTCGTGGAACGGCCCGTCATACTGCCGCCGGGCGCGGCTTTTGTGAATGGAAAAAGCACAGCTTTATGGGTAATGTCGTCCAACACCACCCGCAGGAGCACAGCATAATGAACGCCTCGCAGGACCCCCGTCTGACGGTGATGGATCACCCGCTCGTTGATCACAAACTTTCAATCCTTCGTGATCATGAAAGCCCGCCACACAGGTTCCGGCACACGCTTCATGAGCTGTCCTGGCTTCTGGCCTATCCAACCTTTGCCGCGTTGAAGACGCAGAGCGTTGAAATCCAGACGCCGCTCGAGGTGATGACGGGCCAGGCGATGCACCCTCCCTATCCCTGCCTTGTCTCGATCCTGCGCGCCGGCAACGGCCTGATCGACGGGTTCAGCCAGGTCTGCCCCGAGGCCAGCGTTGGTCATCTGGGTCTGTATCGGGATCATGATACGATGGCGCCGATCTCCTATTACAACAGCCTGCCGACCGATATCACCCGGCGGCAGGTCATTCTTGGCGATCCGATGCTGGCCACCGGTGGCAGTGCGGTGATGGCGCTCGACACGCTTCGCGACATCGGCGTCAGCGACATCGTCTTTTCATGTCTGGTGGCAGCGCCGGAAGGCGTGAAGGCGCTTCATGACGCGCATCCCGATGTGCCGATCGTCACCGCCGCCCTCGACCGGGAGCTGAATGAATCCTGCTATATCCTGCCGGGTCTTGGCGATGCGGGCGACAGGATCTATGGCACCGGGTGACCGGCCTACTCCGCCAGATTCTCGGGCCCAAAACTTTCCGGTAGCAATTCGCCAAGAGTGAAACGCCGCTGCAGTCCATGTGGCCCGCCGACAAGAACAGGCGTTTCTGAATCGGCGAACTCCCGGATGCGCTGGCGGCAGGCACCGCAGGGTGTACACAGCAGATCACCGTCACCACCGGCAACGGCAATCATCACAATCCGCGCGCCAGCCGCCATCACCATCGCAGCGATGGCGCTTGCCTCGGCACAGTTGCCGACAGGATAGGCGGCATTCTCGACATTCGCCCCGGCATGGATGGTGCCGGTCTCATCGAGGATGGCGGCCCCCACCGGAAAGTTGGAATAGGGAGCGTAGGCGCGTCCCATCGCGGCGATGGCGGCCGTCATCAACTGTGCTTCATCCTGCATTGACGCCCCCCGGGCTGTGTGGTCATTCCTTGACATAGGGTTTGCCGATGGCGGCCGGTGGCCGCGCCTGACCGACAAGCCCGGCAACGACGACAATGGTTGCGATATAGGGTGCCATCGACAGGAATTCAGACGGAATGGGTGTGTTCAGGATCGACAGCTTTTGCTGCAGCGAGTCGGCAAAGCCGAAGATCAGCGCCGCGGCCAGCGCGCCAAGCGGATGCCAGCGCCCGAAGATCATCGCCGCGAGGCCGATGAAGCCGCGCCCGAAAGTCATGTTCTCGTCAAACCTGCCGACCGACCCGAGGGTGAACCACGCGCCGCCGAACCCGGCCACCATGCCGGCCGCGATCACATGCGCGTAGCGCGTCTTGATGACGTCGATGCCAAGCGTGTCGGCGGCACGCGGATGCTCGCCGACGGCGCGGGCCCGTAGCCCGTGCCGGGTGTGGAAGAGATAATAGGTCGACAGCGTCACAAGGATCAGCGCGCCATAGACAAACAGGTTCTGGTTGAACAGCACCGGCCCGACAAGCGGAATGTCGCCAAGCACCGGAATCTTGAATGACCGGAAGGGCGAGGCCTTGTTGAGCCAGCGATATTCGGCAAATACCTGGCTTGAGACATAGGATGTCAGGCCAAGGACGAACAGATTGATCACCACCCCGGCGATGATCTGGTCGACCCGGTAGGTGATCACCAGCGCCGCCAGCAACAGGCCGAACAGGCCGCCGGTGATCATCGCGCAGATAATGCCGGCCCAGCCGCCCATCAGCGAGCCGAACATGGCACCGGCAAAGGCGCCGGCAAGAAGCATGCCCTCAATGGCGATGTTGATGACACCGACACGCTCGCACAGGATGCCGCCAAGCGCGGCAAGGGCGATCGGCACCGCGCGAACAACCGTGGCCTGCAGCATGCCGGTCAGCGAGATGGCCTTGTCGGCGGTCGCCCAGACAAGAAAGGCCATGGCCAGAACCACCAGCCCGATGCCAAGCGCCAGCGCCGTCCAGCGCCCACCGCCCTTCAGGAACAGCCGCGTGCCAAGAAAGGCCAGCAACACCGAGGCAGCGACATTGAACCATTGGCTTGGCACGGTCAGATTGCCGACCGCCCATTCATCGCGCGGCCGCGAGATGCGGAAGGTCGAGACCGAATCCCAGGGCGTGTCGAGAAGAAAGGTGACGATCAGCGCCAGGGCGATCAGCACGCCGCCGGAAACCGAGGCGCGCCAGTCGATCATCCGCGGGGCTGTCTGCTGATGTGATGCCGGATCAGTCATTATTGCCACCTTCCCGGGCCCGCTCGCGGAACAGGGGCGGGAAAATCCGCCGCACCAGCAGCGGCGCTGCCACAAACATGATGATCAGCGCCTGGATGATCCCGATCATGTCGATCGACACGCCGGCATCGACCTGCATCTGCCGTCCGCCGGCCTCCAGCGCGCCGAACAGCAGACCGGCCAGAAGAATGCCCACCGGGTGCGAGCGCCCGAGAAGCGCCACGGCGATGGCGTCGAACCCGATACCGGCGGTAAAGCCCGGCGTGGCGCGTCCCAGAACGCCGCTGACCTGTATCGCGCCGGCCAGACCGGCCAGGGCGCCGGCAATCGCCATCGCCATCACAATGGTCAGCCCGGCACGAATGCCGGCATAGCGCGCCGCTCCCGGATTTTCGCCGGAGATGCGGAAGGCAAAGCCGAGTTTCGAGCGGAACAGCAGCCAGTAGATCACCGCCACCGCCGCCAGCATGATGAAGATCCCGGCATGAAGCCGCAGATTGGCGTCAAGAAAGCTGAGGATACGCGGCAATTCGGCGCTTTCGAGAACAGCCTTCGAGATCGGATCGGACCGGCCTTCCTTCTGGATGAAGGGCTGGCGAAGCATGTAATCGAGGAGGCGGATAGCAATCAGGTTGAGCATGATGGTCGAAATGACCTCATGCGCGCCGGTCGCCGCTTTCAGCAAACCGGCAATGGCGGCATAGACCGCGCCGACGGCAAGCCCGACCAACATCACCAGCGGCAGATGCAGCCAGATCGACACGCCGGTGATCGAAAAGCTGGCGATGGCGGTGGCCAGACCACCAACAATCATCTGCCCCTCGGCGCCGATATTGAACAGCCCGGCGCGGAAGGCCAGCCCGATCCCAAGCCCGGCCAGCACCAGCGGAATGGCCGCTGTCAGTGTTTCCGAAATGGCGTGGAGCGAGCCGACAGACCCATCCGCCATGGCGATGAAGCTCAGCAGGATTGTCGCCGGGGCCACCGAGGTCGCCATCATGATCAGGGCGCCGATCAGCATGGCAAGGAACATCGCCGCCAGTGGCAGGA
>CBFHRT010000089.1:3104-8710 GCA_965658285.1 Puniceispirillaceae bacterium (SeqCode) | reverse complement strand
TGTCCCACATCCTGCTGCGCTGGCTCTATTCGACCCAGTTTGGGCTGGCAGCCAATGCCATTCGTGATGACGAGGACAAGGCCGAGGCGATGGGGATCCGGACGCTTGGTTACAAGAGGACGGCCTGGGGCATCGCGGCTTTTTTCATGGGCTGCACAGGCGCCGTTGTTGGCAATATGGTCGGCTTCATCGACAAGGAGGTTGCTTACCCGATCCCAACCTTTGGGATTTTCATGGTCGCGGCGGCGCTTCTTGGCGGCAAGGGCACTCTTTGGGGGCCGGTTCTGGGCGCGATTATTTTCCATGTAATTAAGGACGTTGCATGGACATTGCTCCTCGGCTTCCAGTGGATTGCGCTAGGTATCATCTTGATTGTCAACATTGTCTATTTCCAGCAGGGTATCGTCGGCTGGTTGCAGGCGCGGTTCCCTGAACGCTTCGGTATTGTCGTCGATGCCTCGCAGACGCAGGACACCAGCGAAAGGGAGACAGCGTAATGTCGGATCCGATTATTCAGGTCAACGATGTGTCGAAATCCTATGGCGGGGTGAAGGCGAATGTCGATATATCGCTGAATGTCAAGCGTGGGTCGATCACCGGCATTATCGGACCGAATGGCTGCGGCAAGACCACCCTGTTCAATTCGATTGTCGGCTACCATCCGATCGACAATGGCTCGATCCAGTTTGACGGCCAGGAAATCTCGGATTTACGGGTGCCTGAAATCGCCCGTCTTGGCATGCTGCGAACTTTTCAGCAGACGCGCATTTATGGCAAGATGGACTGTGTCGACAACATGCAGATCTCCGTCTCGCACCGGCAAGGTTCGAAGTCCTCGATGTTCTCCAGCCGGAAGGGCGAGATCAAGGACCGGGCTGAGCATCTGCTGGAATTTGTCGGTCTCTATTCAAAGCGCAGCCTGATCTCGGGCGATCTGTCATTCGGTCAGCAGAAGCTTCTCGAATTCGCCATGGCGCTGATGAACGAGCCGAAGGCGCTGCTTCTCGATGAGCCGACAGCGGGGATCAACCCGACGCTGATCAACGGGCTGATCGACCGGTTGCGGCGGGCCAATGAAGAGCTGGGGATCACCCTGTGCGTGATCGAGCATAATATGCGTGTGATCATGAATCTGGCCTCGCATATCTACTGCCTTGCCAATGGCCGCATGCTGGCCGATGGCACACCCGAAGAACTGCAGAATGACCAGCGCGTCATCGACGCCTATCTTGGAGGACATTGATGGCCGAGGACGAAAAGGCAAAGGCCGCAAAAAAGCCGGCCGCTAAGAAAGCTGCCAAAAAGGCCGTCGCCAAGAAGGCCGTCGCCAAGAAGGCAACGGCGAAGAAGGCCGCAGCCAAAAAGGGTGCTGTCAGCGGTTATGGCAGCGGATCTGTCGATGTCGTGATGTCGGTCGACCAGGTGGCGAAGGAAGCCGCCTCGATTGCCGCCAACGCGCCGACGGTGCCCGAACTGGATGCAATGGCCGATGGCGATGCCTTCCTGTCGATCAACAATCTTCGGGCCGGTTATGGCAAGATGGAAATCCTGCATGATTTCAGTCTGCGCATCGGGCGCGGCCAGTCGCTCTGCCTGATCGGGCCGAACGGCGCCGGCAAATCGACGGTTCTGCATTCGATCTTCGGATTCACCAACATCTTCTCCGGCAGCATCATCATCAATGGCAAGGATGTGACGGCGCTGACACCCTCGCAGAAGCTCGCCGAGGCCGGCATTGCCTATATCCTTCAGGACAAGTCGGTATTCCCGCAGATGACGGTCGAGGAAAACCTGCTGATGGGCGGGTTCCTGAAGAACAAGCCCGCCGAGGCAAAGATCGCTGCCGAGGAAGTGTTCTCGAAATATAGCCGCCTTGCCGACCGGCGCGACAAGCCTGCCGGCGTGCTGTCCGGTGGTGAGCGCCGGCTTCTGGAAATCTCGCGGGCGCTTGTCATGCAGCCACAGGTGCTGCTTGTTGACGAGCCCTCGATCGGGCTGGAGCCGCGCTTCATCGACATGGTGTTCGAGATTCTCGACGACCTGCAGCGCAAGGATGGCAAGACCATCATCATGGTTGAACAGAACGCGAAAAAAGGCCTGTCCTTCGCCGATCTGGGCTATGTGCTTGTCTCCGGTGAGACCGCCATCGCCGGGGATGGCAACGAACTTCTCGACAACCCGGATGTCGGCCGCCTGTTCCTCGGCGGCTGACCGGGGCGGCTAAGCGGTTTGTCACGTCCGGGACCAATCCAGGGTATCCTTGACGGCAGCCGACCGACCGCGCTGATTGTTGTCACCTGCGTCGCCGGTGTGCTGGCGATGATCAGCTATGCGATCTGGCCTGTCTTTCTTGTCTCGCTGGGGCCGGAATGGGGTCTGACGAATACCCAGATCGGCTGGATCAACGGCGCCTATTTCATCGGCTATGTTGTCGCGACGCCAGTTCTTGTCGGGCTTACCGACAGCATCGACGCGAAACGCGTCTTCATCGGTGGCAGTCTGACAGCTGCCATCGGCTGTGCCGGTTTTGCCACCATCACGGACGGATTCTGGGGCGCCGCGGTGACGTGGAGCCTTGTCGGCGCCGGTCTTGCCGGCACCTACATGCCGGGGCTGCAGATCCTGAACGCAAGGCTGTCGGATGAACAGCGGCTGAAGGCTGTCCCCTTCTATACATCCTGTTTCGGCATTGGCACCGGCGGGTCATTCTATCTGAATGGCTATCTGCTGATCCATTTCGACCATCTGATCGCCGCCTGGATTGGCTGTGGCGGGGCGTTGCTGGCGGCGGTGGCGGTGGTCTGTCTTGTTCGCGCCGCACCACCTGCTGAACGTCCGCAAGCCGAGGCGAGGCGTCATCCGCTGGATCTGCGGCCGGCCTTTCGCAACAGGCTGGCGCTTGGCTATATCTTTGCCTATGGCGCGCATACCTATGAGCTTTTTGCCTATCGCGGCTGGAGCTTTGCCATGTTTGCCTTCATCGGTGCCACCGCAACGCCGGCGCTGTCGCTTTCGGTTGTCACGCTGCTTGTCAGCCTTCTGACCCTGACCGGCATGGCGGCGTCAATCATCGGTGCGCGCTATTGTCTTGCCTATGGCCGGCATCGGGTGATTGCGATCATCGGCGCCCTGTCCGTCGGCCTTGCGGTGCTGTCGGCGCTGGCGCTGGACGGCCCGGTATGGCTCGCGCTGGCCTGCCTGTGGATCTACAATATCTGCATCATGCTGGACAGTGGTGCGCTGACCGCCGGCACGGTGGCGGCCGCGCCGGCGCATGAACGCGGCGCGCTTCTTGCCGTGCATTCGATGGTGGGTTTCAGCGGCGGCGCCCTTGGCGGTCCGGCGGTCGGGATGATGCTCGATCTTGGCGGCGGCGAGACCTCGCTGGATGCCTGGTTCTGGGCGATCCTGATCATGGGTGTCGGCTCGGCCATCGTCGCCCTGATCCAATGGCGGGCCTGGCGCCATCGCGGGCACGGGGTGTAGGGCGCTGATGGCACCGGGACATGGATTTATGGAGCAGGGATTTACTGTCTGTGGCGGATGCCATATCGACCGGCAGCTTCGCCTGACCGCGCCGCCGCAAGCTGGCCGGACCAACCCCGCCGAGGCGCGCGAGAGGCTTGGTGGAGTTGCAACAAACATCGCCTGCCAGCTTGCCAGCTGGAACGCGGCTGTCCGGTTTGTCGGTGTGCAGCCACCGGGCAGCCTTGCCGGCATGGAGGCGCGGCTTGCCGCGGCAGGAATCGCGCCGTTGCTGACCCCGTGTGAAGGCGAGCCGCCCGGCTATACCGCCATTCTGTCGCCTGATGGTGAGCTGTTGATGGGGGCGGCCGCGATGGCGCTCTATGAATCGGTAACGCTGCCGATGATCCGCCCGGGCCTTGCGGACATGAAAGGCCCCCTCATTCTCGATGCGAATTTCCCGGCCGATACCATCATCGCCATTGCCGGTGAATTCGGGGCGCCGCAACGGATGTTTGCTGCCGGCACGTCGATGGCGAAGGTCTCGCGGCTTGCGGACGTGCTGCCCCTGCTTGATGCGCTGGTGGTCAATCGCGGTGAGGCGGCGGCGCTTCTTGGCACGGAGATGCCGGTGGATGCGATGGCAGCATCGCTCGCCGCCAGGCTGCGCGACGGCGGTGTGGTTCTGGTCAGCGATGGCGGCGACATGGCGGCGCTGGCCGATGCCGGCATGGTGGTGACGGCACCGCCGCCGCAGATCCGCCTGGTGAATGCGAACGGCGCTGGTGACGTGATGGCGGCGCGGCTATTCTGCGATCTTGAAAGCCAGCCCGATATGGTGCTGTCTGACCGGTTGCGGGCGGCGCTGGCGGCCGGCGCGAATTATGCGGCCGGCCCAACAGTGGAGGAATGAGCCGGTGGAGGAATCAGCCGGTGGAGGCATGAGAATGACAGTAAATTCCGATCTCGAATTCCTAATGTCGGCAGAGGTTGCCGCCGCGCGCCGTGAGGACCGTCCGCTGGTGGCGCTTGAATCGACCTTGATCAGCCATGGCCTGCCGCATCCGGAGAATATCGAAGTGGCAGAGGCGGCCGAGGCGTCTGTGCGCGCCGCCGGCGCGGTGCCGGCGACGATGGCGGTTCTTGACGGGCGGGCGCATGCCGGACTGGCCGCTGACGAGATGAGGCGGTTGGCCACGGCAAGCGGTGTGGCCAAGCTGTCGCGGCGCGATCTTGCCATTGCGCTCTCCGGCGTGCCTGGTGCGCCGGCGCTAGGCGCGACAACGGTGTCGGCAACGATGATCCTGGCCGAACGCGCCGGTATCGACATTTTCGCCACGGGCGGCATTGGCGGGGTACATCGTGGCGGCGAGTCCAGCATGGATGTGTCGGCCGATCTGTTCGAGTTGGCGCACACGCCGGTGGCGGTTGTCTGCTCCGGTCCGAAAGTGATCCTCGATCTGCCGCGAACGCGCGAGGTGCTGGAGACGATGGGGGTGACGCTTGTCGGCTACCGGACCGACGACATGCCGGCTTTCTGGGCGCGGCATAGCGGGCTGGCGGTCGATTGCCGGGCCGACAGCCCGGCCGAGATTGCCGCCATTATCCGGTCGCGCGCCGGTCTTGGCATTGGCGGCGCGGTGCTGATCTGCAATCCGGTCGACCCGCTGCTGGCGCTGGAGATTGACGAGATCGAGGGCTGGATCGCCGACTGTATCGATGATGCCCCGGCCGGCGCCGCGGCGACGCCCTGGCTGCTGGCCGAAATCGCGCGGCGGTCGGATGGGCGCAGCCTTGCCGCCAACAAGCGGCTGATCATCGACAATGCGGCATTGGCCGGCGCCGTGGCGGCGCAGCTTGGCCCATAGGCGATAATGCCCGGGCGATAATGCCCGGTCGCTGATAGCTGACCGTTGATAGCTGACCCCCGGCATCGCGGTGGCTTGACAGCCTTCATGCAGCCGTCATCATACGATCAGGGCGGTGTATCACCGCAATCAACCGCCCGCCCCGCATGCCGGATACGAGGGAGATTTTCATGAGGCAGCATTACGAATCCATGCCGCGAAACGACGCCAATTTCGTGCCGTTAACGCCGCTCAGCTTCATCTCCCGCACGGCCGATCTGTTCCCGAACCGCA